>CAYNZV010000025.1:31302-48320 GCA_964401715.1 uncultured Gemmatimonadaceae bacterium | reverse complement strand
CGTAACCCATTGTTTTTTATGGAGCCACCCGCCGGAGTCGAACCGGCGACCTACTCATTACGAGTGAGTTGCTCTACCAACTGAGCTAGGGTGGCCTATGTCATAGTTGCCCTACAGAAAGCTGAATAGTTTTGTCAGCTTCTCACGGAAGCGCGACCCGGTTGGTTCGGGCGATAGTAGATGGCCCTCGCGGGCGCGCTCATCGGCGGCAAAGCGCAACAAGCCTGTCGCTGTGGCGAAGGAAGGGTCTTGTAGCGATTCGGCCGCGATGACCCTCTGTGGCAATCCGATGCGTACCGGCAATCCGAGCACTTCTTCACCCAGTTCAGCAATGTTACCCAATAGCGCTCCGCCACCAGTGAAGACGAAACCGGCGGCTAGCATATGGTTAGAAGACAGCTCTCCGAGCTCTGCTTTCACAAACTCGAGTATTTCGTGCTGGCGAGCTTCGATAATTTCACTCAGCTGATGCATCGTCAGGGTGTGGACCTTGCCTGTGGTCGTGCGAAAGGAAATGGTCTCATCGTCTTCATTTTCGCGATAACATACCGAGCCATACTGGCGTTTGAGCTGTTCCGCTTCTCGAGGCGACATGCTCAAGACTACTGAAAGGTCTTTGGTAATGTCGTCACCGCCAAAGGGAATCTCTTTTACGTGACGCAGCGGTCCATCGAATATAGCCAAGTCTGTAGTTCCCGCTCCCATGTCCAAGATGCCGACGCCCATATCCCGTTCGTCCTGGGTTAGCACGGACGACGCAGCGGCTACGGTTTCTAGCATGAAACCGACGATCTCGATTCCCGCTTCTTCAGTGGCACGCTGCAAGGTTGTGCACGCTTGACTTGAGGCGGTGATGCTCAAGGTTTCTAGCTCCAAGCGATTGCCGTGCAACCAAAGCGGGTTCTGAACTAGTTCACCATCGACGGTATAACTCTGCACGAACCGGTGCAATACGGTCACGGCCCCGGGAGGATCTACCTGTTCGGCAGCGATCAAGGCTCGGTCAACGTCGTTCTCATCGATCGGTTTGGATATCCCTGAAATGGCTACAGTGCTACGGCTGGTTCGCGTGGATATGTCTTCACCGGCGACTCCCAAATAGCCGCCTGTAATCTTCAATCCGGCAGATCTTTCTGTATCGCGGATGGCCCCGCGAATCGAGTCGACAATGCGTGGCATGTCTATCACCACGCTTCTGCGCAGTCCCAATGTGGGACGACTGCCGATACCCAATACCGTAATTCTATCTTCGTCCTGCAGTTCTCCAACCAGGCACATCACCTTGGATGCCCCGATGTCCAAAACGACGATGGGTGAACCAGTCATAATTAGGATATTCCGGTGTTAAGTGTTGCGGATCCCCGCCCCCAATGCCCGCGGGATATCCGGAGTCGGAGAGGAGATTCGCAGCTAAATGTTGGGGATGGAGAAGGGGACGGAATCGAGAAAAACCCCCGTTCTATGGGCGTTATTCTCGATTACAACACTGGGCAAGAGGGGGAACCTGCCCTAAATAAAGAAGTTAACTAGCGTTTTGTAGGATAATCAGAGGCCTTCAGAATGTCAAGTGGAAACCGGTTTGGAGGCCTCTGATGGCTTTGAAAGGGTTTGCAGATGCTTGATAGTTGCCAACAATTTCATCAGATCCACTGGCTTCTGGAAAAAATCGCAAGCCCCTTGTTGCAGCAGATCCTTGGCCAGCTCTGCGGAGGCATATCCTGAGACCACAACTACTTGGATACCCTCATCGATCTCTCTGATCAGGCGCAGGGTTTCGGTGCCGTCCATGTGGGGCATAAAGATGTCAAGAAACACGGCGTTCGGCCTAAACTTTTTTACCTTCAGAAGGGCGTCCTGACCATTGTGAGCAATGTAAACCTCGTACCCAAGGTCGGCGAAGAACTCCTGGATGGCGGATAGGAATTCCAATTCGTCGTCGACGAACAACAGTGCGTAGTGGTCCGGATTGCCTTCTTTCGGCATGAGGTTAGTGGTAACGCGACTCAGCCATCGAAATGATAGGTGAGGCTGAATTCCGAGAAAACACCACCGCCGTGACGGCTACCTCCTATGATGTGCGGCCCATCGCGCAGGAAGTCGCGTTCTATCAAACCGTCCATGAGGAGCGGACCGAACTTTAAGCCAAGTCCGAAATCGGCTCGGAAGCTGCCTTCGAAACTCTCATCTATGGAGGTGAAGGCACCGGTTTTCAGTTTGTCGCGCGTCGAGGTGTTGGCATGGCGTACGCCTGCACGAAATAGCATCGAGCCAACCTGTATCTCGCCGCCAAAGACGATGAGCGGCAACATCAGCTTTGTCCGTTCGCCGTCCGGGTGCGTTGGATGTTTGCTGTCGGCATTGGAGTACTTCGCTCCTACACCGGCGACGAGGCTTACCTTTCGGGTGGGGGACAGATCGAACCCCAACATAAACGTCCCGTCGGTGAATTCACTTGTGGCCGGCTCTAAATCATACGCCGTTAACTGAAGTCCAACCACCGGCATAAGAGTAGCATTGGCTGCGATTGGCAGGTGTGCCCGAGCTTCGAGTGAATACCCGTTTCCGTCCGTATTGTTCAGGTGGGTGCCGACGGTCTCATCGTTGAGATCTTGTTGGTTGAGCCCGATGGTGAACAGCAAATGGGATTTGTCGGTCTTGCCTACTTGGAGTCCGACCCGCAGGTCGAAATGGTTGGCGGAGGCGTGGTTTTGGTCCCTCCGCACCTCATCAAAGGCATAGGTGCCGGCGAGTGCGATCCGGAGGCCATCGTTCAGTCCAAAAGCGTACACGAGGTCCGCTCGCGGCTGTAGTTCGAGTTCCTCGAAAGCAGCACTGCCGCGGCCGTCGAGGCGGCTATTGAGTGTCAATATCTTGGGGTCATTTCGATTGAGAAACAGGCCAACGGCGTGATTGACGCCGATCTTATGGACACCACCACCCCATTCTTCGAATACCTCAATGGCAAAGTGGGGGAAGTCCACTGCAGCAGCGGGGTACAAATGGATTACGCTGGTGTCCATGAGCAAGCGGCGCTCGTCGCCCATTGCCCGCAAACGGTTCAAAGAGCCAAAGGACGACACCGGGAGTGCTACTATAAATCCGACTAAAACCAAGATTCTGACGAAAGTAATCATCAAGGTAGTTCTATGATCGAAAAGAAGGGTATAGATCGCTAACGGAGCGATCCCGTGTCGAGCGGAAGATCAGCGAGATCGTCCTCTTCTTCAAACTCCTGCGGATATTCCTCGTCATCCTCGGCGTCTTCAACTACCGGGTGAATCTTCCATTCGGCCTCCAACGCTTCCAGATCCGCGTCGAGAATCTGCTCGGTCATTCCGGGGCGGAAAGAGAGCTCTTCGTTGACACGATAAAGTCGGCCATGCCAGTGGAAGAGGGTGTTGTCGAGGACAAACACAATACGCTCTTTGCCAATCTCGTTGTTGATCAAGGCGCGTAGATCGGCAAGCGGTTCACCCGTGGCTCCAAGATCTTCCTCGTGGGGATTCTCTTGTGGGCCGATGAGAGTAGACATCTTCTCCGAGCGGTGATCGAACGCTAGGTTCTCTGGAATAAACTCCTCCATGTAGGGCCGCGTGAAGGTGTCGTATGGATAAAAAAGATTTGTGGTCACTCTGTAGATCCAGTCCCCCTCGCGTTCGTCGCGGATACGCAAATGACTGCCGATTTTGATGAGGATACGACCAGTGGGCTGCAAGTGCTTGCGCACGGCTCCAATGTCGAGGTCGGTTATTTCCATGGCCTGCCCCGCGGATTTCCCTCCCATTTCGACGCTGAATGTGCCTTTGCGAAAGCTGTTGAGGATGATGACACCGCCCGTGGCCAGATACGCGCGGAACTTCCCAGTTTGGGCGTAGGGCATATCGATGAGGAACTTGTAGAACACGTTGCGATCTAGAAGCAGCGTCTGGTTTCGAATGTTGGTGGTGCCGGCCTGGCGGAATACGTCGCGCAGGTAGTTGATTTCATCCTGAGTAATCACCTCTCCCGGACCGCCGATGACGTTACCCTTGACGAGCGAGACCTCCAGGATGCCGGCTGCGTTGATGGTCGATTGTTTGGACCAGACGATCAATTGCTGCTCGGAAGCTTGCAGACCCTCACGCCATACGAAATAGACCTTCCCGTGGGGGCTGAAGAGAAAAGTTCCGCGCTCGATTTCAATCTCGTTGCCCGACTGAGCGGCGCGTTGAATAAGCGTTTCTATCGGCAGTCGCGTGTAGGTGGCTTGCAGCTGAAACAGCTCGTCAAGGTCGTTTAGTTGCTCACCCTTTATGGGCAGATTGAGATCGTCCAGCATAAGCCCAGTCAGGGCTCCGTTACGACTGATCACGAGAGTACCTTTCTCTACTATCCTCGCTTGCTCCGAATCGTCGTAGAAAACATCCTCCTTGATGATGGCGAAGCTCTCGGGGATATCGACCAGATTCTGCAGGTACCTTGAGGCGATTTGCTCAGTTACCGCGAGGTACTGATAATTTTGCAACAGTTCTTTGCGTATTGGTAGCTGCAGCGGCTCCAACAGGTAGCCGTTTGGTTGTCCATCCACCGAACTCAGAAAAAGAGTCCCCTTGCGCAGTTTGATTGTGACGCGCTTACCCATGTGCAGAAGCTCGTCGCGGAGGATCTGCCTTCCCATGGGCAGGTAAATCGCTTGTTCCTCTGTCAGCTTGCGGGCACAGATGTCACGCAGTTGTTGATTATCAACTTTGTCCAGGGTTTGCAGGAGAAGACATTTAATACCATTCTTTTGACTCACCAAAACCCTGCCTGCTGGTAATTCGTTTGGGATCGGGCGGGCGCGGCCTGGTGGAGGGTCTATGAGTAGATCTAGGTCGAGTGTAGCGACAACGAATGGGCTCAGGAGATCCCGTCGTTGCAGCTTGGCGGCTTTATCTGCCTTCCGTTTTGCGGCTTTGCGGACCCTTCCCTTGGAAGCCGGAGGCTTGCTGACAACGATTCCCTTGAGGGAATCCATGAGGGTCTTTTTGCTGCGTTTAGCCACTAGTTGTCCACCCCATCACGTGGAGTATAAGTGCCACTGGGAAAACAAAATAGCTTACCGAAGAAATATAAATACTGGGCGTCAATATTTCAACGTGTATGTGGCTTCTGAAACAATGGATCGGCAGGAAGTGCACAATCTTGACCTTTCGAAAGGAACGTAGTTAAGATATACCATGGCCCGATATCCGGGTTTGAATCAGATTGTGTGTGATCTGACGAAAGGGATGCAATCATGTCTCGTGGCGGTGTTAACAAAGTAATTCTGGTCGGGAATCTGGGTGCGGATCCGGAGCTCAAATACCTTCCCAGTGGAGTGCCGGTGGTGAACTTCAGCCTGGCAACCTCCGAATCGTGGACGGACAAGGATGGGGAGCGACAGGAGCGCACAGAGTGGCACCGTCTGGTGCTCTGGCGCAAGCTCGCTGAGATCGCCGAAAAATATCTTCGCAAAGGGAGCAAGCTGTACGTCGAGGGGAAGCTGCAAACCCGCTCGTGGGATGATCAGAGTGGTCAGAAACGCTATACTACCGAAATCGTGGTCAACGACATGCAGATGCTCGATGGTCGGAGCGATATGTCTGGCGGTGGTGACAGTGTTCCACCCCCCTCGGAACCTCCCACGACGAACGATGTGGGAGGGGATGACGACTTGCCGTTCTGACAAGCGCAGGGATCCCTAGCATCTATCCGTGATTGCACTGGATCATCTGGTCCGTTTCGGTCTCGGTATTATCGTTGTCGCCGGCCTATTTGCACTGGTGCGGACTTCCCGCGTGCGCTTGCAGGGATGGTGGGGAGTGCGGGCTTTGTTGGGCAACCTCAGCCATTTCACCGTGGCGGGACTACTGACGGCGCTGGCGTTTCCCAGTGGCGCAAGGTTACAGGTGTCCGAGTCGATGGAGATGGGAATACATCTGCTCGCGGCTTGGTTTGCGTTTTGCGTGGGGTGCAGTCTCGACCGTCTGGCCTTCAGACGGGGATCAGCGGTGGAGATGATCCTCGAAGTAGGTCAATTCGGATTGTGTTCCATCATGGTGGTGGTGGTTACTTGGGTGGTGCTTCAAGTCGGCGGGCTCGATCAGACCGCTTTTGAATGGCCCACAGTCTTGGCGCTGTGCGCGCTTGTCGGTTTCGGCACCAGTACCTTCGGGAGTAAATCGACGTCGCGTCCAAGCACGGTTGCAGAGTGCAAACCCCTGATTGCTACCGCACTCGGGACGGTAGTTTTTGCAATCGGAGTTTCCGAGCTTCGCTTGGCCGAAATCAAGATAGGGTTACCGTTCGCTCCATCGGGACGTGAGCTGCTCATTGAAGGGAGGGCAATGGAGCTGATTCTTACCGTCGTCCTCGGTTTCCTGGTGGGTCTGGTTGCCGATCTGCTCACTCGCGACTGTCAGCGGAAAATGGTGCTTTTCCTACTGATTCTGTCTCTTATGTTCGGGGGCGGAATTGCTGCTGTTTGCGGACTTGAGCCATTCGGCGTGGGATTGGCGGCTGCTGTTTGGCTGATAAATACGACGCTGCGACGGCTCGATGTATTACGGGTGTCGAAAGCAGGAGGGTCACTAATGAATGGCGGGATCCATTTCAGTGGCGGCTGGTTCTTAGGCTGTTTTCTCGCTCAATGGGGACTGGATTGGCGTACGACAGCATTTGTCTTTCTGGCTATTGTTGCCATACGGCCGCTGGCGGGATTGGGCGCAGTGTTCTTGGTGGGCCGGTTCATGCCGATGTCGAGTTTGCGCAGTCTGTGGGTGGCACCTGCAACCTTGCTGGGGACCAGCGATCTCGCTCTGGTTGCCGCACTAATTTTCGGTTATCTGTTGCCCGATCCGGTAGGGGGTTCGATCGTCGCTGCAATGGTGGCAGCTCAATGGCTGCTTTCTATGTGCAAAGCATTTTTCAAAGAAGATGTGCTCTTGAACGCAGCCGGTATTCCTCCGGCTCAGTCATCGCCGCAACTCAGGTTGTAAAACGCTCCCCGTCCCGGGTAGATGGCGGTTTGGCCTAGTTTCTCTTCGATGCGCAGGAGTTGGTTGTATTTGGCGATTCGATCAGTACGCGACGCCGAGCCAGTCTTGATCTGCCCAGCATTGGTGGCTACGGCCAAGTCGGCAATAGTGGCGTCTTCGGTTTCGCCCGAGCGGTGTGAAATGACTGCGGTGAAGCCAGCACGTTTGGCGGTTTCGACGGCATCGAGGGTTTCGCTCAAGGTGCCGATCTGATTGACCTTGACCAAGATGGAGTTAGCGATCCCCGCCTTGATGCCTTTGAGCAGACGTTCGGTGCTGGTTACGAACAAATCGTCGCCTACCAGTTGAATCTTCCCGCCCAGTTTCGCCGTAAGCATTGACCATCCATCCCAGTCATTCTCGTCGAGGCCGTCCTCGATGGAGATAATGGGGTATTTATTCACCAGATCCCCATAAAAGTCCACCATTTCGGCCGAGCTCAACGCGGCACCGTTCGACCAGTGAAAACGGTAACTGCCGTTCTCGAAAAGTTCGCTGGAAGCGGCATCGAGGGCCAAGAGAAAGTCTTCGCCAGGTTTGTAACCGCCAGCCTCGATTGCCTGCAAAATGACATCGAGGGCTTCATTGTTCGAGCTCAGATTGGGGGCAAACCCGCCTTCGTCGCCGACGGCGGTATTGAGCCCTTTGTCTTTGAGCACCGCCTTAAGATGGTGGAAGGTTTCCGCTCCCATGCGGAGCGCGTCTCCGAAGGTAGACGCGCCGATAGGCATGATCATGAATTCCTGGATGTCCAAGTTGTTGTCGGAGTGGGCGCCGCCGTTGAGAATGTTCATCATGGGGACCGGTAGCTGGCACGCGGAGGGGCCACCGAGATAACGAAACAATGGTAGACCGCACGCCGCGGCCGCCGCTTTGGCACAGGCCAGGGAAACGCCGAGCAAAGTGTTGGCTCCCAGATTTCCCTTGTTGGCTGTGCCGTCCAGATCCAACAGCTTTTGGTCGATGCCAGCTTGATCGGTAACGTCCATTCCCTTGATCGCGGGTGCTATCACCGTTGCGATGTTGTTGACAGCTTTCCGCGTGCCTTTGCCTTGATATCTTTTCGAGTCGCCGTCTCGGAGCTCAATCGCTTCATGCTCACCGGTCGAAGCGCCGGAGGGAACTGCTGCACGTCCCGTAGCGCCGCCGTGCAATTGAATGTCAACCTCGACGGTGGGGTTGCCGCGGGAATCCAGAATCTCCCTAGCTGCTACGGTTTCGATTTCCCGCGAACGCATTTTTTGCTACCTTCCAGTGATTAGTGGAAACGTCGTAACTGCCAAGAATACATTGCCTTGAGAGCACTGTCAATCAATCTGAGACGAGTTGGTGTTACACTGGTGGCATTCACCATTGCTGCCGTTCAAGGGGCAGCTGCGCAGTCGTTGATCAACGTTCCACCTGAGCACTGGTGCTACCGGTTCCTCGAGCGCTTCGAAGTTAAAGGGGTGTTGAACGGATTAGGTGATGGGATCAAGCCGATGAGTCGTCGAGCGGTGAGCGAAGCCTTGCAGCAGGTGTCCACTGCTGCTGCTTCAGGTTACGAGTTGAGTGCAGTTGAACACAGGCATCTGGAGTTGTTGATGTCCGAGTTCTCTCCAGCGAGGCAATCGGATGCTGGCACGGTTAGACGGAGGGGCATAGGTGAACGTCTGCGTCGCGGCGAACCGTTGTTCTCGTATCGCGATGACCGTGGACAGGTAAATGCCGAGCTGCTGGCGCGGTCGCAATCCGATTTTTTCACCGGACGACGGCGCAACGACAGCGAGCGAATCTATCGCAATCGATTGGGTGGTGTTATTCGCGGCGATGTGAAAGGTGTGCTGCAGTTTCGCGCGAGCTTCGAGCAAGCTCGCGAAGAAGGTAGCCGCAGCTATCATCTGCGCGACGACGTTTACGAGCCGCGTTTGGAGCTGCCCCAACTAAAGGGCAATCGAGTGGATTACCACGAAGGTACTGCCTATTTCGCCTTCGGGACACCGTTCGTGGATGTTCAGGTGGGAAAAGATGTTGCCAGTTGGGGTCCGGCGCGCGTCGATAACCTGGGATTGAGCAATACTGCCCGTTCCTTCGCCATGGTGCGGCTCAACACCCGGTTGGGATCGTTCAAGCTGGTGAGCATTGCCGGGTTTTTGCGTCCCTGTCCCGACAGGCCCGATTCGCCACTCTGCTCCGGGGTAAGCGATGGCTCAACTTCTTACGTGGTCAACAACATTTCCCGTACTCTCGATCGCGATAAGTATCTCGCGGCACATAGAATGGAAGTAAGGTTGGCTCGTTGGATCGACGTCGGATTTCAGGAAGTAGTGGTTTACGGCGATCGCGGTCTGGAACTGAGCTATCTGAACCCTCTGATGTTCTATTGGGCTGCACAGAGCTATCTAGGCGACAAAGACAATCTCATGATGGGCGTCGATCTGGACATCCACCCTGGGAACGGTTTGCGCCTGTACCTCGCCTATGTAGCCGACGATCTCAAAAAACTGCGGCTGTTCACCAACGACTTTGCCAACAAGTTCTCCTTTCAAAGCGGTCTGTTGTGGGTGGATCCGTGGGGCATGCGTGACAGTGAGATCGAGGCCCAGTACGTGCGCATCGAACCCTGGATCTTCACACACAAGTTTCCCATCAACACCTTTCGTCATTTTGATGCCCCCCTGGGGCACTCGCTGGGCCCCAACAGCGATCGCTGGTGGGTCAAGGTGGGGCGATACCTGGCGCGTGACGTGCGTATCCAGCTCGACGTGAGCCGTACCCGGCACGCAGAGAATGTGATGGATGAAGACGGGCAGGTACGCAATGTGGGCGGCGATCTACATCGCGGTTGGCGTCCGGGAGATGAGCGGGAGACGAAAGATTTTCTGGCAGGCAAGCTGAGCAAGTGGATCGCTCTCGGCGCCCAACTCGAAGTACGCATGTTGCCCCAGGTTGACACTGCCATTACATATCGAATGGAGTGGGGTACCTCCGTGCCGCTGCCACCTCGCTGGGACCCGAACATCACCCTGTCTCAACGCACAGGGTATGGTGACGGTAGACAGCAGCAGTTTTCCATCGACCTGCGTTACAACCTGCTTTGAACCGTGGCTACGTTTGAACTGCTGCTCCTGGTCTTGACGGTCTTTTACGTCGGCTCGGTGGTCTGGCTGTGGAAGGGATTGTTGCAGCGTGATTCCGCTTCTTCAACCGAAACGCCACCTGTTAGCGTGGTGGTTGCTGCCCGCAATGAACAAGCCTACATCGCCGGTTGCCTGCAGGCGCTGCGAGACCAGGATTATACGGGATCGATGGAAGTGATCGTAGTCAACGACCGTTCGGAAGATGAGACCGCAAAGATCGTAGCTGCAGCAGCAGAGGATTGGTCGCAGTTGACATTGGTTCAGGCCCCGCTGGAACCACGTTTTTCGTGCCCCAAGAAGAGCGCCCTGGCTACCGGTGTCGAGTACAGTACAGGTGAAATTCTGCTGTTCACCGACGCCGATTGCTGTCCGCCCCACGGCTGGGTACATAGCATGGTTGCGCAGTTTACCGACGGGATTGGCCTGGTAGCTGGTTACGCCCGATTCTCACAACCGACGCTATTGCGCCACAAACTGCTTGCTCTAGACAACCTCGCCATCGGAGCATTGGGGGCAGGCAGCATAGGGATGGGCAAGGTGCTCTCCACCACTGGTCGCAACCTGGCATATCGGCGCGCGGTTTACGATCATCTGGGTGGTTTTGAGAGCATCGGGCATCTCATGGGTGGGGACGACGTCTATTTTGCCCGTCTGGTGGCTGAGCGCACCAACTGGGAGCTTAGGTTCAACCGTGGACCGGAGAGTGTTGTGGAAAATATGCTGCCGCCGCGCCGTTGGACGGACCTGCTTCAACAAAAGCTGCGCCACGCCGGTAAGGCCGGACATTATCGAGGTGCAGCCAAGCTGGTTGGCTTGCTGGTGTACCTGTTCCACGCGGGTTTGGCAATCGGCCTTATTCAACTGATGGTCTTCGGAGGTGCGGCCGTATCGGTGGCATGGTGCGCGCGCACGGTGGTCCATGTGGCTTTGTTGAGTCGTTTTGCGCAACCAACCGAACGCTACCTTCTACGTTATCTGCCGTTGATAGAACTGCTCTATATTCCATACATTCTTTTCTTTACACTGATCGGCGGGGCCGGCTTGTATCGATGGAAACCGCGCGCCGAGTTCCACAACTTTGTCGAGGCCTGATGGCGTTTCTTCTTCCCCCCAAAACAATTCCCAAAAATCTGCGACGATATTGTTACGCCTTTTCATGGCAACGCGCATGGAATTTCACCAAGGTGATGGCTTCCATGGGGGTCTCCTGGTTGTTGCGCAAGCCGGTGGTCTGGGGCGAGCCGTTTGTGCTGATGGTGGAACCGACGAACTACTGCAACCTGAAGTGTCCGCTCTGCCCTTCGGGAAATGGGGAGATGACACGTGAACGCGGAAAGATGGATCTGGATGACTTCAAATCGTTGATAGACAGGATGGGGGATAAGCTCCTGTTACTAATGTTGTGGAACCAGGGTGAGCCCTTCATGAACAAGTGCTTTACGCAGATGGTGGCCTATGCACGTGGGAAACGCATTCCGACTCTGACTAGCACCAACGGGCATTTTGTACGAACCGATGCTGACGCGAGGGAAGTGATCGAGTCCGGGTTGGATGAGATTATTGTTTCACTAGATGGTGTCGATCAGGCGACTTACGAACGCTACCGTGTCGGCGGTCGGATTGAGAAGGTGTTTGATTGCGTGCGGCTATTGGCAGAGGCAAAAAAGGCGTCCGACAAACAGACGCCGTTGATCAATCTCCAGTTCATCGTGTTCAAACACAATGAACAAGACCTGGCGAAAGCTGAGGCGATCGCCCACGACCTAGGCGCGGACAAGTTCCTCATAAAAACGGCTCAAGTTTATGGCGACGACGATGCTGCGCAATTCCTTCCAGAAGAGAATAAGTTTAACCGCTACGAGCACGTATCGGAGGATCGGCTGGAGGTGAAAGGGCAACCAAAGTGGGGTTGCAAGGTCCTTTGGTACAGCTCCATGGTGAATTGGAGTGGTAAGGTTGCACCTTGTTGTTTCGACAAGAACGGAACGGTCGATCTTGGTGACGCGTTCAACGGCAAAACATTTGCGGAAACCTGGCGTGGTCAAGCCTACATGGATTTTCGCCGCACCATACTCGACGATCGGCGCACCGTTCCCATGTGCAACAACTGCTCCGAAGGCTACACCGGCATGTTTTCGCTGATCAAGGAAATTCGCGGCTGACAGTCGTCTTCGATGGACCTGCTCGTGGACCATCTTCCCCCTATAATCTCTATTATCGCCGTTTTCGCCTGTGGCATCTATGTCGCCGGCATTTTCTGGTTTGCCAGTGGTATCGGACGGGCGACGCCGCGCACCGATGACCAGCCGTTTGTATCCGTCGTTATTACCGCACGCGACGAAGCCGACCACCTCGAGGCCTGCATAGCACATCTGCTCGATCAAACGTACCCAGCTGCTATGTTTGAGATTCTACTGGTGGACGACGGTTCGTCCGACGGGAGCGAAGCCATTGGCCAACAACTGGCCGCATCCTGCGATCGGGTTCGTTTTCTGCGCCGCGATCAAGGCGGTTCGAAAAAGGAAGCACTTGAATGGGGGATTGCGACTTGCACGGGCGAGATCGTGTTGACCACCGACGCCCATTGCTTGGTGCCGCGATCGTGGATTGATGACCTTGTAAGCTGTTTTGCGCCTGAAGTCGGTATGGTAGTTGGTTACAGCGAGTCAGTTGGCGGTGGTGGGATCTGCGGTCTACTGCAGGCTTGGGAAGCGGTGGATTTTCTTTGTCTTATGGGGAGTGCGGCGGGTAGTGCCGGTCATGGAAGGGCGCTGGGTGCCAGCGGTCAGAGTTTGGCGTTTCGCAAGATTGTTTTTCAAGAGGTGGGAGGGTATGAGCGGGTGAGGCAGAGGGTGTCTGGCGACGACGTTCTGCTTTTGCATTTGATTCGGCGTCACACCGCGTGGCGAACCGTGTTTAATGTTTCTGCCGCGGCGGTGTCACACCCGACCGCCTCCTCTTGGCACTGTCTGTTGAGCCAGCGAGCGCGATGGGCATCCAATGCTCCTTTTCAGCTCTTGTTGAACCCGTTGTTCTTCCTGTTCCTCGTCAATAGCTTCTCGTTGAGCGTTGCCGTGGTCGCCTCGCCGGCGCTGGTCGTATTGGGACTGGTTAACTGGTCTTTGGTTGTGGCTATCTTTTTGCTGAAAATCTTCGCTGAAGCTGTTCTCTTCACCCGCGCGGCGGCTCAGTTCGGCCGCCAAGATCTGCAGCGGTATTTCCCGTGGTGGGCGTTGACCCTACCCGTCTATACGGTTTGCGTTGGATTACTTGGGGTTCTGGGGCGCTTTAGCTGGAAGGATATCGGTTACGCGTGGGGCAGGACCGGACACACAGCACGCCGTGATTCGTTTCGAGATCTATCGTAGCGTCGCTTGGTACGTCGTTCGTAGCCGCACGGATTGCAGTTTTTATGTCGGTGATGTGCTCGCCATCTCGCAGGCAAACTCTTGGATGGAATCCCCGTCATGGCTACGGATCAACGACGTTACGTCGGTAGGTGTCTGACAGTCGAGAAAGCGTTTTCGCGTTTCGTTGGGTCGCATCAACGTGGCAATCTTTGCCAGCACGGGTATGTAACTGCGGTAATTCTGTTGCGGCGTCAATAAGAGAAAGACGAAGCGCACGGCCTCTGGATAGGTGCCCTCGAAGTCCACTCCTTCAGGACATATGCCAAGACAGCCAATAACTCCGGGAAGATCAGGTATGCGTGCGTGAGGGACGGCGATCTCGTGGCCGATGGCCGTGGAGGTTTCCCGTTCCCTCTTGATCGCCGTGTCTAAAACCAATTGGTGCTGAGAAGACGGAACCTGCTTTTCTTCGACGAGCGCGTCGACCAAGGTTTCAATCGCCTCCCACTTGTTCTTTGGACGCAAGCTTAGCCGTATGGTGTTGGCCCAGAAAATGTCGGAAAGTGAAGGGCGGTTGGAGAGCGTCGATCTCGCTATCAGAACTGAACAAGAGACCTTGTTGGTGATTTCGTCCGGAATGGAACCTGCGAGGTATTCCTCCTGCCGCCACTCGTTGGATGCTCCAAGAATTACTAGATCGTCCGGTCCGGCACGGTCTGCGATTGTCGAAACCACATCGGCTGCTGGAAGGACGGTAGTAGGGAGGTCGATACCTAACAGACTCAACTGCAGGTTGGACTCTTGTCGCAGTTGTTCGCAGTAACGCTGCAAGATCAGATCGTCTGGGTTGCAGTGACTGTCACGAACTACACGGAGGATCTCCATATCGGCCCCCCACAACTGCGACAGTTCATACCCTGTCTGAATACCAGTCAACGCGTGACTGCCGCCTCCACTGAGAACCAGAATACGTTTGGCTGGACCCATGTTCCTCTCTTTGAGGATCAAGGTTTCCAAACGGACTTCCTTGGCCAAAGTCCTGCTCTGGGAGGCAACGGCGCTGAGTTTATCGACGCCACGATACCAGCCCATGATCATCATGTTGCAGTCCCATTGAGCGACCGCTGCCTGTATCCCTTTGGTGACGTTGGGAACGCGGATTACGTGCGGAATCGCGGTGGCCCCCTCCGCGGTTGCTACTTCGGTTGCTTTTCGCAGGAGGGAATCAGCGACGTCACTTGACTCTCCGTCCTGCAGAATATGGGTGAGATGTATCTCGCCTTCCCTCGTTAATGCCATCGAGGCGGCAAAACGAACGAGTCCTTCCTCTAAATTGGCTAACGCGAGGGGGACCAATATCTTCAGTTTGCTTGGGGTCATTACGGATAAGAAATAGGCAAACCACGCGCTTCTTGAAGTGGTATGGAACAGCGCTGTAGTTTCGCCGATGTTACGGGGCCACATGGGGATGGCTACAGCCAAAGATAACGTTACCACCTCGAATGTGCCACCGGTTTGATATTTCTTACCGTCGTGCAATGACGCATAAATACTGATGGTTACGGCAGATGAGTTTGTTTGCGACCGGTTTCCTGGTGTTTTAGTTTGTCAATCACGTTGTGCTGCGTTTTAACGCTAATCACCATGATGCTATGCCGTATGGACCTTCGCGTATTTGTCTTTTGGTCGAGTGTTTCAATCTGCGCCTTTACGGGTTGCGAGTTTCCCGAGGAGGGGGAGCGCGAGCATTCTACTAGCCAGCTCGCTGTCAGTGTCCCGGCGCCAATGGCCAAGCGGGTGCAGCAACCGCACAAGCTGTTGGCTGCCGCCGGCAGTGACGTTTCGGCGATTACAGGTGCGGGTGCACGCCTGACAATTGAAAACGCCAGCTTGTCGATAGAAATCGAGAGCTACGAATCGTGGTTGACCGGTGTCGAGAAGCAGATCGCCAAACACGAAGGGTATCTGCAGTCTGTCAACTCTCGGCGTGTTTATGACAATGTGCAGACTGGCAATCTTGTTGCCTGGATCCCGAACTTACGCTTGGTGACCTTCGTCCACGAGCTGAAGCAGAGTGCGCTCAGTGTCGAAGGTGAAAGTCGCTCCGGTCGGGATGTTTCCAGCGAGTTTTTCGATCTCGAAGCTCACATCACCAACAAGAAGAAAACTGAAGAACGTTTTCGCGAGATTTTGGCTGACGCGAAATCGGTAGAGGAAATTCTTTCGGTAGAGCGCGGGCTTGCGCGCCTGCGCGATGAAATCGATCGCCTTGAGGGGCGTAAGAAACATCTCGAGGAGCGCATCGAGATGTCCAGCGTGTCGGTTGA
This sequence comes from uncultured Gemmatimonadaceae bacterium, assembly GCA_964401715.1. Lineage (GTDB taxonomy): Bacteria > Latescibacterota > UBA2968 > UBA8231 > UBA8231 > CAYNZV01. Next base: position 32,487 of record CAYNZV010000025.1, on the reverse strand, counting down.
CTGGCATGAACCGTTTCCGGTCGGGAGCGATACCAAGGGCAAGGGTTTCTGGAATATCATCATCGACGGCTTTCACGAGGGGATTCGAGGGTTCGCGGTTGTCCTCAAATCCACGATCGTTTTTTCAATTGCTGCCATTCCGGTGATTATAGCTCTTGTCCTGGCGGCAACAATACTTCGTCTCTTATGGCGCTGGCGACGGGCCCACTCCCATTAGTCAGATGTCGATCGCCGTCGTACTCGCTTTGAACGGAATCGTCGCGGTTGCAGCGTTCTTCTGCTCGCTGACCGGATTCGGATTTGCGTTGATAGCAACGCCATTTCTCGTCCTTCTTTTTCCTCCAACGGTCGCGGTTCCGCTCGTTCTCGCCAGCTGGGTTCCGCTTTCGGTCTTACTTTTCCTTGGTTCGAGAAGAGAGATGTCAGCCCGACGTATTGGCAATTTGCTTATCGGTTCGGCCATCGGCGTCCCCATAGGGGTGTATTTGTTGACAAATCTCGGCGCGACGCCGATGCGGCTGGCTATCGGCTCGTTTACTCTGTTGGCGGCTTTGGCGTTGGTGCTTCGACCCATTCGTCCACTTGGTCGCGAACGTACGCTCTGTTTCGTCGGCGGGTTGCTGGGTGGCGTTTCTGGTGGTGCCACCGCGATGTCGGGCCCACCAGTTGTTTTCGTGGGTTTGAGCCAAGGCTGGGAACCCCGAGGTTTCCGGGCTGACTTGATCGGCTTTTTTTCGATCGTTCATATATGTGTTCTGTTGCTACTGCATACTACGGGCAATTTCGATTTCCATGTCCTAACGCTAGGGTTAGCGAGTCTACCAGGACTGATGATTGGATATGTCGTGGGTATGAAGGCGAACAAGAAACTTTCGAGTCGTCTGTTTCGCAACATTGCCATCGGGTTGGTCCTCGCCGGTGGCGTGTTGGTATTCGCCGAGGAGCTCTCCAGTGATCTATTCATCCGAATTGTCCAGATAGCCGATTGAAGCTGTCGGTTCGCAATGAGGGATCTGCGGAAGACCGCGAAGTCATCACGGTAGAAATATTTGAGGCCATCAATATTTTCGATGGTCGAGTACGCGGCCAGCTTCCTCCGTTGGCCTTTGTTGCAATTACTCTCAATCCATGACAAGACAATGCCTGCGAAGCTGGATTTAGACGAATGGCGAATTGTACTGGATC
>CAYNZV010000025.1:0-31202 GCA_964401715.1 uncultured Gemmatimonadaceae bacterium | reverse complement strand
GACAAGACAATGCCTGCGAAGCTGGATTTAGACGAATGGCGAATTGTACTGGATCGTGAGGACTCAGGGCTCGATGAGAGCTGGTTTGCAACGGCGTTTTCTGAAACTGAAACTGTCAAGCCGCCCGGATCTCTACAGGCACAGGGCTTCGGCGACGATCCCGGCATCAACACACCCTGGACTGGTGACATCCGACAGGAGGAATGGACAAAGCCCATATACGCTCCGTGTCGCACAGACGACAAATTCAAGATGCCGTTTTGGTTGCAACCGGAGAAATGTAGATAGATTTGACGACGGAAGGTGAGCGCGCTACAACAACCGGCCGAACTGGGTGAAACCGATCATGGTATTTACGAACAATGAGATGTCGTCATACTCGCGTTGTTTCTGCAACTTGTCATCATACTTCAAACGATCTTTGCGCAATCCCAAGATGGTGTAAAGCTCGTAGCCGAAATAGTCACTCCGATTAGTCAGGCTGGCGAAAGAGGTCCACTGCTTTGTGCTCAACTGGCTGTTGGCATCGTTCTTCAGGCGATAGGGAAATGGTCCCATTCCCTGGATTCCGATCGCCAGGCTGGTCCGCTTCAAGATCGGCAGACGCGCCCGCAAGATTGGAATTGTGCGGTATTCGCTAATGAGGTCCTGCTTGAATTCGCGGTCAGTCAGTCGTCGCATCATGAACTTGAACTGCGGAGTAAACTCGACCCGGCCCCAGTTGAAGGAATACTCAGCACGGCTCACCACTGTCGAATGATCCAAACGCCGACCGCGTTGAAAAATACCAGGTGTGATCTCGCCTTGCTGCTGCCAGTTGAATCGCAAGCGCAACTGCTGGCTCAGCTTTAATCGCGACAGCGGCGTAAAACGCACATCCAGGTAGCTTTCGTTAACGTAGCTGTCCCGATACCACAGCAGGTCAGGACGTATCTGGTTAATGCGGGAGCCCGTGCTGAAATTTACACGGTTCCCCGTCTGTGTATTAGCGATTACGGCTTTTTCTCTAGGAGCCATATATTCGTCGACGATGTTGTCTTCCACCTTGCGTAGGTGGTTCTCGAAAAACAACCGGTTATCACCCCGGAGGTTTTTGTGCACATAGGTGAGCAGGGCGTAGGTAGATCGGTTGCGGCCACCGCCGGCTATTTGTTCGACATCATAGCGTCCCAGCGACAGCGACAGATTTTGACTTAGGTCCCGCGATCCAAATAGATGAAACCCTCGCAGGTCGTGATCATACGGCATGTCGAAATCAAGATCATCTTCGCGATGGTCGGGTTCGTCGTTGTTATTGCGGTCGAGACCGTAGACGTATGTGTTCGGGAGGGCATTGAAAATCAAAAACGGCTCGGTATGATCGGCAACCAAGTTGGCGTTCTTGTCGGTGTCCGAGATCCCGTCGTTATCCTCGTCCTGACCGATAAGCACCCCGGTCCGATCGTCGCCATATCGAGCCATTGGTGAACCGAGAATCTCACCGGGGTTGCGATCGGGATAGTTGTCGCCGTCCTCGTTATCCTGCAGCAGATCCCAGAAAAGTGTTTCATTGATCATGCCGCCGTAAACACCCTGATAACAACACAGAAAACTTAACGGCTGATACGACCGCATGCTGGTCTGGAAATCGGGATTCATGGAAAAATACTCACCACCAACTCGCGTTTTTCCAAACCATCGGACAGCATTCAAGAAATAAGCCGAGCCGTTACGGCGATTAGCGGGCGCGTCGTTATATGCGGTCTTATCCTCCGTACGCGCCGCAAAGCGCGAATACAACGCCGAACGTGCGTATTCGCCCGTGACCTCTAAACCGGCCAGAGTCAGATGCAGGTCGGCACTGTAGGTAGACAACCCGGTGTCCTCGCCAATGGCGAACCGTACCCACTTCAGGTTCGAGCCGTCTTGCACATTCCCCTTGGCACGAGCCGCGGTGCGCCAGAAAGAGCTGGTATACTCCTTGGTCAGATCGGCGGCCTTTGGCTGAAAACGCCGCACCATCGCTTCGTCTATACGGTAATCATTGCTAACTAACGCCTCGATCTGCACCTCGTGCATGTCCTGCTCGCGCGAGAGGTCGATGACATAGACGAGCTCGTCGGTGCCGGACACCTGTTGCCTCTCATCAGCATTCCTCGCCTGGAATACGGAAAGCAGTCCTTCTACATTGGTGATTTTGCTCACGTCGATACCGGCTTCGTGCTGTAACCGGTAAATGTAGTCGGCATACAGCGGAATCTTTCCACGGTTGTAGTAAAACGGTTCCTTGGCAGCTTGAAAACCGCCGCCGCGGGCACCGGACGGCTTGTTATAGATGATCGCACGGAAGGCGCCCGTGCGGAGCGACGTCGTGCCGACCTGGGTCTCGACCCCCGTCCGATTAACCACGGGAAACGCTTTTAAATCGTTGCGCACCTCGCCGTCGATGATAACACGCACCTCCTCTACGATCGGTCCCCCCTGCCCATCCGACGGAGAATCGTCCTGAAAGCGGATTAGCAGATAGTCGATCAAGAGCTGCCTCGGGTGTACAATACCCCTGAGACTGTTGCCATCGTCGGCCGTGCTGTCAAAGATGTGCACGTTGGCACCGTTCAGTCCCAATGTCAATCCGCCCAACTGACTCTGCAACCTGCCGCCCAACATCATTACGCTGGCGTCGGCATGATAAGCCACTCTCGGTGGATCGATAAACGACGTTTCGTCGACGGCGATCGGGTTAATCTGTTTGATCGGTTTCTCGATCCGCGATCCCACGAGAGTACCTTGTAACCATGGCGTCAGCACATCCAGTCGCGCGCCGTTGAAGTCGGTTTTCGACAGGACCAGCGGACTCAGGCGGGCAATCAGACCGTCCCCCACGATCAAACTGTATCCCCAGTCGCCAAAACTGTCTTTGCCAACAACAACGTTATCGAAACCTACTTCGAAAATGCCCTGGTCGGTCAGCAAAGTGCTGGCGTATTTCTCGCCCGTGCCGCGACGCTCTGACCACTGCCAGACATCGAAACCTCTGACCAGGTAGTTACCCATGTCGTTGTAGTAGCTCTTGGGGGTCTCGACGTATGGAAAGGTGTGATTGGGGTAGTTGTTATACAAACGAAGAGCGTAGTTACGGTATTGCAGGCCGTCCTGGCGCAGAAAATGAGGCGCCAGTTGCTCCTGGCGTAGGCTGACCCGACCAGTGGGGACGTCCGCTTGCGCTGGAGGCAAGCCCGCTGACAGCACAACGAAGAGCATCGCCGCGACCGGCCATTTCAATTGTAGAATCTGGAGGTAACTGGAAAATTTGTTGATCATGTTAATGCTCTCTACATGCCTACGCTGTAATATTCTTTTGGCCACCGTGCTGAATATCTAAGAGAGATGCGATAGTAATCGAATAATTAGCAGTTTTTTGAAACCGGCCAGAAAATCCTCAAGCGTCGCTCGATTTCCGGAATTATGGATAAATATATAAGTAGGAAAATATATTAAGAGGGTCAGCGGTTGTCTACTTTTCAATGATCCATCAGCGTGGCCAGTCAGATTCCGGTAGCTGATTGGGCGCACTGGCAAAAAGTGGGTTGAGCTGCTGCCTTGCCACTCCAATGGGTGCCACGTCTCAGATTCCTATTCTCTGCTTCTTTTGGCTTTCCATGTGGTCAGCACGTGCCTGTCGTACTTCTTCCCTCGCGCTTACCTCCGGCACTCCCACGTCCCACCAGGCGTCGTTGGGAGTCCACTGCTGCTCCTCGATTCGAATGGCGATCAGGTAGGTACGGTCGGCTGCTTTTGCTCGTTTGAAAGCTGCCTCCAGATCGGCGATGGATTCCACCTGCTCACCGAGAGCGCCCATACTTTTAGCATGCTGAACAAAATCAACGTATTCCACTCGTTCCACGTGCGATTCGGCGATCTGGTTGTTGAAGGCGACGCTACCTTTGAATTTCTGCAGGCGATTAATGATACCAAAACCACCGTTGTCGCAGACGATTAATATCAGCTTGTGTCCAGTAAGCACCGAAGTGTAGATGTCGCTGTTCATCATCAGGTAGGATCCGTCGCCGACGAAGGCAATCACGTCACGCGACGGGTCTGCCATGCGGGCGCCCCAGCCACCGGCGATTTCATACCCCATGCAGGAGTAGCCGAATTCGCAGTCGAAGGTGCCCGGTGTTTTTGTTTTCCAATTCATACAGAGTTCGCCGGGAAACCCCCCTGCAGCGGTAAGCGCGAGGTCGGTGTCGTCGCAGTTGCGGTTGATTGCACCGATGACTTGGGCATAGCTGGGCGGTGTCGTTGTGGTCGGTCCGGAATGATCGTCGATGGTGCGGTTCCATTCGGCGTATAGGCAGGAGGCCTGTGCCGTCCAGTCCTCGGGACCTTTCCATTCCTGTAGAGCCTGTTCGAGATCTTCAAGACTTGCACGAGCGTCGCCTACCACCGCAACGGCACGATGTTTGTGCGCATCGTAACGCGCCGCGTTGAGCGCGATCAAACGCATCTGCTCGTTGCCGAATGCACTCCAGGACGCCGAGGTGAAATCCTGCAGTCGGGTGCCAACGGCCAGAACTACATCCGCTTCCTGGGCAAGGGCGTTAGCCGAACTCGAGCCGAGCACTCCTATGGGACCGGCGTTCAACGGATGCTCGTGCCGCATCATGGAACGGCCGGCGATGGTTTCCACCACCGGCAGGTTGTGGCGCTCCGCAAACCCGGTCAACTCGGCCACGGCGTCGGAATAAAAGACCCCGCCCCCAGAGATAATCAGCGGTTTCTTTGCCGCCCGCAGAGTCTGGACGGCCGCGTCAATGCTGTCGTGATCCGCACGCGGACGCGGAATGCGATGCACCGTTTTCTCGAAGAACCGTTCCGGATAGTCGAACGCTTCGCCCTGAATATCCTGAGGCAACGCCAGAAACGCCGGGCCGCAATCGGCTGGATCGAGCATCGTTGCTACCGCCTGCGGCAGCGATGAGATCAGCTGTTCCGGGCGGTTGATCCGGTCCCAGTAGCGGCTGACGGCGTGGAAGGCGTCGGTCACCGTCATGGTCGGGTCATGGAAGTTCTCTACCTGCTGCAGTACCGGATCGGGTAGCCGGTTGGCAAAGGTATCTCCCGCAAGCAGCAGGATCGGCAAACGGTTGGCATGGGCGGTGGCTGCGGCGGTCAGCAGGTTGGTACAACCTGGTCCGATGGAACTGGCGGCGACCATAATCTGGCGGCGTCTTTTGGCTTTGGCGAAAGCAACGCCTGCCAACGCCATCGATTGCTCATTCTGTCCACGCCAGGTTGGCATCTCTTTTCGCACCGTCGCCAGCGCCTCACCCAGACAGGTGACGTTGCCGTGTCCAAAAATAGCAAAGACGCCGGGAAACAGGCGCTCGTCGCGTCCGTCGATCGAGATTCGCTGGTTTGCCAGATACCGCACCAGCGCTTGTGCCATGGTTAGTTTCATATATAGAGGCTCTCTTAGATTAGTCGAAGGGTGTCAGGAGCAACACGATCTGCACCTACGGACGAGACCGAAAGCTGAGATACAATGTAATGTGCAGGGCTTGGCGAAAATAAGGCTTGGTGGAATAACACTCTTGCCTTCGCTCTGACCACCGGCTGAAACGAGGTGACTGATGTCAGTCAAGTGGTTTTGTTTGCTGCCGGACACGGCATCTACCAGCAGCTAAATATTCCGATCGTCAATTCCATCCGCTCCAAGATCAAGGCGTGGTTTTTTCTGGCATCGATACCATCCTATATTGCTGACGGGACGATTGTTATCGAAACATTAATATAGGAAATGACCGTATGAAACGTGCTGGGGTCCTTGGCTTGGGCGACATGGGTAGCGGGCTTGCGAAAAACCTGATTGAGACGGGCATGGAAACTACCGGCTTCGATCTGGACGCCAAGCGCATGGCGGCTTTCGAAGAGATGGGTGGCAAAGGGGTGGCGAGTGTTAAAGAGGTGGGCGAGAGCGCCGATGCTGTGTTTGTGATGGTGATGACCGGTGATCAGGCGAAGTCGGTCATCCTTGGAGAGGCGGGATTAGCCGGATCACTCAAGCCGGGCTCGGCCGTGATTATGACCGCGACCATCAAGCCTTCGGAAGTGCGCGAAATCTCCGCAGCTCTGGTAGGTAGCGGTATCCATATGATTGATTCTCCGGTGAGTGGTGGTTTCCCCGGCGCTCAGGCGGGTACGCTGACGATGATGGCTGCCGGAAAACCTGATGTGCTGGAGGAGTTTCGACCGCTAATGGAAGCGGTCAGCGCTAACATACATTGCGTCGGTGAAGAGCCCGGCATGGGTCAGACCGTAAAGGCCTGCTTGCAAGCTCTGATAGGATCGATTTTCTCCGCGACGTTCGAGACCGCTGTGCTGGCCGCCAAGGCGGGTGTTAGCGGTCAGGTACTCTACGACGTTTTCAGCACGTCTGGCGCCGGTTGTGGTGTCACGAACACCGCCTTGGAGAACATCATCGACCGCAAGTTCGTCGCTACTGGCAGCCATATTTCGACGATGTACAAAGATCTGACCATTGTTCTCGATCTGGCACGAGAGTTGGGCGTGCCACAGTTTACGGCTGCCACGGCCATGCAACTTTTTCAAGCCGGCAAGACCAAACATCCTGACGGGGATAATTGGATTGTGACGCAGATCCTCGAGGATATCGTCGGTGCCAAGCTCAACCGCTGATAAATCACGCGGCCCCGACGGCGAGCTATCGGTGTTCATAGTCGCGTGACGTGGTTGCTACTAAGTGGAGAGCCAGTCTTTATAAGGAGAGGGTGAGAAATGAAATTGGGTGTCATTACCGACGGTATAAGCCGTGACTTTGCTTACGCGCTGAGTGTGATGGACGAGTATGATCTGCCTTACGCCGAGCTGCAGTATCTATGGGACAAGGAGGTGGGAGATCTGGATGTCGAGGAGCGGAAGCGCGCATTGGAGTTGATCAAGAAACACGACAAACAGGTGTCCTGCATCTCCCGCCACCTGTTTGCAGGTTTACCCATGACCACCAGGGCGGGTGACGGAACGCATCTCGAACATATGGATGGATTGAAACGGTGCATCGAAATGTCCCACGAATTCGATTGCCGGCTGGTGCGCATCATGAGCGGCAGGAAGGAGATGATCCTCTGGGGCAGTCACGGCGCCGAGCGGTGGAATGTCGCCGAAGGTGCCTGGGAGTCGTGTCTTGCGTTGATTGCACCGGCGATCGAACTCGCCAGAGCCGAAAAAATTACGCTCGTCGTAGAAACCGGTAACGGCTCCATGGTCAATTCCTGTTACACGGCCTGCAAACTCATTGATGACCTCAATGCAGATGATGTGCTGAAAGTATTGTGGGATCCGGGCAATAGTTGTTGGGCGCACGAGACCGCCTACCCGGATGCATATGAACTAATCAAAGATGATTATCTGGGGCACATTCATATAAAGGATGTTCGGGTGGACACCCCCAGATCTCATCTCGAAGTATGCCAAATGGGCAAGGGGCAACTGGCGGACTCGTTCGAGCCGATCGCAACAGCATTGCGGCACGATGGCTACGATGGTGTGATATCCTTGGAAAGCGTTTACCATCCGGGAAACGGCGATTTCGAAGCAGGTTTCAGGTTGTGTGTCGAAACATTCAAACGTCTGTTTGGGTGACGACAATTGGATTGTTGCCGCGCGAAGGTGTGAAGAGTTGAATTACGGAATATTTGGGGTCGGGCGCATCGGAAAGGTTCACGCTTCCATACTTCTCGATCAGGGCCACAAGATTACCGCCATGGGTGACGAGAAAGAGGCTGCACTTTCAGTGGCTAAAGTGGAGCTTGATATTGCAACTGTTGAAACCTTCAACAGCCCCGAAGACATGATAAAACAGGCTGGGAATGATATTGACGCGGTGGTAATAGCCTCTCACAGTAAAGATCATGCCAGGCACGCCCTGCCGTTCGTTCAAGCTCAAATTCCAATATACCTGGAAAAGCCATTGACCGAACGCCTGGATGAAACGTTCGATTTTTTACAGACCATAGGTCGGAATGAGCATTTGCTTCAAATCGGCCTGCAAAGACGCTTTGACCCTCCCTTGCTCCACGCGAAGGATCTACTAAAGAGGGGTTTGATCGGCCATATTCGCGAAATACGATGTGTCTTGAGAGATCAGTTTCCTCCTCCTGCAACCTACGTGAGTAGAGGTCTGGTTATCGATATGGGCATACATCTGGCTGATGAAGCAATTTTTTTTCTCGACGAATTCCCCAACGAAGTATGGGCGAGTCAGCATCATACAAAAGGTTACGAGAGTCAGTTGGAGGAGGGCGGTGACACCGCTTATGTGACGTTTACAACGCCATCAAGTGTCGTTGGCAGGTTGGATTTAAGTCGTACTCATTCGTCCGGATACAACAACGAGACCTACATTATTGGGACGGAGGGCACTCTGCATGTAGGCCGTTTTGCGGGATATCCAGGGCCAATACATGTCGAGCTTTGGAGCCGAGATGGAAGGCAGAATACCAGTTCAAAAACATTCGAGATGGCGCATATTACAGGAGTCTATCCAGAATTTTTGCCGCGGTTTGATGCGGCCTACAGAAGGGCACACTGCGGATTTCGAGAAGCACTCGAGACCGGGCAACCATTCGTCGTAACCCAAAATCACGTTCTGGATGCACAGGTTTTTACCGAAGCCGCACATCGGTCGGCACAGAATGAGGGTCGTCATTATGAGCCAGAGCGGTTCGATAATCTTCAACAGTATCGAGCCGCGTGTATATCAAACGGCTTGATGGACGGCTAGTGAACGGACACTCGTCAAGCTACACGCCGTTGGGGGTCGATTTACGGTAGGGACAGGAGAGCTTTACGAGCCACATACCTCCAGCACAAATGGGGCAAGATTATCAACAGACTTTTGTCGCGGCCGCGAGCGTTGAAAACGGGGCCACGCCAGATTCCTACGACATGGCAAGGGGTGACCTCGAACCTGGGTTGCACGATGATCCTGTCCCGTCAGTGCTGGCCATTTATTGCTGTATTATATTGCAGGAAAACCGTAGGGAGTTCGACTTGCGTCGGATGCATTAGGAGTAACTGACGAAGGACTAGAATAAGCGAAAATACGAAGCCGAAACCGGGCTATTAAAGAACTATTTTTTCGAAGTCAAAGGCGATTGAAGCAATGACCAAAGAAGAATTGAAACAAAAAGTATGTGGCCAGATCGACCAGGAGGCAGACTCCATATCCGGGTTTGGGGAAGAGATCATGGACCATCCCGAACTCGGGTACAAAGAGACCAGAACCGCGCGACGAGTAGCCGAGGTGTTCGAAGAACTGAAGCTCCCGGTGTGCGATGGACTGGCCATCACCGGTGTGAAGGCGGTATTGGAAGGCAAACAAACGGGACCGACGGTAGCACTGATGGGAGAACTGGATGCGCTGGTGGTGCCCGATCATCCTCGCGCCGACCAGGCTACCGGGGCTGCCCATGCCTGCGGGCACAACGCCCAGATTGCCGGCATGCTCGGTGCTGCCAGGGGGTTGGTTGCCGCCAGTGCAGCCGACCAACTAAGTGGGAACGTGGTTTTCTTTGCGGTGCCCGCCGAAGAATACGTAGAGATCGATTACCGGTTAGGTTTGATCAAGGAAGGCAAAACTGCCTTCATCCAGGGCAAACCCGAGCTGGTAAGGCTGGGACACTTCACTGATGTTGATATGTCGATCATGATTCACAGCAGCAGTCCCGATCACGCCGAAGGCTCCATGGGTATAACCGTCTCCAACAACGGCTTTCTGGCCAAAAACGTATTGTTTTCCGGGCGAGCATCGCACGCCGGAACCCGACCCGATTTGGGTGTGAATGCGCTCAATGCTGCCAATCTGGCCTTGAGCGCCATCAATGCTCAGCGGGAAACTTTTCGAGACGAAGACTGCGTCCGGGTCCATCCGATAATTACCAAGGGAGGTGATCTGGTAAACATCGTGCCGGCTGACGTGCGGATGGAGACTTATGTACGGGCAAAATCTCAGGAGGCAATGATGAATGCCGCTGCCAAAGTCGATCGGGCTATTCGGGGCGCCGCCGTTGCTATGGGATGCACCGTGCAGATAGAAACCGTACCCGGCTCGCTGCCCCTGCGCTCTGATCCTGGACTGGCGGCGATCTTCAAAGCGAACTCGTCGGAGCTGTTCGGTTCATCCGAATACCGCGATTATCCCCACAGTGGGGGGTCAACGGATGCGGGGGATCTGAGTCAGATCATGCCGGTTCTGCATCCTTACATGACAGGCGCACGTGGAGGCAACCACAGCCCTGAATGGCATATAGGCGACTTTGGTGCGGGTTATGTCGCGCCGGCAAAGACCCTGGCGATGATGGCGATCGATTTGTTATGCGACGACGCTGCGCTCGCCCGCAAAATCAAGTCAGAAGATGATCCTCCAATGAGTGTTGAAGAATACCTTGATGCGCAGAAGGAGATCTTTCGTAGCGAAACCTTCGACGGGGACAGGTCGTTCGCGGCAAACTGAATGTGTGGAGTTCAAGCATAGAGGTGCGATGATGGAGACAGCATACATAAACGGACGTTTCGTGGAACCAAGTAAAGCGATGGTATCGATTCAGGACAGAGGGTTTCTGTTTGCTGATGGTGTCTACGAAGTGATAGCTAGCTACGATTCCGTGCCTTTGGCCCTGGATCGGCATCTGATACGCCTGCAACGCAGTTTGGATGAGTTGCGGATACCGCTCGACGTAGAAGAATACGGGATGGAAAACGTAGTTGAGCAGCTTGTCGACCAAACGGAGTCCGCCGACGCGCTAATTTACATCCAGGTTACCCGCGGCGTCGCTCCCAGACGACATGAGTTTCCGAATCCGGCGCCGTCGCCAACGGTTGTCCTCACGACTTCAGCTTTAGCGCCGCTTCCACAGTGGATGAGTCAGGAGGGGGTTAGCTGCGTCGCGGTTCCAAATCAGCGCTGGGGGAGGTGCGATATAAAAACGGTTTCCCTGCTACCCAACGTGTTGGCACGTCAACACGCAAGCGAGGCCGGGGCCTTCGAGGCGCTGTTGCTCGATGCGGAAAACAGAGTGTTGGAAGGTTCCTCCACGTCCTCTTTCTGCGTTTGCGATGCCCAACTGCGCACGACGCCGTTGGGCCCCTCGATACTTCCGGGGATAACACGCGAGCTGGCAATTGAAGCCGCACGTGAACTCGACCTCGTCGTCCGCGAAGAAGAGACCTTCTTAGAGGATTACCTGAATGCGCAAGAAGTCTTCATTACTGGCACCAGCATTGATGCGCTGCCGGTGGTTAATATCGACGATCACGTTATAGGAACGGGTTCCCCCGGTCCTGTCACCCGCAGGTTGGCGGAAGCCCTGCGGCTACAACGTTCGCAGCCGCAGGAAACTGGTGTGCCGGACGACTCGTGATCCGCGCTCGCTAGTGGATTACCACCATTTTCGTTTCGGTCATTTCTTCCACGGCATACTTAGGACCCTCTTTGCCCATCCCGCTATCCTTGAGCCCGCCGTAGGGCATGAAATCCGCCCGCCACATTGTGCCCCAGTTGATGTGGATGTTGCCGGAATGCACACGTTGAGCAAACTGCATTGCCCAATCTATATTTTCCGTGAAAATGGCGGCGCTGAGGCCGTAGTTGGTGTCATTGGCGCTGCTGATCGCCTCCTCGATTGAATCGAAACGGCTGACCGCCACCGCTGGACCAAAAACTTCGTTGCAGGAGATCTGCATCTTAGGATCGACGTCGGCGACTACGGTGGGAGCGTGCATCGTGCCGTCGCGATCGCCGCCGGTGACGACTCTGGCGCCCGCACCAACGGCTTCGTTGATCCAATCGTTGACTCTGGCGGCATCGGCCTCGCGGATCATCGGACCCATGGTAACCCCTTCGTCCAATGGATTGCCCGTATTCAAAGCATTGACCTTTGGGGTCAGTGCGTCTATGAAGTCGCCATACACCTGCTGGTTGACCATAACCCTTTGCGCCGAGATGCAGACCTGACCCGCGTTGGCATAACCGGTGGCCGCGGTTGCTTCGGCCACTTTCTCGAGATCAGCGTCGGACATCACGAGCAATGGCGCGTTGGAGCCCAACTCCATGGTCACCTTCTTCAAGCCGCCGGTTTTGCAGATGTGCTCGCCGACATCGCGGCTGCCTGTGAAGCTGATCTTACGCACGCGTAGGTCGGCAGATATAGCATCACCGATAACCGAGCCTGAGCCGGTGATACATTGCAGCGCTTCCGAAGGAATGCCCGCGTCTAACAGGATTTCGGTGATTTTGAGAGCGGACAAAGGGGTGTCAGTGGCTGGCTTTATTACCACGGCGTTACCGGCAGCCAAGCCTGGGCCGACCTTGTGACAAACCAGGTTCAGAGGGAAGTTGAACGGAGTGATGGCGGCAACGACGCCACACGGCACGCGCAGCGTGAAACCAAACTTGCCGGCACCATTGGAGGAGGCGTCAAGCGGCAGCGTTTCGCCAGTGAGCCGCTTCGCTTCTTCGGCGGACAGCGTCATGGTCTCGACCGCTCTTGCCGCTTCTCCCATGCCTTCGGTCAACGTCTTCCCTTCTTCTAACGTTATGGTCCGTCCCAAATCCTCTATCCGCTCCTGCATCAGATCGGCCGCGCGGTGTAGGATTTGGTAGCGCTCGTAGGCAGGCATCGCCGCCATGATCTCGGCGCCGCGGACGGCGGCCGAAATCGCCAAATCCACGTCCGCGTGGTCAGCGGCAGGAACGGTGTCAACGACGGAACCGTCGAACGGATTCAAAACTTCGATTTTTTTGTCACGATCGACCCATTGCCCATCAATATGCATCTTCATGGTCAAGCCCTCGGCGTTTGATTGTTGGTATGTTTGTCGACTTGGTTCTTCAACTCAAAGACTTTTGGCACAACGGACACCTTGGTATTGGGTCTTTGTCTCGGGTGATCCGTAGAGTCTGGTAGCGATACGGATGTGGTGTTTGTCGGATCCAAATGACCCCCCCTTAATGACCTTGTTGTTTTTCCGTCCTGTTGCCGGCCCTTTGGGGTCCTGAGCGTTGTCGGTGAACTGGTAATAGTTCACCCCCCACCAGTCGTGCACCCATTCTTCCGCGTTGCCGGCCATATCCAAAATGCCGAAGGGGCTGACACCGTCCGGATAGGATCCCACCGGCGCACTGAATTGGTATCTGTCTGCAGCGATTCCTTGCTCGGGGTGGTAGTTGGACCACCAGATGCCGTCGGCGTCCGGGCCGAAGTTGCCCCAGGGGTACTTGCGGTAGGTCTCGTTGCCACCGCGCGCGGCGTACTCCCATTCCGCTTCGGTCGGCAAGCGCTTGCCTGACCAGTTGCAATAGGCGTAGGCGTCGTACCAATTCAGACCTACGGCGGGTTGATTGTCATCGTCGAGATGTTCGTCCATATACTGCTGAAAGTGGCCTATGTCCGGTGGTTGTTTCGGGTGATCGACAGAAGCCGATCCGTTTTTTTCCACGTATTCCAGAAATTTCTTGTACTGCAGATTGGTGATTTCAAGTTTGTCCATGTAAAACGCACTGATCTTTACCCGGTGAACTGGTCTTTCAGAAGCGTAATTGATATAACCCCTTGGTTGACCGATGAGATCGTCTAACTCACCGCCCATGAGAAACGTACCGGTTGGGATGAGTATCATCTCAGATCCGTCTCGCGCTTCGATAGTGGGATCGGGCTCTAGGCTGCAGCCGGAGACAAACAAAAGTCCGGCAACACCAATTGAGGACAGATTGCGCAACATTTTAACCAACAACTCCTTTCTTGCTTTGCGATGGCATCGAATTTTCAACAGTCAATGGAAATGAATATGTAGCAAATCGAGAGTATCGTCAGACGGCGGTCGAAGAGGACCAGCCAAGACGCCGGTTATATTCCAACGTTTGACCGTCGGCATCTCGCAGCGGTTCCGGAGGGGAGATTTTGCCGGTGAGCAGGCTGATGACAACCAGGGCGATGGCGGCAAACGGCACGGCCATCAGATCACCAGGGAGATCTGGAAAATAGCCGATAAAGAACAACCACGCAGTCAATCCAACGACGACAGCGCCGATTGCGCCGGGACCATTGCTTCTAGGAAACCAGATTCCAGCCGTCAAAGGCACGAATAACGAAGCCAACAACACCGACCAAGAGTCCACCATCAAATCGTAAACCGAGGTTTTGTGCAGGGCAAGCAACAAAGCTGCGAGGCCGAAAACCAGCACGGAAACCCTTGTAACCAGTAGTGAGCTCCGCTCGTTCGCATCCGGTCGGAAATATCTGAGCAGATCCCAGCCGACGACGCTGGCGGGTGCCAGTAGGGCACTGTCGGCACTGCTCAGTAAGGCGGACACTAGGGCGCCTATGAACAAGGTTAGCACTACGTCGGGAAGGTACTTCAAAGCAAGCTGCATCATCACCAGGTCTGGATCTCCCAGTTGCGGGAGGACCACGGCGCCTGCCATTCCCAGCAAAACGGGAAGCAATCCGACAGTAATATAGAGTAGCCCGGCAAAATACGAGCTGCGGTATGCTACTTTCTCGTCGCGACTCGACAGACTGCGTTGAATCAGGTCCTGGCCAGCGAGATTTCCGAGACCAATTACAAGCCAGTTGCGGGCGTAATCGAACCATTGGGCTCCGTCGGCTTCATGGGGGTAAAGGTGGAATCGTTCGGCTGGAATCTTAGCGGCGATATTGCTCCAACCACCCATGTCGGCCAGCAGCAAAGGGGTTATAATCACCATGCCGGCAATGAGCACGACCAGCTGCACAAAGTCGGTCAACGTGACCGCCCACATACCTCCAGCATAGGTGTACACCAAAACCACTACCGCCGCGATTGCGATTCCGGTAGTTGGATCCAAGCCGGTAAGTGACTGTAAAATGCGTCCAAAAGCCAACATGAGCGATGCCACCCAGCCCACGTAAGCGGGGATTGTGCAGCAGCTTGCCAAGAGGCCGGCTTGACGGTTGAAGCGGCTGGTAAAGAAAGAAGCTACGGTCATCAAACCCATGCGCCGTAGGACCCTGACGTAGAAGAGTCCGGCCAAAAAAAGACAAAGCGCGGCCCCGAACGGATCGGCAATAACGCCGAGAAACCCGCCTTTGTAAGCCGCGCTGGCAGCACCGATACAGATTCCGCCACCAAACCACGTTGCCGCCAGGGTAGAGGTACACAAGAGTAGAGACAGGCGTTTGCCGGCTACGATGAAGTCTACCGAGCCAGATACACGGCGGCTGGCATACAATCCAACGCCGATCATGACCGCTAGGTAGATGGCAAGACCGACAATAACGATGGGGTGGGTCAAGGAATAACCTCAGGAAGTCTCAAAACTATCTCAATATAGAATGTATGTCTTCAGCGCTCAATCGAGGCTTTGTGCTTGCTTGACGCCGGGCTTACCTACCCGCAGCTTTCGAACATGGATAAGGTGTTCAAGATAGAAACCACGGTCTCAAGGGATCTTGCTGAGCTCTACGAATCGCTGATAGCCGAACTCGAATGCCGGAGCAGTATGCCGCTGGCCGACATGAACCGGGCCGTGCTGCAGACTGGAATGATCCACCATCTGACGATGATGTGTGGACTCGGACTCATCGAAAAGGAAAAGGTCGAAGCCTTAGACGAGCTGGTGGACAAGGTCGCCCAGGACACCATCATGTGGGACTTGGTGCAGATGGCTCGCAGTTTCTGGCGAGATTGCGGTAGCGGGAACACTGGCACAATAGACCTAAATGTATAGTTAGGTTAGGTTCGTAATACGTTGCAGTAGAATAACTCTTGATCTTTTTTTATCAGGTTGACAGCTTTCCGCCTCACGAGTATATTCTCCGAATCTTTGCACGTCCAACGAAGCTCTAGGTATACTAATCGACCTTTGACGCCCGATCGAGACATCGTTTTGGATCACTACGAGAATCCACGAAACGTTGGCGAGATGTCCGACGCCGACGGCGTAGGTATCGTGGAGAATGCCGCCTGCGGTGATGTGATGCAGCTGTATTTGAATATCGAAGCCAATACGATCGTGAAGGCCTCCTTCAAGGCTTACGGATGTGCACCAGCAATCGCCGCCGGCTCTGTCTTAACGGAACTCCTGACCGGCACTGCGCTCGAGGGCGCAAAACGGCTGAAGAAAGAAGATGTAGCTTCTGCTCTGGGTGGGTTACCGCCGATGAAACAACATTGTTCGATACTAGCCGCAGATGCGTTGAATACAGCCTTGACTGATTACCAATCACGTTCGGAAGAAACCTCGAATACTGCGATCTAAACCTCTCTTGGAAAGGACTGTAAAATGGCCTATTCGCTACCCGATCTGCCCTATGCCCATGACGCGCTCGAACCGCACATTGACGCGCGTACAATGGAGATTCACCATGGCAAGCACCACAATACCTATATAACTAACGTCAACACGGCTCTGGAGGGGCACGACGACCTCGCCGCTAAGAGTGTCGAAGAGCTTATTACCAATTTGGATGCCGTTCCCGAGGGGATTCGCACCGCGGTGCGCAATAACGGGGGCGGGCACGCCAACCATTCGCTGTTCTGGACCGTTATGAGCGGTAACGGCGGTGGGTCCCCGTCGGGCGACTTGGCCGTGGCCATCGATAAGAACCTTGGTGGCCTGGATAGTTTCAAGGAGAGCTTTGCGACCGCCGGAACCACCCGTTTTGGCAGTGGGTGGGCTTGGCTCGTTGTGAATAACGGATCCTTGAGTGTCATGAGCACTGCCAACCAGGACAATCCGTTGATGACTGGCGAGGGCACGCCGATCCTAGGACTAGATGTATGGGAGCACGCCTACTATTTGAATTACCAAAACCGGCGTCCCGACTACATCGCCTCTTGGTGGAACGTCGTGAACTGGGACGAAGTGGCACGTCGTTTCGCTGCGGCAACCTAGGGGGATGGGATCATGGGTGGGTGTCGCAGTAGGTGACCGGGCTCCGGATTTCACCCTGAAAAATACCGACATGGAAGAGGTCTCCCTGAGTTCTTTGCGGGGGAAGAACGTCGTCATACTCTTCTTTCCACTAGCTTTCACCAATGTTTGCACCGAAGAAATGTGCGGTGTGTCGGCAGACACCCAAGCTTGCGGTGAATTGGATGCGGAGGTTATCGGCATCAGTGTGGACAGCCCATTCAGCTTGCAGGCCTGGGCACAAAAGGAGGGGATATCCATCCCGCTACTCAGCGATTTCAACAAAGAAGTCTCGGAAGCATACGGCTCTCTCTACAAGGATCTGCTTGGGTTTCGCGGGGTGGCCAAACACTCTGCCTTCGTGGGCGACAAGGAAGGCGTTGTGCGGTTTGCGGCTGTTTCTGAGGATGCCAAGGTGATTCCCGACTTTGACGCGATCAAGGAGTGCCTGCTTTCGGTATAATGAGAGGAGATTAGACGTATAGCTTCGAGGGGCAAGGCGCAAGTCTCGCTCCTCGTTCTGTATCGTCCATGAGTTAGCTTGATGAGCATAGATTTGGTATCGGAGCAGCGCGGAGCGGCGGAAGCAACATCGGTGGATACAATCTCCCACCGAGACCTACGGGACGACGATTTTTGGCGTCGGATTCCGGCTTACAGCGAGCTTTCTTCGCGAGAATTCAACGATCACCGATTTCAAAGCCGCAACGCGATAACCAGTCCAGAGAAACTGCGGCAGGTTCTGGACGGCTCGGTCCCCGAGTCGTTCTTCGCCGATGTAGAGGCGGGCCAGAAGTTGTCGACTATGAGCATTCGCGTATCGCCGTACATCGTCAGCTTGATCGATTGGAGCGAACCGTACGAAGATTCGTTGCGTCGGCAGTTTCTGCCGCTGGCCAGTAGCGCTCTGCCGGACCACCCAGAACTCGAATTCGATGCCCTTCACGAGCAAGAGGACTCACCGGTTACCGGCTTGACGCACAGGTACACCGATCGCGCGCTGTTTCTTGCACTGGACACCTGCCCCGTTTATTGCCGGTTTTGCACCCGCTCTTATTCGGTTGGTCTGGATACGGACAAGGTGGATAAGGTGCACTTCGGTGCCCAGGCGGAACGCTGGGAAGAGGTATTCCAATATCTGTCAAACCACCAAGAAATTGAAGATGTGGTGATAAGCGGCGGAGACGTTGCTAATCTGCGCGCCGATCACATTGAACTGATCGGCAACCGCTTGTTGGAGATTGACAACATTCGCCGCATGCGGTTTGCCACCATGACTCCGGCCATCTTGCCGCAGAAGTTGGTTACGGACGACCCATGGGTTGATGCACTCATCCGCGTTGCGCGGCGCGGCCGCGCACTTCACAAAGAGGTCGCTTTGCACACCCACTTCAATCATCCTGTGGAAATCACGGCGATCACCCGCACGGCAGTAGCGCGGTTGACCGAGCAGGGAATTGCGGTGCGCAACCAATCTGTTTTGCAACGTGGCGTCAACGACTCCGTCGCGACGATGCAGCTCTTGGTGAAACGCTTGTCGTTCATAAACGTGCAGCCTTACTACGTGTTTGTACACGACATGGTCAGGGGTGTTGAGGATCTGCGCACGACGCTGCAAGCCGCGTTGGATCTGGAGAAGAGTGTGCGTGGGGTTACCGCCGGCTTCAACACCCCGACCTTTGTTCTGGACACCATGGGAGGCGGCGGCAAGAGAGATGTTTATTCGTACGAGCATTATGATCGTGAACGTGGCATTGCTGTTTACACGAGCCCTGCGGTGCGCCCGGGGAATCAGTTCCTGTTCTTCGACCCCATCGACACCCTTACCGCCGAGGCCCAACGATATTGGCAGGACAGCTCAATGCGAACTGAGATGATCAATGCAGCGATCGCTGCGGTGGACAGTGGCGTCTGATACTTGGTTGCTCAGATTGGGCGGTGTTGCTACCGTAGACTGTAATGAGGTGTTGGGATCTCCGAATTGACAGGCGAATATAAAATCGCCTCTCCCTACTAATGGATGCTGAAAGCTTATGAGAGGCTGTTACGAATGGAATACGGAAATCTTGTTATCGGCCTTGGCGGGATTACCTGCGTAGGCGTAGGAATCGGCCTTGGAATTGTCTTTGCTTATGTCCTGAAACGACACAACACATCCCAACTGGAAGAGGAAGTTCGACAAAGAATCGAGCGCGACCTGGCGGAGGCGGAGCGGTCCGAGCGGCTTGATTTGCTGCAGGAAAAGGACAGCTGGTACAAATTCAAGGCGCAGCAGGAGGCCGAGCTGGAGGACCGGCTCAATGGGTTCAACAAGAAAGAAAAGGAATTTTCCCGAAAAGACCGAGAGCACCACAATAGTCGCCAAGAGCTCCAGAAAGAGTCTTCGCGCATGAAGAACCGCGAGAAAATGGTCGCTAACAAAGAGCGCACTGTCGATCAGAAAGAAGGCGAGCTTACGCATTCGATCGATGATTACCGCGAAAAGCTGGAGTTGGTGGCCAACCTTACCTCCGAGGAAGCGCGTGAGGAGCTGCTCACGCATGTCGCCGGGGAGGTAAAGGCGCGTTCCGCTGCGATGATTCGTGGGGAACGGCTACGCGCCAACGAAGAAGCGGACCGCGAAGCGAAGAAGATCATCGCTCAAGCTATCCAGCGCTGCGCCGTTGACGAAACTGTTCAATTGTCGACGGCATCGGTTGCCTTACCCAACGAATCCATCAAGAGTCGCATCATCGGCAAGGAAGGCCGCAACGTGCGTGCTTTCGAAACTGCAACTGGAGTCAAGGTAGTGGTGGATGATACTCCCGATACCGTCTTGCTTTCCGCCTTTGATCCAAAGAAGCGGGAAGTGGGAGTACTGGCGATGAAACGCCTGATCAATGACGGCGGTTTCACTCCAGGGCACATCGAGCAAGTGGTTGCCGATTGTCAGGGCAAGTTGGAAGCGGACCTCGTTAAGGAGGGCAAGCGTGCGCTCGAGGAGATCAAGGCGGTTGATTATCACTCGGAACTTCCCCACTATGTCGGAATGATGAAATACCGCACGACCTACGGGCAGAACCTGTTACACCATTCTCTCGAAGTTGCCAAGCTGGCGGCCGTAATGGCTGCGGAGCTCAGCCTCGATGTCAAGCTCGCCATGCGTGCCGGCTTGCTTCACGATGTCGGAAAAACCTTGAGTCGGGAGATGGAAGGTTCACACATCGAGTTAGGGGTCGATCTCGGCGAGCGCTTTAATGAGCACCCGGTGGTTCGAGAGGTTATCGCCGAACACCATGAGCACCACGAAAGACAGTCTTCTATATGCTTTTTGGTGCGGGCAGCGGATACGATTTCCTCGACGCGCCCGGGCGGACGTCGTGAAGACCTTGAAGGGTATGCCCAGCGAATCATGCGTCTGGAAGAGATCGCCAACTCGTTCGAAGGGGTGCGCGACGTCTACGTCATAAACGCGGGACGCGAGATTCGCACAATGGTCATAGGGGACCGCATAAGTGATGAAGACGCGGAAATGTTGGCATTTGAGATCGCCGAACGGGTCAAGAACGAGGTAACCTTTCCGGGAGAGGTCAAAGTGATGGTAGTGCGCGAAACGCGGTCGGTGCGTTATAGTGGAGGCAGGCGGAGTCGCCGGAATCAGAACTCGAACCGCCGTTCACGAATCCGACGCCCAAAGAGCGCTGTGCCGGCCCGATGAAGGAAGTGCGGCCTAACATTGGGCGGTTCGACCGGCTCTATCTATACTCGCTTTACCGTGCTCTTTCAACCACCATAGGCAATCTGGTTAGACGCAGTCGTGCGAATGAGGCTCCGCGGTCCCGTTTCAGAGGAATGCCACGGCTCAAGCACGACGAACAGGGAAGGGTAAAATGTGTCGCATGCTTTCTGTGCGTGGCCGCCTGTCCTGCCGGCTGTATTCGCATTGAGGCTGCGGCAACACCGTGGGAGGACAGGGACAAGATGCCAGGCCGCTTCGAGTTCGATCTCGGTCGCTGCGTTTTCTGCGGGTTGTGCCTCGAGGCTTGCCCCGAGGATGCGCTCGATCAGTCGGGCCCTTGGACCATGGTGGCCCGGGATCGCGACAAGCTCGTACTTCAAGTGGATGACCTGCAGTTGAGCTACCACGGGTAGTGACCCTCGGGAAGGAACCTTGCCCGAACAAATCCGATGAAGAACATCGTTATTCTCGGATGTACCGGCTCAATTGGAGATACCACTTTTCGGGTACTCGACGAACTCGCGGATGAATTCCGGGTTCTGGGTTTGAGCGCCGGTCGACAGAACGACAAGCTGATCGAACGCGCTGTTACGTCTGGTGCTAGGCTGGTGTGTGTTGCGTGTGACGAGCATATCGACGCCGTCAAAGCCGCGGTTCCAACATCTAGCGTGGTGTCTGGTAGCGAAGGACTGGTGGCATTGGCTACCGATCCGGAGGCGGACGTGGTAGTCAATGCGCTGGTTGGTCGCGTCGGCTTGGAACCGACGATGGCCGCTCTGGAGGCCGGCAAGGTGGTCGCCATGGCTAACAAAGAACCACTGGTAATGGCCGGCGGGTTGATTATGGCCGCGGCGGAGAAACATGGTGGGAACCTGTTGCCACTCGACAGTGAACCGAACGCCATCTGGCAGTGTTTGAAGGGCGAACGGAAGGCAGAAATCCGGCGTATAATTCTCACCGCATCCGGGGGACCATTTTTCGGATGGTCGATAGTAGATATGGAAAATATAACCGCCGAGCAAGCTCTGAATCATCCGACGTGGCGCATGGGGCCCAAGATTAGCGTTGACTCGGCGACCTTGATGAACAAAGGATTCGAGGTGATCGAAGCCAGCTGGTTGTTTGACTTGTCGATCGACCAAGTCGATGTCGTCGTGCATCGCGAATCGACGATTCACTCAATGGTTGAATTTGTAGATGGCGCGATTCTTGCCCATCTGGGCAAAACGGATATGTTTCTTCCAATACAATACGCACTTGCCCATCCCGAGCGCCGTCCGGCACCGGCGGTATCACTAGATCTACTCGAACTGGGTGCACTGAGCTTTGCTGCTCCCGACCGAATCAGCTTCCCCTGTTTGGATTTGTGTTATGCCGCCGGACGGCTAGGTGGAACGGCGGCGGCTGCTTTGAACGCTTCGAATGAAGTGGCCGTCGATGCTTTCCTCGCCGGCAAAAGCGGCTTCTTGGAGATTGGGGAAACTAACCGCAAAGTTCTGGACGATTGGGACAACTGGCCGGCAGACAGCCTTGGGGCGGTCATCGAAGCGGACATTAAAGCCAGGGAACTAGCCCATGAAAGCCTGGCCGCACGCGGCAGTTGAATGAAGAAATCTGCAAATTCAAATCAGGAAGTAGCGGGCGACGAGTTTTCGCAACATCTTGTTAAGCAGATCGGTTATTGCCAACTGTTCATGCGTTTTGCCACTGGAGTGATAATGGCCGCATTTGTGGGCATTATTGTCCTTACGACCGTGTCGACTGGCGATTTTGTGCAAGTCGTAGCGAAAATTCTGTACTTCGTCATCGTCGGCTCCGGATTGGCCTCGTTTGCCGTCTGGATTTATAGGACGAGACTGGAAAAACGAATGCAATTGATCGCTTATCCTTAGACTGATATGGAAGAGATTGAAGCTCGCGGAAAATTTCACGCTGCTCATCGACAGCTGGGTTACGATGGGAAATGTGCTTTTGTTCACGGCCACACCTGGCGAGGAACCTTTACTATCAAGTCTGAAAGATTTCCTCGCGATCCACAGTTGGATATGGGCGTCGATTTTGGCGTTTTGAAGGGCATTTTCAAGGCGCTGGATCACAAGATGTTGATCTCCGAGAAGGATCGCACGTTCTTGGATGCCGAGCTATTCGAGCCGGAAGGGGTGGTGGTGTTGGCCGGAGACAATCCGACCGTAGAAAACGTGGCCGCGCATTGTTCGCGAGAAGCGGAGAGGGTTCTTGTAGATCTTTTTCCAGGCAAGCAGATCGAGTATCAAATTACGACGACGATACAGGAAACCGACAACAACTTTTTCACCAACATACGCGCTGTAACCATCTGATGGCCAGAGACCGACTGATGACAGCACGCGACGCGGCTGCATACTTGCGGTGTTCGGTGTCGACTGTCAGG
The DNA here is from genome assembly GCA_964401715.1 of uncultured Gemmatimonadaceae bacterium. Classification (GTDB taxonomy): domain Bacteria; phylum Latescibacterota; class UBA2968; order UBA8231; family UBA8231; genus CAYNZV01. The sequence continues at coordinate 8,123 of CAYNZV010000025.1, read as the reverse complement.
CGTCTTGCCCACCACGACGAGCTGCCCCATTACAGGCTGGGCAAGATGGTACGTTTTCGACGCAGTGAGATCGACGGCTGGCTTACCTTGCACCACGAGGGAAATCTTTCTTCCGAGCCGATGGCTTTTAATCCCAACCAACTCTCCCTGTTCGATAGCGACGCTTTTACCGGTCGCTGACTCAACTCGCGTCTCCTCACGAGGGGCCTGGTATGAGATTCTTGGTATTCGCAATTGCAGCAGTTTGGTATTGCAGCTGCGGCGAAAACAAACGGGACAATCCGGCTGATCCTGGGGCTGGAAGTAATGACGAGGGTGGTATCGAACTGGTCGCCACTTTGCCTGAAGGTGGGTTCGACCGCAACAGCGCTGGCTTGGAATCGATTCGATTCAAGGTCAGTGCAGCCGACATGACGAAGCCGATCGCAGGTGCGATGAATCTCGTCGGCGACCAAGCTCGGGCTTTGCTGCGTGACGTACCCGTTGGTACTGCACGGATATTTCGAGTGGATGCCTTCGATGCTAATGCTATCCGCACATTCTCGGCGGTAGACACGGTAGATGTTACGGAGTTGTCGCCGCAAAACATCAGGGTGGCGTTAGAGCGCGTCGTTGGTACGCTTGAATTCACTTCCCTGTTGCCGCCCGAGGTGGATATGCTGAGGGTGGCGATTGCAGTATTGGGCGACACGCTGCGTTTTTCTTTCGGGGTTGGGGAGGACATGGTCAAAGAGCGGATTGAAAACGTCCCCACCGGCACAGCAGTTGGAATCGAAATCATCGCGTTGGACCCTAACAAGCGGGTCTTGTTCCGGCGCGAGCTCAATAGCGACATTCGTGAAGATTTGGTTGCCCACATCACCCTATCTGTGAACGCGGGAGCACTCCAGATCGTTGCCACGTTTCCAGAATATATCATCATCGCCGAGGTCGATCGTTTCAGCAACGAAGCGGGTAACTTCTTTCGTAGATCCAACGATCCGGAACTTCCTGGCGCCAACGAACCCATAAACTTCGACGATGCCCGCTTTCTGCTGGCGGGTATCGGGCCGAACGGCGAACGAATTAGCTTCTACCACTTCGATGTTCGGTCGTTGACGCCGGCTCCGATTTACATTCTTGTCGATCGACGGGCCGACCAAATTTCGGGACAGTTGCCAATCTTTGATCTGATTCCAGGTGAAGCCGGACACAATGATTTCTGGCAAATACACAAAGTCCGGGTCGCCGATGCCGATTACAAGCCGAACGAAATCACCTCATTTTCGTCGCTGGAGGCGGCTGGATTGGAGATCACGCCTACTAACGTCGTGCTCAACTGTGTCATGGTTCCGGCCGGCTCGAGCGCCAGCAGGCGGTTCGATGCGCGCACGACCACGAAGACGCTCGACGGCTGGTATCGTGACACAGTCGTCAAATATTTCCTCTTCGAAAATGAGTCGACCACGGGAACGGTCGACTTCAATGGCGAAACGTTGAACACGCCACAGATGTGGGGGTTCTTCGACAACGATAGGGACGCATTGGGCGGCTTTGCGCGCGATCTGGCAAGTGGGGATACCCGCAATGTTGCTACACGTTTGCCCGGCGACGAAGGATATTCGCCTTTGTGGATCTTGCAGATCTTCAAATTGGATGCATTCGATCGCGTCTACGGATTGGCAAGTGCATTGGATCAAGCTCGGAACGAAGAGAACCTGTTGGAGTTGGAGGGACTACTTTATATCAATGCGCCGATTGTGAGCAAGGAGTGAATTCCGTGTTGGATGAGCTCCATATCCAACGGGTAGTGGTGCTCGGCGCTGGTGTCATGGGCAGTCAGATAGCGGCTACGCTTGCCAATGCTGGCTTAGAAGTCAGCCTGCTGGACTTAGAGCATGGAGGTGACCCGTCCGGTTGCGCAAAGCTTGGTATCGGGCGTGCTCTTAATGCGCGCCCGTCGGCGTTCTTCTTACCAGAATATTCAACTTGCATAACCCCTGGTGGCCTCGACGATCTGGAGCCTGTCGCTTCGGCTGATTGGGTAATTGAGGCGATCGTCGAGGAAATGGAAGCTAAGAGAGCGCTACTAGCGAGGATCGACCAGGTCCTTAAGGTGGGCTCCGTCGTGAGCACTAATACCTCCGGCTTATCCATCGCACGGCTCGCGGAGGGACGCTCGCCGTACTTTGCGAGCGTCTTTCTAGGCACCCACTTTTTCAATCCCCCGCGGCACATGAAGCTTGTGGAGGTTGTTCCTGGTGTAGCCACCAATGCAGATGTAGTAGCACAGATGGGTAGGTTCCTGACAGCAACACTGGGGCGCGAAGTCGTTGTCGCTCGCGATACGCCCAACTTCATTGCCAATCGCTTGGGGATCTTTGCTATCATGGACATGCTCCACCGCATGGACGAGCAGGGCCTACATGTTGAATTGGTTGATGGTTTGACTGGACCACTTCTCGGAAGGCCGAGAAGTGGGACGTTACGACTCTGTGACATTATAGGGTTAGATATCCTGGCACACGTCGCCCGTACCGCATACGAGCAGCTTTTGGACGATCCAATGCGCAACCGTTTTCTGCCTTCGCCAACCCTCCAACGTATGTTGGAGGCCGGGTGGTTGGGGGTGAAATCTGGTGGCGGATTCTATCGCAAGGTTGGCGGAACAATCCAAGCCCTTGATCCGCAGAGCATGGAATACCGTGATCAAATCAAACTGGATTACGGTGAGTTGGATAACGTTCTCAAAACTCCGAAGCTACCGGATCGGCTTGGTTTGCTGTGGGAACACGCGAGCCCCTTGGCTTCTTTGTTACGCGCTCACATGACCACGGTGCTCACCTACGCCGCCAACAATGCGCACGAGGTGGCTGCTGATCTGTCCCAAATCGATTGCGCTATGTGTGCTGGTTTTAGCTGGCAGGCAGGCCCGTTCGAGCTTTGGGATATGATCGGTACGGAGCTCATTTCGAAAGACGAAGAAAAAGTGGCGCCGATGGTAAGTGCGGCAAAACGTCTGAACGGCGGGTTGTTTTATCGCGGTTGCGGCCCTAGTCGGCATGTGCTCGAAACGACAGGCGCGTCCATGGTTAGCTGCGACGACAGTAGGTCGTTTTTGGGGGAGGCAAGTATCCTTTCAGAAAACGACGAAGCCTGCTTGATGGACGTTGGTGACGGCATTGGGGTCTTGCAGTTCCGTGGAAAAATGAACGCAATCGGATTCGACGCCCTGGCGATGGCGTATGAAGCAGCGAATGGTGAGTTCAACGCACTCGTGGTTTGCGGGGACGGAGAGTTGTTCTCGATTGGGGCCAACCTCAAGCTGATTGCCAGCATGAGCAACGCGGAAGACTGGAAGTCATTGGACCAGTATCTGTGTGATTTTCAAAACTCTATCCGTGCTTTACAGTGTGCTTCGTTCCCGGTAGTCGCTGCTCCTCATGGTTTGGCGCTAGGTGGTGGTTGCGAGTTTTGCATTGGGGCGGATGTTCGCTTGGCGGCGGCGGAGTTGCGCATCGGGTTGGTGGAGACTAAGGTCGGTCTGATTCCCGGAGGAGGTGGTTGCATGGAAATGGCACGGAGGTTTGGGGAGAATATAGAAGAAGGGTTCCACCTTATTTTCCGTGGACAGTTCACCGACAATGCCCACGAAGCCCGTTCGTGGGGTTTTTTGAAGCGTGATGACCGTATAACTATGGACGAGAGTGGGCTGTTGGCGACGGCGATCGCTTGGGCGTGCGATCTCGCAGAGAACGGATATAGACCTGCAACCGTTTCGACCATTAAGGTTGCCGGGGTTACTGGCTTGGAGCAATTGGAAGGCTGGTTGTGTGAACAAGAGGAGGCGGGCGCTATCACGGCTTACGATCGAGTTGTGGGTGCGAGCCTTGCTAGGGTTTTGTGTGGTGGGGATCGTAATGAGGAAAAGGTCGAAGAGGGGAAGATACTCGATCTCGAGCGCGCAGAATTTCTGCGGCTGTGTGGCAACAAAGAGACGAGACAAAGGATTGATCATATGTTGAGGACCGGTAAGCCGCTGCGCAACTGACGCGTTCAGCTGAACTTTCGCTTGTCGTGAGATGACAAACCTCACGGACGCCTTGGACACCATAGCTGGTGCGCTCGACGAGACTTCGAGACGCTCCTTGAGAAACTCGCTGCCCAGCGAGCTGAGGGGCCAACTGTCGGTCCCTATTCGCACCAGCACTCCAACCGACCAAGAGCTCCAAAGCGCCATTACTTCTGTTGCTCTAGCTGATTCGATGGCTGTTCACGTGATACAACTCTATCTGTTTCCGTTTTCTGCCCTTACGTGCTTGAAAGACGTCGAGATCCAGAAGTTGTTGATTCACGTGGGCAACCCGACCTTGGCACAGGCGCTGATGGGCGCGAATGAAGCGGTGTCTGCATACTTGCTCAAAAACCTGTCAGCAAGGCGTCGCGCGTTGATCCAGGACGAAATGAACGATGTCGAGGTAGGAGAGGTTAGCGCTGCGCAGACTATGATCCTAGATGAGGTCCGCAGGCAGTACGATGCCGGCCATATTAATACCTACTTCGGCTCCGCTGAAAAACGGCAACCGGCCCCGGTTGGAGAAAAAAATGAACCCAAGAAACGGGTACTTCGGACAACGAAAAAGAAACTTGGTTTCAAAATGAAAGTGCTCCTCGGCGCCGGGGTGTTGCTTATAGGAGTCGTGGCGGTTTGGTTTTTGATCGACACGTTCACTGGCCAGGAGACAGGCGAGGACGCGAGTAAACGAACATCGGGGACCTCAAAGAGGGCGGGTGAGATCCTTCCCAAGGAAAGAGCAACAGGGCGTACTGAGCGGCCTTATGAGGAAAATGCGCGACAAAAACTGGTGGAACGTGATCTCGAACCAGGCCGGTCCCTTGATACTGGGAAATATAAGGCCGTCATTGAGCTCTCGGATAGCCGCGCCAGAATAGTTGCCGGGGCCGCAACCGAGATTCACCAAGAAAACGAAGGGTCGGACGAAGCTGGACCACTCAACCTGCGTTTGGGTACGATCGGAGTCGAAATCAAAGACGCCGATTTTGGTTTGCTGACTCCATTGGTCAAGATCGCGGGCAATAGCGGCACCAAGTTTCAAGTTACAATAGTACTAGATGCTACCACCAAGATTCGTGTGTTTCGTGGTTCAGTGCATGTGCAGTCGTTGGAGGTGGACCATTTCTGGACTCTTGATGCGGGGCAACAGGGATCATTTTCTTCCGGAGGCAAAGCTCAAATACGAAAAACTGCCGACTAAGCATCGAGTGTTTGTATGCGGGTTTTCTTGTAGCGTGTCGATTTTCGGTCGCAATGATAACTACGAGACTAACCAATTTAAAACGGACAAAAACAGCCGTGAATAAGACACAAAAAATCGTTGTCAAATATATGTTTATACTTATATTTAGTAGAATCCCAATGTAAACTCCTCCCTAGCAACTCCCTAAGCATTAAAGTACTCCCTGCGTAGGTGCATGAAGTTTCACGGCAGCTTTGATCTCTCCCCAGAGGTCTACTTGTCGTGGAATTCGCGATAGGAGGATAGTACGTCTATGACCGCGTTGCAGACAGATACGCTGGTCGATCAGTATTTTCACGAAATCGAAAGCTCCGTCGGGTTATCGGCGGAGGACGAGATCAAAGTCGCAAAAAAAATCAAGGGCGGCAGCGAAGAGGCGCTGTCAGATTTGGTTAAGGCTAATCTTCGATTTGTCGTGAGTGTGGCAAAGCAGTACCAGAATCTCGGTTTGCCTTTGTCCGACCTCATCAACGAAGGAAATCTTGGATTGATAATTGCTGCCAAGCGCTTCGACGGTAGCAAGGGATTCAAATTCATCTCTTATGCCGTTTGGTGGATTCGTCAATCGATCCTGCAAGCGCTTGCTGAACAGTCGCGTGTTGTCCGATTGCCTCTCAACCGCATCGGTGAGCTCACGCGAGTCAACAAGTGTCTCAACAAGCTCGAGCAACGTTTTGGGCGTCCTCCGGAAGTGGACGAAATCGCGGAGGAATTGGATGCTCGGGCGGAAGACATGGAACTGTTGCTGCGTTTGGCGCAGCGACCGGTGTCGCTGGAGACGCCCTGCGATGACAGTGAGCCGGATCGGTGCTTCGGTGACCTCATTCCCGACGAAACCATAGAATCAAGCGACGAAGTGTTATCGGAAGACGAGCTGAAAAACGAAATTGTTCGGGCGATGCACTCGTTAACCGAAGGTGAAGCGCGAGTTTTGAAGATGTACTATGGACTTGCCGGGCATGAATCAATGACCTTGGAAGAGATCGGCGCCTACGTCGGACGCACTCGCGAGCGGGTCCGACAGATCAAGGAGAAGGCCTTACAGAAACTGCGCCATCCGGCGCGCAGCGACTCGTTGAAGGAATATTACGGTGAGTAGATCGGCCATTTTCTTGACAGTATGAAGCCGACCGGCTAAGTTTCGCACGCAATTTTCACGGCTAATTCCGGCGTAGCTCAGCTGGCAGAGCGGGTGGCTGTTAACCACTTGGTCGTAGGTTCGAGTCCTACCGCCGGAGCCATGTTTAATGAATCGCAACCTTCTGTTTCATAGGGGGTTGCGATTTCTGGTTCTGCGCCGACAACTTGTCTGTACACGCTGGGTACACAATTTTCGGGCGGGAGGATGATTTCACCGACCCGCTCTACCGCACAACGCAGTCGTTCTGTGCGGGTGCGGCCATACACACCAATGGTCATATCCAGTGTCGCATGGCGTGCAAGTTCCTGCATTTCTTTTGGTGTGATGTCACCGTTTTCCAATAACATATTGATGTAGCTGACTCTCGCTGCGTGGAAGTCGAGCCGCCCTTTAGGGTTGTGTTTGGGAATTCCGGCGGCTTTCAGGTCGCGGTCGAATGTGCGAGCCGTTTGGGTTGGTACATAGAGCAGGGGATCAGCAGGTAATTTACTTTTGGCCTGTCCGCGCCGATAGGCGTCTTTGAACAGTTGGCGGACTTCACCGGATGCTGCAAATGATGCCAGACGCTTTACCAGGGAATAGGGCAGCGGTTGAAAGCCAGCTTTGCGATTTTTCGTCCATGCTGGGTCCAGCACTACTCCACTGAGGTCCTCGTCGAGATCTGCGACCGTCAGTTGGCGCAGTTCGTTCGCCCGCAGTCCCGAGGCGAAAGCGGTTTCGTAAAGGAGTCGGCGATGTGGAGGGGCCACGTCCAGTAGCTGCGTAATTTCCTTGGGAGCCATCAACCGTCGCTTTGTTCTGGGAGTCGTATCGAATGCGTTGAGCGCCTTGAGCGGATTGTCTTCCAGATAGCCGCGGTCGATGCTCCAATTGCAAAACGCCTGCAACGCTTCAGCATAGTTTGCAACGGTCTTGCCTGCGCGGCCCAAATCGAGGAGGCTGCGCAGGGCTTTTTCGGCCTGCGGAAGGACATCGATCAGATCGCCAAGCGTGCTAAGGTGCAGGGTCTTTTCCCACCAGGCCAATTGTGCAGCGCGACGCTGGCCGTGCATCTGACTCCACGCACGTCCGTTGCGACCGCCTTGGGTGGCACCCCAGTCCATGTATTCGGAGATCGTTTCAGCAACTGGTCGGTTACGATATTTCTGTGCCGATGAAGGAACCGGGCGGTAGCCAAGGCGAATCTGGCGGTGCTCGTCCTCCAGCCGGCGGGCGATACGCAGGGCTTCCTTTGCCGTCCGAAAGGTTATGAACTGGCGCTTACCTGCCCAGTTGTTGAACCACGCTTGATACTGTCCACCCGCGGTGGGTTTTTTACGTAGGCCTGCCATGTATTATCTCCAATTTCACACTCCTGCTTGGTCTTTTCGTAAAATCTAAAAATCAGGGCTGGAGCTGTTTTATTTTCTCTTCATGCCGTTTCTGTTCAGCGGCTGCCTGCTCCAGGCGGGCTTCAATGTGCTGGACAATGGCCCTTACTGTCCACCGATTACGCCCCAACAGCCGACAGGGAGGTGGCAGCTCGTTACGCGATACCGCTCGTTTGATCGAAGTTACGTGACGATCAAACAAGTTGGCCAGTCCGGTTTCGGTAATAATGGCACCGGGTTGCAGTTCGCCGAGTTGTGATATTATGCCGGGAAGAGGAACAATCTCTTTCTCTTCTTGATTGTCCACGGGGAGTA
>CAYNZV010000024.1:44961-48510 GCA_964401715.1 uncultured Gemmatimonadaceae bacterium | reverse complement strand
CCCACGAAGGCATTTCCCTGCCCTATGCCGGGAACGGATTCAGTGCGCGAGAAGGGACCGGTGGTACGCACCTCCAGATCAGCCGCTTCCGCCGCTTTTTTCAAGTTTGCGCCCTGTTCGATCTGGGTACGGATCGCTTCGAGCCTGTGGCCGACGAGTTCCGCCTTCTTGTCGTTTCTCACCATGCGCACAATTCTCTCGCGCACTTCCTCCAGTGGAGCCACACCCTCTGCACGTTTTTCTTCGAGCGTGGCGATCCAGAAGAAATCGTCGGTCTCCAACACATTGCTAACCGTGCCAACCTCTGAGCCAAGAAAGAGATTTACGATCCAAGCCGTGCCCATTCCAAGACGAGGTACAGGATTGTCCTTGGCGAGAAATCCGGAGTCGTTGGCCTGCAGCCCGGAGGCGTTCAAGGCGGATTCAAAACTCACTCGCTCGACCCGATCACGAAACTCCTCCGCCCACGAAAAGATTTCTTCCTGCGTTGTCCTCGATGCCTTCATCCGCAACAGGATGTGCCGCGCCCTAACCATCTCTTTGCCGTCTTCCTCCAGCCGCTCTTCAACCTTTATCAGGTGCCAACCAAACGGCGTGAATACCGGCTGGGAGACCTGTCCGGCTTCGAGGACGAAGGCCACGTCTTCGAATGGGGCAACCATGCGACCACGACCGAAGGCACCTAAGTCGCCACCGTTCTCCGCCGTGCCCTGGTCTTCGGAGACTGCCCTAGCGAGCTCTTCAAAATCAGCGCCGGCTTCGATCTCGTTGCGAAGATTGGAGATCTCTTTGAAAACGTCGAGGGAATCCTCAGAACTGGCAGCCTTCGGAAGAATCACGAAGGACATGCGAACCTGGTCGGGATGCCGGTACTCCTGTTGGTTTTCCTCGTAATGGCGCTGAGTGTCGACGTCGCTGACTTCTATCTCATCATCGCTGATCAACGTGGACGGCACGAACAGGTATTCCACGTCAATCTTCTCATTCTTGGTTTCGAAGAAATGGCGTACCTCAGGGGGACTCAGCTGCACTGTCTCGGCGAGCAAACGCTGCAGCTTGTAGTTCAACCACTGCTGGCGGACCTGCTCTTCCAGCTGCATCACGAAGGTTTTGTTGCGAAAATCAGTGAAAGTACTTGGATCGTTGAGAAACTGGCTGTATTTGGTCAGATCGAACTCACCCTCGGTTTGAAAAACCTCGAGACTCCGGACCACCGAAGGGGGTTGGCTACGCGTTATGAAGGCTATCTCCTTGTCGGAAATCGTCACACCAAGCTTTTCGATCTGTTGGCGAACCAATATGGTGCTGACCACCTCGTTCCAAATCTCTCTCACCAGTGCGCCCTCATCGGCCGGTTGGTCATCCGGTTGCTGTCGTGCAGCGTTGCGCACCATCTGTTGGAAGAGCTTGAGTCCGATCTTCTCGCCGTTGATCACCCCTACGGCATCACCGGCCGAGCTTCCGCCCCTTCCGGAGTAATCCGCCCCCCACTCCACAACGATGAGGCCGACAAAAGCAAAGATTACGATCCAAAGAATAATTCCGGTGCTCTCTCGGAGCTTTCTCATCATGAGATTGTGGTCTCCTGTTGATCTTCTTTTGATGCTGTGGAGATTCCCAGTTCTGTCTGACGCTGGGCGGAATAACGCAGCAAACACGCCACGTGATGGCCCGGCTCGACCTCCTGCAACTCCGGCACCACCCGGCTACATGTTTCCTGGCGTTCGGGACAGCGGGTATGAAAGGGACATCCAGGAGGAGCATCGGCCGGATTGGGAACATCGCCTTCGAGCACTATCCGCTGTTTCTTGCTACCTGGATCCGGTACAGGAACAGCGGAAAGCAAGGCACGAGTGTAGGGATGGGAGGGATTGGCATATAGGGCATCGCGATCGGAGAGTTCGACGATCTTACCGAGATACATGACCGCTACCCGGTCTGAGATGTGTCGCACAACGCTGAGGTCGTGGGCAATAAACAGGTAGGAGAGACCCAACTCCTTTTGCAAATCTTGCAACAGATTGACAATCTGGGCTTGTATGGATACGTCCAGTGCTGAAACTGGTTCATCAGCCACGATGAATTGCGGTTCCACCGCCAGCGCCCTGGCTATGCCGATACGCTGGCGTTGGCCACCGCTGAACTCGTGAGGATAACGACGAGCGTAGTTCGCCGGCAGTCCTACCATGCCCAGAAGTTCGCCAACACGCTGGGTCAGCGCGCGACCCTTCGCGAGCCTGTGGATCTTCAATGCTTCGCCGATGATCGCACCAACTGTCATCCGCGGGTTGAGCGAGCTGTACGGATCCTGGAAGATGATCTGCATTTTTCGTCTCCGCGCGCGCATCGTTTTCGCATCCAGCTGCAAGATGTTCTCGCCCTCGTACAGAACTTCGCCATCGGTCGCCGGGATGAGGCGTAGCAGCAAACGGCCAAGTGTCGTCTTGCCGCAGCCGCTTTCCCCGACAACCCCCAAGGTCTCACTCGCATAAAGCTCGAACGAAACATCGTCCACCGCCTTCACGTGACCGTACGTGCGGCTCCACAGACCCGAACGAATGGGGAAGTATTTTTTGAGGTTCCTCGTTTGCACCAACGGCGCAGTCTCGGTCATGATGCTCCAGATACCGAATCGGCCTTCCAACAGCTCACCAGATGACCTGGGGTGACCGGTTCTAGCGGTGGCTCCGCGGCACGGCATTTATCATCCGCCAAGGGACATCGGGGACTGAAACGGCATCCCAGCGAAAAAGAGGTAGCATCGGGCACCATGCCGGAGATGATCTCCAAGCGATCGGTGTGGGTGTCCAATCGTGGTATGGACGACATGAGTCCGCGAGTGTATGGATGCGCCGACGCCGCGAACAGCGTCGCCGTATCGGCGGACTCGACGATTTTGCCGGCGTACATCACAGCTACCTGATCGGCAGCTTCGGCGATCACTCCCAGGTCGTGGGTTATCAGCAGGATCGCCATGTGAAATTCTTCTTGAAGCCGGCCCAGTAACTCTAAGATCTGCGCTTGAATGGTCACGTCCAAGGCAGTGGTCGGTTCGTCCGCAATTAGCAGATCCGGATTGCAGGACAATGCCATAGCGATCATCACCCGCTGTCGCATGCCGCCACTCAACTGATGTGGATACTCGTCGATGCGCTGTTCGGGGGCGGGAATGCCCACCAGCTGCAACATTTCGATGGCTCGCGAGCGCGCCTCCTGCTTGCTGACACCCTGATGCAATATCACCGCTTCAACGATTTGGAAACCACAGGTCAACACTGGATTGAGACTGGTCATGGGCTCTTGGAATATCATCGCGATATCGTCACCGCGAATGTCGCACATCTGCCGTTCGGAAAGCTCCAACAGACTCCTGCCGTTCATCACGATGCGACCGGATTCGATGCGACCCGGTGGATCGGCGACCAAGCGCATGATGGAAAGAGCGCTGACACTCTTGCCGCAGCCGCTTTCCCCCACCAAACCCAAGGTCTCGCCGCGGCGCAGTTCGAATGAAATACCGTCCACCGCGCGTCCGATGCCCTCATCGGT
>CAYNZV010000024.1:14229-44861 GCA_964401715.1 uncultured Gemmatimonadaceae bacterium | reverse complement strand
CGCGGCGCAGTTCGAATGAAATACCGTCCACCGCGCGTCCGATGCCCTCATCGGTATAGAAGCAGGTCTTCAGGTCGCTGACTTCGAGCAGGACTTCGGCAGCCTCAGGCATGCAGTAGCTCCTCTGGAGAGACTTCGGAGTCGTTTCGTTTGCCCAGAAGGGTCCAAGCCTGGTTTCCGTATTTGTTTTGCACCAAGTCGGCAATCCGCTCGGATCGTTCCAGACCCAATTCGGTGGGAATGATCTCCGCCGGCAATCCTTTGCGAAAACCGCTCAGGATGTTCTCTTTTAGCTCTTCCAATGACCACGAATCGAGACAAGCATTCAAGTCGGTGCTGCCCGCCTGCAACTCGGACAGATAGGCCTCGCTCACGACCGCGTCCTCGTCGGGCAAAAGATCCAGCAGCCTCTCGTGATTGGCGTCGAGCAGCAGGGAGCCGTGTTGCAGAACGGCGTTCTTGATTCGGCGCTGAGCACTGCCAACCAGCTTGCGCCCTCGACATTTCACCTCCCACCGCGATAGGCTTGAGAAACAGGGTCGACTGGCCTCTGCTGGCTGGCGGTCTTGTCGCCTGGCTCCCGCTCGCTCCAATACGGCATCAACGCCCGTCAGACGCAATCCGCGCACCAAGCAACAGCCGATGGTGTGATATACCTCGCCGACGTCGCCACCGATCTCGCCCGTAATTCCGCAAACGACGCTGTAGGTCAATTCACCCCAGTGCAGCACTGCTCGACCGCCAGTTGGGCGTCTGACAATATCGACTCCCATCTGGCGGCATTTCTCCACGTCCAGCTCGCGCTCCAGATCTTGACCAAAGCCGAGCGAAACGGTGGGAGGATTCCAACCAAACAGACGCAGAAAGGGACCACCCCCGAAGTGCGCACATTCATCCAGCAACACCTCATCAACAGCCATGTTGTAGGCGCCCTGATCGATTTCAGTGTCAATGTAGGACCACCGCATCAGAGTGCCTCTAGACGCTGAAGAGCATCTCGTGCTGCCATCTGCTGCGCTTCTTTCTTACTGCGTCCACGACCCCATCCTAGCTTCTCGCTGGTAATGCTGACCTCGACGCTGAAAACCTTGTCGTGATCGGGCCCTTCCTCCGCGCGGACGAAATATTTTGGATACCCTGTCCCTTCGCGCTGAGTACGCTCCAGCAACTTGCTCTTGAAATTCACGTAATCTTCGTGATTGATCAGATCCTCATAGTCATCCAAGACCCACCTTTCCGCGAAGCCAATCACTACTTGCAAACCGCCATCCAGGTACATCGCGCCGACGATTGCCTCGAAGGTATCGCAAAGAATTGACGGCTGCTCGTGACCTCCGGCACTGCGTTCTTCGGAGCTCAAGAGAACGAACCGCCCAAGGCCCAATCGCCTAGCCTTGTCCGCCAAGGTTCCACGGCTGACGATAAGCGATTTCATCTGGGTAAGGTGACCTTCCCGTTGGTCGTCGAACTCGCGGAAGAGAAACTCGGCGACTACTAGGTCGAGAACGGCGTCGCCCAGATATTCGAGGCGTTCGTTGGAATCGATACCGTGCCCTTGCTGAGCGTAGACATACGAACGGTGTTTGAGGGCGTGAATCAGCAGTTGCGATCGTCTAAATCGGTATCCCAGCCGCCGCTGCAACTGGCGCAGATCGCGCGACGAAACCTCTTCATTTCGCGCCTGACCCCAACGGCCCGTCAGGGCAGCTATCCATCCCATGCAGGGCCAGTCAGTCGTCGAAGCGCTTAAAAGCGAGCGCAACGTTATGGCCTCCAAAGCCAAATGAGTTGTTTAAAGCGTATTTGATGCTTTGTTCGCGTGCATTGTTGGCCACGTAATCCAGATCGCAAGAAGGATCAGTGGTATCCAGATTGATGGTCGGCGGCAATATGCCGCGTTTGAGAGCATATATGCAGGCGATGCTCTCGACCGCCCCCGCCGCGCCCAGCAGGTGACCGGTACACGACTTGGTGGAGCTGACCGCCAGCTTGGCGATCGCATTACCGAACGCGGTTTTGATGGCAGTAGTCTCTTCTGGATCGCCCAATGGCGTCGATGTACCATGGGCATTGATGTAGCCGACTTCGTCGTGGCCGAGTCTGGCATCTTTCAATGCCAGATTCATCGCTCTTACACCACCTTCTCCTCCCGGAACCATGGCGGTCTGGTGGTAAGCGTCAGCGGTGAAACCGAGGCCGACAAACTCGCCCCAGATCTCAGCGCCGCGCGACTTAGCGTGCTCGAACTCCTCTAGAATAACCCCACCAGCTCCTTCTCCCATCACAAATCCGTCGCGGTCGGCGTCGAAAGGCCGACTGGCGGTGAGTGGGTTCTCGTTGTTCTTCGACAGTGCTTGAGCGGAGGTAAAACCGGCCATGGAAACGGGGGTTATGGCGGCCTCAGAGCCACCGGCGACCATGATGTCAGCTTCGCCGTACTGGATCTTGCGGGCCGCTTCGCCGATGGCATGTGCTCCAGAAGCGCAAGCCGAAACGATGGAGTAGTTCGGCCCCTTGGCACCCAGCTTCATGGAAACCATGCCCGCCGACATGTCGCTTATCATCATCGGAACCAGGAAAGGGCTAACCCGCTTCGGCCCTTTCTCAATGAGAACGCTGTGCTGGTCCTCCAATGCCTTGATCCCTCCGACGCCCGTTCCCATGACCACGCCGAAGCGCTCGGCGTTGATCTTCTCCGCGTCGAGACCCGAGTGTTTGAACGCTTCTCGGGCGACATTGACGGCGAAGTGTACAAACGGATCGGCGCGCCGTGCTTCCTTGCGGTCGAGTGCCGCGGTGGGATCAAAATCTTTGATCTCACCGGCGATTTTGACCTCGTAATCACTGGTGTCGAAATGTGTGATCGGCCCTATTCCAGAGCGACCATCGACTAAGGACTCCCAGAATGTCTCGGCATCGTTTCCATTGGGAGCCAACACTCCCAGGCCGGTAATTACAACTCGGCGTCTGGACAAAATAGCGGTCTCCGTAGCGGTCAAGCTTTGCTGTGTTCTTCCAGGTATTTCACAGCGTCAGTAACGTTGGTCATCTTTTCCGCATCTTCATCTGGAATATCAATTCCAAACTCCTCTTCGAACGCCATCACCAATTCAACGGTATCGAGGGAATCGGCTCCCAGATCATCTATAAACGACGCATTGTCGGACACCTGTTCCTGGCTGACGCCCAGTTGCTCGACGATCAAGTCGCGGACACGCTGGTCAATCGGAGACATAACAACCCCCTGTTTCGGTAGATAATGATGTGGTAAAATAAACGATCGATTTCACGGCTTTGAGATCAATTGTTGTTGTTCATCGCAGCATCACCTAGGACGGCCATGATCTCGGCTTCGGCAACCACCTCTTCACCGACGAAAGCTTTGCCCTCTAACTTGCACGAGGCTCCCCTCCACCGTAAGACATTCAGTTCCAATCGGAGTTGGTCGCCGGGCACTACAGGCCGCCGGAACTTGGCTTTGTCTATGCCGGCCAGGTACGGGACCTTGCCACCTGCGTCTTCTGCCGCTTTGAGCATCATGGCAGCCCCTGCCTGCGCCAGCACCTCCAATATCAAGACTCCTGGCATTACGGGGAAGTCGGGGAAATGACCTTGGAAGAACGGCTCGTTCGCAGTGACGTTCTTAATTCCGACAATCCGCTCTCCTGGCACCAACTCGACAATCCGGTCGAGGAGAAGAAACGGATACCTGTGTGGCAAAATCCCCTTGATTAACTGGATATCCAGTTGCACGCCCTTTTTTCCCACTAAGTCGCCATGCCCCCATCTATTTGCAGAACTTGGCCCGTGATGTAAGCTGACTGGTCCGAAGCGAGAAAGGCAACTCCTTTCGCGACCTCGTCCGCCGTACCGGGTCGTCCCATGGGGACCTGGCTCAACAGCGAGTTCTTGGCCGCTTCCGCGAGGTCGTTAGTCATGTCCGTTTCGATAAAACCGGGAGCAACTGCGTTTACAGTTATGTTCCTAGTTGCCAACTCCCTTGCCATCGATTTCACGAAACCGATCAAGCCGGCCTTGGAAGCCGCGTAGTTCGATTGTCCCGGGTTCCCGCAAATACCCACGACGGAGGAAATGGCGATGATGCGTCCCGATTTGGCTTTCATCATGGGCCGAACCGCCGCTTTGGTGCAGTTGAAAGCACCTTTCAGATTAGTAGTGAGCACCGCATCCCAATCTTGTTCTGACATCCGCAGCAGCAGGTTGTCCCGCGCAATTCCGGCATTGCAGACTAGAATATCTAACTTGCCAAACTGGTTCACGACTTGATTGACCGCATCTTGGACCGCAACGGCATTCTCGACGTCTGCCGCCAGCACCAGCGTCGCGCCGGTCATGTTGTCGGCAACAGCACGGGCGCCATTGATGGTGGTGCTGAGAATGCCCACCTTGGCGCCCTGGCGCGAGAACTCCTCACAGATCGCGCGTCCGATACCACGGCTGCCACCGGTAACCAAAGCAACTTTATCGCCTAGTGGGCCATCGTTTTCCGGGTTCCAGACCACCAGCGTCAATCCGTACTTGCGGCCATCTTGGCCGCCTCAATCTCGTCCACGCATGCTGCATTACTCACACTAACCGCGCGATCGATGCGGCGAAACAATCCCTTGAGCACACTCCCCGGCCCCACCTCAATGGCGCGCTCAACACCTAGACTGCGTAGACAGACCATCGAGCCGGCCCAGCGGACCGGATTAGTCATTTGCGCACTCAGCTGAGCACGCAGCTCGTCGACGCTGGTAACCGCTGTAGCACCGACGTTCGTAATCACTGGAACTTTGGGAGAGGAAAAAGGCACTTGATCCAGTAGCTTCATCAGCTCGAGCGCCGCCGGCTCCATAAGAGGAGAATGGAAAGCCGCACTGACCGGCAGCGGCACCACCTTCTTAGCCCCGGCTTCGCCCGCCGCCGAGGAAACCTCTTTCACCGCCTCGCTTTCCCCCGATATCACCAGTTGGCCCGGGGCATTGAAGTTGGCGGCCACCACCATTCCTGTCGAAGCCAGACAGAGATCCAACACCGCCTGATCGTCCAGACCCATGATTGCAGTCATTGCCCCCGGCCTTTTGTCGCCTGCAGCTTGCATCAGTTCCCCGCGTTTTTTAACTAATCGCAGTCCGGATTCGAAATCCAGGACTTCGGCGGCCACTAGAGCGGAATATTCGCCGAGGCTGTGGCCAGCGACGCATTCGGGACGCAAGCCTCCCTGTTGCAACAGAAACAGTGCCGCAACGCTGTGCACGAAGACCGCAGGTTGCGTAATAGCCGTCTGACGTAATGCTTCTTCGGGTCCGTTGAAACAGAGCTCGGTCAACCCGGTCTCCAACTCTTTATCGGCCAGATCGAACAGCTCGCGGACTACTGGCGAATGTTCGTACAGATCTTTGCCCATGCCGACGTATTGCGACGCCTGCCCCGGAAACAGAAAGGCGAGACCACTCATTTCAACATGCCCACTTGAAGAGTGCCGCTCCCCACGTCAGGCCCCCACCAACAGCGGCAAGCAAAACCAGATCGCCCCTGTTCAATTTTCCGTTTTGGCTAACCTCCGAGATGGCGATGGGTATCGTGGCGGCGGTAGTATTGGCGTAGCGTTCGATATTGGAGAAGACCTTTTCCGGAGGTAGATTCAAACGCGCGCCAGTAGCGTCGATGATGCGCTGGTTCGCCTGATGCGGTATGAAGAGCTTCAAGTCTTCGCCCTTTAGGCCATTGCGCTGCATCAGATTGAGGGAAACCTCTGACATCTTGGTGACAGCGAACTTGAAGACTGTGCGGCCTTCTTGACGCACATAATGCATGCGGGCGTCCACCGATTCATTGCTCGCCGGGTGCAGACTCCCGCCTCCCTTGATATGCAGACACTCGGTGCCGGATCCATCGGCGTGCAGCTCGAAATCGAGCAAGCCGACATCCTCTTCTTCCGAACGTTCCAGCAACACACCGCCGGCGCCATCACCGAACAAGACGCAGGTGTTGCGATCCTCCATATCGAGGATCGCACTCATCTTGTCGGCGCCGATTACCAACACCTTTTCCAGGGCACCACTTTGTATGCATTGAGAGCCGGCGACGAGGCCATAAACGAATCCAGAGCAAGCCGCGGAGAGATCGTAAGCCCAAGCTTTACTGGCGCCTATCTCGTTCTGCACCAAGCAGGCGGTGGATGGAAAAAACATGTCGGGGGTTACAGTGGCAACAATGATCAGATCGATTTCGGCCGGATCCAGCTGTTTCTGCTCCAAGATCTGCCGTGCCACCTGATTGGCCATAAAGGAAGTCGGCTTGCCGTCCAGGAAACGTCGCTCTCCGATGCCCGTGCGATCACGGATCCACTCATCGGAGGTTTCCACGAATTCGGACAGTTGGTCGTTGGTGATGACTTTCTCAGGCAGGTAATGTGCAGCCGCCGTAATGACGGAGCTATATGATTTTCGATCTGCTGGCACTCGTTGCCTCGATGTGCGTATTCAGTTTTTTACGCTTCAATCTTTCGGCTCGATGTATTCCCTGCCCTTGTAAAACCCGCAGCTGCTACAGACTCTGTGAGGAACAGCCGGTTGTCCACAGTGCGCGCATGTCGCCATGGCAGACCGTTTCAACTTCCAATGAGTGCGGCGCTTATCCCTGCGGGTGCGCGAGATACGTCTTTTGGGTACTGCTACCACGTTGCTTCCTCCTGTCGATTGATCGTTCCCGTTGGCGTGCTCACTGAAACTTGAGCTCCTTCAAGGCCGCCCAGCGCGAATCGTCCGGTTTTTCCGTGCAATCACATTCGCTCTTGTTCAGATTGGCACCACACTGGGCGCACAATCCCTTGCAGTCCGGCTTGCAGTAGACCCGCAACGGCAGCGCCAGAAATAGGGCTTCACGGATCTCTTCTTTCAGATCTAAACTTTTCGTACCCGGATCGAGAATCATCACTTCTTCTTCTTCGGCCATCGCTTCGAGTTCCTCTTCGGAGGCTTGTTTGCGCTGCACCAAGAGCCGAAAGTCGGTCTCCAAAGGTTCCTCGATCATTTCCAGACACCGACAACATTCTCCGCTTACGATGCAGCCGATGGAACCGCTAAAGGTATAGGTCTCGATGCTTCTGCCGATGTTCAGACGCACTTGCGCCGGCTCTATTAGCGAAAAGTAGTCGTCCTCGAATTCCACGACGGACGCATCCACTTCAAGCACTGGATCTGCCAGGCCTTCTTCCAGGTCATCCAAAAAGATCTCGGTGATCGGAGAGTCGGCAGCACGAGCCATCAGTTACCGAAGATCAGTCCGATCTCGTGAGCGGCGTTTTCTGGAGAATCAGAAGCGTGAACCGCGTTGCTTTGGATGTTGGCGCCAAAATCCGCGCGAATGGTACCTGTGGCCGCCTTGGTGCTGTCAGTTTCGCCAATAAAACCGCGCAAATAGACTACCGCGTCTTCGCGTTCCAATACCATAGGTATCACCGATCCAGAACAAATCCAAGTAATGAGCTCGGGGAAAAACGGCTTGTCGCGATGAACGCCGTAGAATTCTTCGGCTTCGTCTTTGGCGAATTGCATCATTCGCAGCTCCTTGAGCACGAAACCTTCCGATTCTACGCGTCGAATTATCTCCCCGACGGCATTTTTGGCCACCGCATCGGGTTTGATAATCATCAGTGTTCGTTCCATTTTTTTCCTTTTACCTAGGTGCTCTCCAGCGCTTGGTCAATTTCTTTCGAATAGAGCTCCAAATTATAGAAGTTAACCCTTTTTGTGTCAACCAGATGGGAGCTTTTGGCGTCGGTCAAAATATCCTCTTTAACATGCCTTGCGAAGCCGCAAATAATGCTTTGCGGACACCCGCACCAAGGCGTCGGACTTCTTCGCCGACTCCGTTTTTCGATCGGATTACCCTGTCCGGGACGATTTCTTGACAGGGTAATTGGGCCGGGATAATTTGCCGATCATGGATCACTTTCTTCTCGGAGACCATGGAAAAGCAATTCGCGACCCCGTCTGGGGTTACATCCATGTCCCTGAGCCCGTTCTCGCCCTAATAGACACCGAAGATTTCCAACGACTTCGCGGAATTACGCAGTTGGGCTTCGTCAATCTGGTCTATCCGGGCGCCCGCCACTCCCGATTCGAGCATTCTCTGGGGGTTTATCATCTCGCCAAACAATTCTTGCTGCGGCTGTTGAATTCCGAACCGCCATTGGAACTAGAGGACGAGGATATTCGGGTGTTTGTCGCCGCCACCGTGCTTCACGACATCGGACATTATCCTTTTTCGCATACTCTCGAAGAGCTAGCACCCTTTTTCGTACACCACGAAGAGCGCGCTCGACAAATCATTCTCGATCCCAACCGAAGCATTAACCGCGTCTTGCGCAACGAATTCGACCTGGACCCCGTGGCGGTAGCCAATGTCATCGACTACCGCAACAAGAGTATCCAGATACCCCGACGTCAACTGTTACTTGCCAATATCCTCAGCGGCACGCTGGATCCGGACAAAATCGACTATCTGCTGCGGGATTCGTTGTTTTGCGGTGTGCCTTTCGGCGAGAGCGTCAATCGCGACCGCCTGATCGCCTCGATCAAATACGACCCCTGCCGCAATCGCCTAGCCATAACCAGCAAGGGCGTTTCAGCGGTAGAAGCATTGGTATTCACCAACTATCAGATGTACCGCAACGTCTACTGGCATCACACGGTGCGTTCGGCTACGGCGATGTTTAAACGCGCCGTGCAGGATGTGCTCATCCATTCGAGCTGTCAGCTGCGTCTCCACGATTTCCACGGCATCTCCGAAAGCGAGCTCATCCTTATGTTGCGCGAGGAACAGCGTCGCTTGGGATTGGAAGGCGCCGCGCAATTGCTCGAGGGCACCATTGTCAGACGACTGCACAAGTTGGGGAATTTCATCACTCCCGGTGAGCGCAAGCGGGAGTTGTTGCACTTCTTCTACGATCTCTACCGCCATCCCGACAAGCGGCGGGACAAAGAGCAGGAACTGGGTCGCATATTCGGCGAGCAGCTCGAGCGTGAAATGATGGGACACGAGATCCTCATCGACATCCCTAGCTTCAACAAGAGCCCTGAAGTTGATTTGAAGGTGTTTTTTGGCGCCGATATCCCCGGCGAGAAACACGATCCGCTGGCATTCGACGATCCAGAGGTTTCCCGACTGCGGGACTCACTGCTAATGAACTTCGAGGATCAAGCTAAGATTTTCCGCATCTTCTGCGTCGATGATCCCGAGCTGAGGAAGCTCGTACGAAGTCAGGTGAAACGACATCTCAACTGAAGTGTCTCGATAGAGACTGATATTCACTATAGATTATACGAGAGACGATAAAATGAACTCGAAATTCGCTTTTCCGTTAGTTGCAGCAGTCATCTCATTGTTGTCCTTTGGATACACTGAAGCCCAAAACATTAAGATCGCCGTCGTCGACGCCGGAGAGAACGTTGGCACCAAGGAGATTGCCGGGATTGTACTCTCCGCCGTGGAAGAAGAGCTGAGCAACAGCAGCAAATTCACCCTGGTGGAGCGGACTCAGCTAAAAAAATTGCTGGAAGAGGTCGCGTTCCAGCAATCTGGCGTTACAAATCAGAAATCCGCCGCCACCCTTGGACAACAACTAAACGTCGACAAGCTCGTTTTGCTGCGCGTCAACCGGGTACGTCAAAAATATCAGCTGAATCTCAAGATTGTAGACGTTCAAACCGGAAGTGTGCTGCGAGTGATCGATCAGAGTCTCGGCAAAAAAGTCGACGCGATTGTGACACCTTCGAAATACGCTGCTAAGAAGCTGATTCAAGCCGCATCCCAACTGATCAGCACCGAGATGGTTCTCGTCCGCGGCGGCAAGTTCCATGTCGGGAACATCAAGGATATTTCGGTGAATCCACAACCGGTCAATCTCGACTCATTTTTTATAGATCCGTATGAGATCAGCCAGATAGCTTTTGCGCAATTCAAGGGGAAAACGGACAAACTGCTGGAACGTCCCGACGCGCCGGCAA
Organism: uncultured Gemmatimonadaceae bacterium; assembly: GCA_964401715.1. Classification (GTDB taxonomy): domain Bacteria; phylum Latescibacterota; class UBA2968; order UBA8231; family UBA8231; genus CAYNZV01. Next base: position 34,845 of record CAYNZV010000024.1, on the reverse strand, counting down.
CGAATGTGAACTGGCGGGACGCGGATGCTTATTGTCGCTCAGTCGGCAAAAGATTGCCCACCGAGGCAGAATGGGAGATTGCCGCCAAAGGAAAACTTGACCGCATATATCCTTGGGGAAACAAGAGCCCGTCACTGAATCGCGCTTTATACGGCGGTTTCGAAACGGAACCGGTGAGTGTATACGCCGTGCTTGATGGCACCACGCCTGATGGGATCCATCACCTGGCGGGGAACGTCGCTGAATGGGTCAGCGATTGGTGGCAGCCAGTGATCGTACTGGGGCCAGATAATCTTACTGGACCTGAAACCGGCGACTACAAGGTCGTACGCGGCGGTTGCTGGGAAGACGGTGTAGAGCACATCAGCACAACCTCGCGCTCCTACCACACACCCGAACGGGGTTCGCCCACAATCGGCTTTCGCTGCGCCAAGGATCTGGACTGATTTCCATTCGTACGAAACAACGAAGGCCTCCCGGATGAACTGTCCTGAGTTGGTGTTGCGACGAGGGGTGGAACGCACGCCACGTAACGGCCATCCGTGGATTTTCAGCGGCGCCGTCGAACGACCACCAGACGAAGTCGCCTCAGGCAACCTCGTTGACGTTGTAGATCATCGACATCGTTTTGTTGGCCGCGGATTCTACAATCCTCGTTCCCAGATCCCAGTGCGTTTGTTGACTTGGGATCCAGATCAAATCATCGATTCCGCTTTTTTTCATAAGCGCCTTTCCATCGCGATCGCGCTCCGTCGCGAATGTGGTCTCGCCGAAAGAACAAACGCTTGGCGACTGGTTCACGGCGAAAACGATGGACTGCCCGGCTTGGTGGTGGACCAATATGCCGACTTTCTGGTCATCCAGATCCACACCCAAGGCATGGAAAATCAGCGCGATCTTCTTCTCGACATCCTTGCGGAACAGGCACAACCGCAGGGCATCTTCGAGCGCAGCGATGTCGGCACCCGGCGCGCCGAGGGCATGGTCGATAGACCCACCGGGGTGTGCCGGGGCAAGGCACCGCCCCAGTATATAGAGATCTTTGAAGAGAAGACCCGGCTGGCGGTGGATGCGTACGGTGGGCAGAAGACTGGATTCTTTCTGGATCAGCGCGAAAATCGTTTGACGCTGGGTCGGCTCTGCAAAGACAAGGAAGTTCTAGACTGTTTCTCGTACACCTGCGGATGCTCTGCGCACGCCCTCAGCGGCGGCGCCAAGCGAACTGTGAGTATTGATATATCGTCAGCGGCGTTTAAGTCGGGACGTTTGAATCTAGAAAACAACTGTGCGGAGGGCTCCAGCTATCAAATGGTGCGCGCCAACGCCTTTGAATATCTCGACCTGCTGAACGCGCGGGAACCGCAGTTCGATGTGGTCGCGCTGGACCCTCCGTCGTTGTTGCGCAAGCGCGGCCAACTCAAAAAAGCGATGGGTATCTACACCAAGTTGAATCGCAACGCCATGCGGATTCTGCGCCCCGGGGGATTGCTGTTCACGAGTTCCTGCTCGACCCAAGTCACACCTGAGGATTTCTTTCAGATCGTGCGACGAGCCGCAGTCGGTGCAGAGGTCGATGTACGCATCATAGCCTTCAATTTGCAGCCACCCGATCACACAGTTAACCCGGCTTTTCCAGAAGGACGGTATCTTAAGTCGATTTTCGCCCGCATTGAGCGCTGACGACGAGATTAGTTCTTCCTTTTGCCACTCTCGATGTCCAATTCAACCAGTATGGAAAGCATCTCTGCCTTGCCGATCTCACCGCGTCCCTTAGTACGTTCGATGTACTTCTTTGTTTTTCCGTTCAGAACGCCGTAAAACCCCCTCACTTCCGGATCTTCATGATCGCGCCACTGCGAGGGTATCAAGGAATCCTCACTCAGGTAGGGACGGTCCCGGTGGCCGTAGTAGATCTGCACTGATTTTCTTACACTCCGCGTGGGACGCACTGTAGCAGTGTGCACCACCGATACGTTGAACAAGATACCGATGCCGGCGGCGCCATGCAGATCACGGATATCACGCCTCGCCACTTGGTCGTTGGTTTCAAGAATCTCATCGTTTGCCGCTTCCGGCGAAATGGAGAAACAGTGTGTGGTCTCGTCCACATCTGTCAAGTATACCATAAGCTGCATGTAATCCATGCGATACGGATGCTCCAGCCAGTGGTAGCGATCGCGGTGCCAAGCTCTCGATAGCTCGCCTTCGTGCGGTGCCATGTGGCGAATGCAGAGCTCCGAGAAGCAGACTTCGCCACCCATCAGCGCGCGCAATGGCGGCAGCACTTCGGGGTGACGGATGATGCCGTCAAATTCGGGAGACGTAACCAGTGCGTCACAGTTCATCGTCTGCTTGCCACCACCGTACCAATGGGTTTGCATCTGCTCCCAATCTCGGCCGAAGACTTCTTGATACCGTTGGAGCTCCTCTCCATCCAATATCTTACCAAGGATCAAATACCCGTGGGACTTGAAGAAATCGATCTGTCCGGCTGTGAGAGACATCTTTCCGCACTCCGTCTCAATGGTGCCGCGTCACTGCGGGGGCACTATTTTTTTGCCTGTGCCGCTCTATACTCTTTCCATTTTTCGAAAGTGAAGTCGGGCGCATCGGTGAACACATGGACACCATTCTCGAATTCTCTCACGTCGTGACAAAGTTTGAGGACCTCTTCGGCGTGCTCTTGAGCTATGCGCACGCATCCATCACCATCGCCAAAAATCAAGTCGCGGGGTTGAATGCGCAGCTGGCCCACAGTAATCGGTGTATCCACGCGAGTGAGATTGAACACGCCGTGACCGGGAACAGTGCCCCATCCGAACATAGGCAACTCCACCTGACGAATACCCTCCAGATCGCGTATGGTGCCATCGACGATAGCCGCGACAACTCCGAGCTGTTTGTGAATGCGCGCCATGCCGTCCCCAAAGCTAGCACCGCGGCCGGGCGACGAATCCACGTCCTTCATGACTGCCACCACCGGCGCTTCCGTATCGTTCAGTGCCTGGTAATAGTCGTCCCAAGGTAACACGGGTGAATCGGCGTCGTTAGTGGTTACCTCAGCGGTGACGGCGTAACCAATCACTGATCCAAATTCGGGAGAAAGATACCGAATCGTATGGTCGGTGTAATCGTAGTTAGGCAATCCAAGTTTGCGAACCACGGCGTTGAAAATGGTCGCTGAATCGAACTCCTTGAATCCTTCAAGTACTTCTGCTTTCACAGGGGGCATGATCTCTCCTTTGGTTGGTGTGTTGCTCAAGGAATAGGAGCGGCTTCGAACGCTATCGTATCAACCGTCAGGGATCGGAAAAGACCGTTTCCAGTAGCATGTCAAAAACCGCGATCTCGGTGGTGTGTTTACGTTGGCCTCGGTAGTCGGACAATCATATGCGGCCGTGTGGCACCCACTACAAAGCAGTTACAGTGCTGAAAGAAGGTGAACTCCGCCACCAACCTAGGCCGCCGGTACGATTTGTCAGACGCTGAAACGAATCTCGATGACTTCATCTGGTTGAACGATGTAACCGCGGTCGACCAGCTTGGCGACGCCTTTCGACCTACAATCGTTGAAATTGTGACACTTCATGTAATCTTCGAAAGTCACCACGTCCCCCTTGATGAACCCTCGCGCCAAATCGGTGTGAATCTTACCGGCACAGGTGATGATGTCCGATCCCTGCGGCACTATCCAAGCGTGGGATTCCTGGGGACCGGCCGTATAGAAAAACATCTGCCCAGCTTTGGCGAGCGCCGAGCGGATTATCTCGTTGACATCGGTTCCAGGTTCGACTTGGACAACCGGACTCATACTGCACGGATTGATTGATGCCAGCACTTCGGCCTCTTCGTCACTGAACTCAACGTCGCACAACGGGATCTCTTCTTCCAGCTGTGCGAGACACTTCTCCAAAACCGAAATCTCCGCGGCAGCCGCCCGGGGGATGCGGTTCTCCAGACTGTCCATGTCGTTTATTAGCACGTCCAGAATAGCATCGGTAGCAACGACAATGGCGTCGCACTGAATAAATTCATCACGAATGAACTCGGCGAAATAGGGCGAAACCTTCTTCGGCTTGTCCTTCTCCGCCAGAGCTTCCAGCTTGACATCTTTGTATTTGGTTTTGCCTTCGGGTAGTTCGAGGCCTGTAAAACCAATCTTCATGGTTCCAGATACTTGGAAAACAACGCCACGTCCGCCCTGAGCATCTGCGGGTTGTCCTCTGTAAACACTCCGATGCAGACCGCATCGCCGGGGCGCATTTTGGTGGCCGCGGGTAATGTGACTTCGGCAGTGCTGGATGTCATTCGCTCATCCGCTTTTAGAAAGGGCGCTTTAAACCTAAAAATAAACGACACCAACCCAGTTTTTGCTAACCCCAATTCCGTCCTGCCCTACAACGACCAGATCCCTTACTATTTATCGTGAGGACCGCACTTTGGCGGTTAATCCCCATCGGTCGTCCTATGACCCACTGTCACCGCCTAACGCCGTCGCGTTCGACCAAAAAAGGAGAGATTTAAAGATATGGCCAAGCAGCGAAGTGGTGATCACGACTTTGTCGGCAGTGGACCATTGGTGTCGTTTTTCGAGGGCATGGTCCTTGGCAACGGGGATCTCGGCGCTATCATGTACGGGAACCCGTTCGAACTCAGATTCAGTTTGGGTAAGAACGACGTCTGGGATGCCCGCTTCGACAGCAACGCTGAAGCAGACATTCTCAAACACGACGACCTCATAAAGCTGATCGAAGAGTACGGAGTCGAAGCGTTTCGCTCAGGACAGACCGGAAATTTGGGACCGGGACAACCCGCCTGGATGCTGAATCCGGTCGGCAAGAAGGCGATACCTCTTGATGTCCGTACGGTATATGCAACGCCCGCATTCTACGAAAACGGCCGTTACTGCCGTCCGTGCCCGAAGCGTGTTGGCGAGATTGTATTCGTTGGACCCGGCTTGAGCACCACGCCGATGGACAGCCGCCTTTCAATAGAGGAGGGCGTGGTGAGCATCGAATTTCGCTATCGCGACGATGCCGTCATTCGTTTGGAAGGATTTGTCTGGGCCGAGTCCAATATCTTCTGCCTGCGGGTGGAAGTAAAGGGAAACCTAGATTGGGGCGGTTGGGCCAAGCTGATCATGCGCAAGTGGCCCGATGCCGTTGATGCCTCGATTCCCGATCCAGTGTTGAAAGCCCCATTGGAGCGGCTGGTCACGCTAACCCAGGAGATCCCCGGCGACGATGCGGTAGATCCATTCGCCTGGACCCTGGCTGGGGTAGCGCCTGGCGGGCGTCTGGATCAACGCTACGAATCGATCATATCACTGCCAAAAGCTGATGCGGTGGCGGATCACTTCTTCGCGGTGGCAACCACCCGCGATTCGCACGACTCCAAACGCGCCATCGAGCTGGCAATTCATGCCCATACCCAGGGGTACGACCTGCTGCTGGAATCCCAGAAAGAGTGGTGGGCTTCCTTCTGGGAGCGGTCATCGGTTGAACTGGCAGACAAAGAGCTCGAATCCGCATGGTATCGGGACCTCTATCTGCTAGCCTGCACCCTGAAAGAAGGGAAACAGGCACCAGGACTCTTCGGCAATATGACCACCTGGGATGCCGCCATGTGGCACAGCGATTATCACATGGACAAGAACTTCCAAAAGAATTTCTACCCGGTACTGGTCACCAACCATTGCGAGATGTCCGAGCCGTACTTCTCGGCAATTGGAGACCATCTGCCGTCGGCAGAATGGCGCGCACAGAAAGACTATGGTGTCGATGGTGCCCATTTCGATGTTTCCGTGCTTCCGTTCCTGCCGCCGCAAAAAATGTACATTAATAATACCAACGGCCGGCAGCTAGGTTTGTCGGGCTGGACTCTGGGCCAGTATTGGCAGTATTACCTCTACACCAGAGATACCGAATGGCTTCGGAAAACCGGTTACCCGGTGATTAAGAAGGTAGCGCAGTTCTACTGGAATTTCATGGAGAAGTTCCAAGATCGCTGCGGCGGCGACATATATCCCAGTGCCTGCTTGGAAAGCTTGCCCTCGTACCGCAACGTCTTCCAAGATCTGCTGTTCTTCAAGTATGCTTTTCGCGCCGCCATCCGATCCGCTGAGGATCTCGGCATCGACGAGGAGTGGCAAAACCGCTGGCGAGAAGGACTGAAACGAGTGCCCGCTTACAAGATCGTAGAGTACGACGGTAAGAAGCGGCTCGCGGAACACAAAGAGGTCGAAGCTGCCGAGCTCTACTCTTCCGACACCTTTCTATACGCCGGATACATAACCGGTCCCCTGATTTTCCCCGGAGAGGACGTAGACCCGGAATCGGATTCAGAGCTGACTCAGGTCATTCGCGAGGCGATGGAGGAATTTCGCACCGATGAGGCATTTACCCACAACTTTCTTTCCTTCAGCCTCGATGTACCGGCCGCGCGCTTGAAGATGGAAAAAGCTTATCACATGGTACGCCACGCCGTCCTATCCTGTCGGTATCCTTCCGGGAATCCGGCGATGTTCAACATCGCTGATCTCAACTTGAACGGTCTGCAGATGTACCCCTACAGCATTCAGGTAGAGGATTACACCATGCCGTTTGTTATATCTGAACTGCTGTTCCAGAGCTATGGAGGCATCTTGCGCTTGTTCCCAGCGTGGCCGCGTGATAAAAACGCCCGTTTCGAATCGCTGCGAAGTGAAGGTGGGTTCTTGGTGAGTTCGCGTTTGGAAGAAGGAAATATCGAAGCTACTGTGATTCACAGCACCGCTGGCGGTCAGTGCACACTCCAATGGCCGGTAGATGATGTGGAAATCGTAAATCAGGAAACAAATACTGCGATTGTCGCCTCGGCGGATGGCAACCTAATCCGATTCGAGACCGTTGCAGGTCACACCTATGCGGTCAGATAGTGATGGACGTGCGAAGCCGCAATGTTGACTTCAATATGCTCTCCAAGGTCCTGTAAATATGCACCACTATGTTGTTGCCTTGGGAGCAACTGGCTTCGACCAAGTCGTCGAGATCCAGAAGGCTGCGGAAACCTTGGAAGTAGAATAGCATAGAAAAGGTGTTCTGACCTCTTCCGTCATAGCGATGATCATGACGTCGTCGACCGACTTAGGTCAGCGTGATACATCAACGTCATATCGACGTTTGTCCCGCCGCAAGACTTCGCCTATTCGGCGAGATGCCTCCACGTTGGCCACCAGCTCGGGATAAACCACCTCGAACACATTGTCCAGATCCACAGCAAGCTTCGTGGCGTCGGCTTCAGTCCAGTACTGCTCGATACCCGCGGCGAAGAGTCCGATCTTTTATTTCAATTGTAAATTTCTTTGTGATCGAGATTCAGTTTTCGGGTGTAAAACGCTCGACTGAATTCTCGATCGGTTCGACCGTACGCAGGTAGCTGTAGATCGCTTTCAGATCGCGATCGTGCATACCGGCCAGCATGGTCCACGGCATGACGGTCTGAAAGCCAACCTCCGATACGGGAATGTGCTTACCACTGGAGTCGGCATAAGTCCTGAACCGCTTTACAAAATCCTTCTCGGACCACAAACCGATCCCGGTCTTGGCATCGGGCGTAAGGTTGGAAGCACGCACAACCCCCAGGCCTGGTAACGGGAACTCGTGACCGCCTGCGAAACTCATTGCAGAGACTGGTACGTCTTTGTTGACTTGGGTGTGGCAGAACATGCACCTGGCAATTCGGGCGAGGTACTTCCCTCTTGCCATCTTGTCGCGAAAATTGGGGGTCTTCTGGGGATCAGCTTCCTGAGGCAAAGTGCGAAAAATCAAATTCACCGGGAAATCAATATCCGAGTCAGGTACGTAGTTCTTGATCAATTTCAATCCACGCAAGAAAAATATGATGGAATTAGCATCTTCGTTAGAAAGATAGCGATACTCGCTGTATGGCATCATCGGCACCAAGGGTTCGCCATCCTTATCGACGCCGACGGTGATGGCGCGTTTGATGTGCTCATCGCGCCAACCGTACAATCCGTATCTAGTTATGTTTGAGGCGTAGACTTTGCCGGGCGCTCCGGGGATTTCCTGACCACCCTTTCCTTCTGTCCCCTTAACGATCGGCCCACTGAAGTACTCGTTGTTTTTCTCCGAATGACAATCTAGGCAGAGGGTAACGTGCTTTACCAGATACTCGCCGCGGTCGTACATTTCCTGATCGCCTGATATGGACAGTTTCTTCGGCGACGAAACGTGGGGATTAATCCCGTAGAAAAAGATTGTTCCCGCAACCACGACAACGAACAGCAAACCTGCCAGGCCGAAAAGAAAGCGATGCATTCTACTCGTTGATTCCCCCGCTTCTTAAAGCTGTCAATCTGAGACAGCGAACGAGCTTCGATCTCACTTCTTTTGGGTTTTGAAAGCGGGTTCTTTCTTGTCGATGAAGTCCTGAAGGTTCTGCTGGTAGACGGCGGACGACTCATAGCAAGCGGCTATTTTTTTCGATTGCGCCAGGGCATCGTTCAAGGGCAGCTGGCTTCCTGCTTCGATCGACTTCTTCAGGGTGCGAATCGAGTCCGGGGAGCTTTGGCACAAAACCTCCGCCACTTTGGTTGCTTCCTCCAAGAGTTGGTCGGTGGGAACAATCCTGAGACATAGTCCCAAGCGGTGGGCTTCAGCCGCTTCGATAAACTCACCGGAGAACAGATACCACTGAGCTAATCCGGGAATCAGACGAGGGAGACGTTGCGGCCCGCCAATTGAGATGATGCCTATCTTGGCTTGGGGATATCCGATCTTAGCGTCCTCGGCAAGGATCATCATATCGCACGCTAATGCTTGGCTGCAACCACCGCCCAGAGCGTATCCTCCCACTGCGGCGATGGTCGGTTTCAGTACTTTCACATCGCCGTAATGGATCGCCGGCGGCTCCGATGCCAGAGACTCGGTGGCTTTGAGGTTGTGGCCCCCACAGAAGTTCTTGCCTGTGCCGGACAGAATCGCCGCCCGCAAATCACCGTCTTCGTTGTAGTCCTTCCAAACATCGTTGAGTTCGTTGAGAGTAGAATTGGTGTAGGTGTTCAACGGATCGCCGGTATCGAGACTAACGTAGGCGATCATGCCCTTCTTTTCGTATTTGATTTCCGAGAGCTTCAAATCCTTGGCCATGTGGTTGCCTTTTCGGGTCAACGTGAGATGATAGCGGTGTAGTTGCGGAATGGGTGAGATTACCATTCAACTCAACGTGTTGGGCGGGCGCAGAAGATACTGAAGGGCAGAAAAAGCTTCAATACCCTAAAAATGGGACTATGGTGCGTGACGGCTGTTGGCGGAGGGAACTATTTCGAGGCCGATCATACGCCCTTGTCGGTCGAACTCGAGGCGCACCGATTCGAAGGTAATGTTTAGCGAACCGCGTTTTTTTTGCAGGTAAACCGTATAAGGCGTGCCTGGAAAGATATCGGTAAACTTCGCCAAGGGAATCCATCCCAACATCTGATCCATCAAAACCTCTTTATTTTCAACAACAAAGTCGCCCCACTCCGCTGCTTCCACTAGTTCTCCTTTCGAGACGGCAGTTTGGCCGTAATGAAAAAGGTGGAAACAATCGTCGATTGACGTGATCCGAATCACAGTGGTTTACTCTTTGTTTCCGATATTAAAGAAGACCCGATTTTCAACAAAGGGGATGTCATTATGGAGTCACCGACATACGAAGCAAGCATCGAGCAATACTGCAAGGATATCGGAACCTCTTCAGGTCTTTCGCAGCAAACGGAGAAAGACCTGTCCCAGCGGATCAGGTCCGGGGACGAAGAGGCGCTGTCCACGTTGATCGAAGCCAACCTCAGATTCGTGGTTTCAATGGCATCACAGTTCCAAGGCAAAGGACTGCCTTTGTCCGATCTGATTGGCGTCGGCAATCTCGGTTTGATTATTGCCGCCACCCGGTTCGATGGCGATCGAGGCTTCAAGTTCATCTCGTACGCCGTGTGGTGGATACGCCAATCGATTATGCAGGCACTCAAGGATCACTCGAGCCTGGTGCGTTTACCGTTCAATCAGATCGACGAGATCACCCGCGTTAACGGCGCTATCCGAGATCTTGAGCGGCTATTGCATCGACGACCTTCGTTGGCTGAGATCGCCGACGAGCTAGACGTTGAAATGATTCAGGTGGAACACCTGCTCCAGATCCTGCAGACTTCGGTGCCTTTAGAGGGCCCCGAAATCGACAACGGACCAGACTGTCGGTTACGGAAGCTCATTCAAGAGGACCCGACTATCGATCTGGAGGAGGAACTTGTTCGTAAGGAGCTGAAGCGGGAGCTGTCCAACGCTATGAGCTCCCTGTCGAAGATGGAACACAGCGTCGTCTGCATGTATTATGGTCTGGATCGCATCAAAACAATGACGCTCGAGGAGATCGGCACCCACTTCGGGAAATCGCGCGAGCGGATCCGCCAAATTAAAGAACGCGCCTTATGCCGCCTCAAACATCCGACGCGCAGCGAGGTGCTCAGAGAGTTTGCGTTGGTAGAAGCCTGATCGCAGTTAGTCGAACAGACCTAAACAGCACTTCTTGTATTTCTTGCCACTGCCGCAAGGGCACGGATCGTTTCTGCCGACAGATTTGAAACTTTTGCGCTTTGTTTTCCCCCGCACTGTACCATCGGCCCTGAAACTTTCTAGATACTCAGTTTCACAACGATCGAGAGCGACGCTCCAATCGGCGGATCCGGGAAGCTTCCCACTGGCCTCGAGGTAATCGAAAAACGTCCGTAATAAATCTGGAGTGGCGCGGCGCACGTTTTCCGGAAGATCCAATCTGGCAACCGCGCTGAGTGACGACGACATTTCCTCCGTCACCGACATGTCGATCTGCTCGCTCCAGAACGACAGCAGGTCTTCGGCGTAAGGCTTCAGGGCATCGTCCAAAAATCGGAAGTGCTCCGAGCCGCAGTACTCTAGTACCGCCCCGCGAAGATCCATTTGGACAAGCCCTCGCCCGTGTCAGTCGACGATCTTCGTAGCCCGTTGGATCTCCTCGTCGGCGAACACATCCTGGTCGTCGGTACTGGCTGTCGAGAACTCGGAAACGACGGCGCCTTCATCACCAGACTGAAACCAGTGCCAGGTATCCGGAGAGAGGGTGTATTGATCGCCGGGCTTGAGTACGATTTCGTGAAAGATGTTGTAAGTGTGAACACGGGCGGTAGGCGGCTTGCAGTGCGGATCGGCGGTGGCTTCACCCGGAACGTAGAGGTAAACCGTGCCCCAACGGCAACGAAAAGTTTCTTCCTTGCCCGACTTTCCATCGATAGTCGGGTGTAGGTGTTGGGGACAGGTTTGGCTCGGCCACATAGCCAGTTCCTTGGCGCAGCAGCGGTCGGTGTTGACGTAGATCATTACCCCTAATCCTGTCTGATGGAACTGATCGAGATTGAAGTCGGCGATTTCGATCTGGTCTTTCTCGGCGTCCTGAACGTAGATACCAGCGTTGAGAAACATCTTTGCCGCTTCGTCCTGATATGCCATTACCTGTTCTCTAGTCAGCATGATAAGCTCCTTTTACTGGTTGCTCTCGCAGCTATTCGTAACTCAAGAGCTGCCGCGCCGCTTCGACGATGCGTTCGGTGTCGGGCCGGTAGGCGTTTTCCAGAACCGGCGCGAAAGGCACCGGCACGTCGGGCGAAGCGACCCTAGTTATCGGCGCCATGAGGCTGTCGCCGCATTGCTCCATTATCCCCGCTGCCAGCTCGGCGCCGACGCCGCCGGTCTTGGGTCCTTCTTCGACGATCACCACGTGCCCAGTCTTGCGGACCGATGCACCGATAGTGTCGTAGTCGAACGGCGATAGGGAACGTACGTCGATCACCTCAGCGTCAATCCCTTCTGCCGCAAGGATGTCGGCAGCAGCAGCAGCGAAGTGGGCCATCAACAACCAGGCAAGAATCGTTACCTGTGTTCCCTCTCGCCGTACCGCCGCGGTGTCCAAGGGCAAGACGTAATCTTCTTCGGGTATGTCACTGCTACCGTCCACCGTTCCCGATTCAGCCCGCGCTCCTTTGGAGCCATACAGCAGCTTATGCTCGAACATCAACACCGGATTGTCGTCGCGTACCGCCGCTTTGAGGATCCCCTTGGCATCGTAGGCGGTGGACACGGCCACCACCTTGATGCCAGGCACTCCGATGAAATAACGTTCAAGGTTCTGCGCATGTTGAGAGCCTCGACCAGTGGCGCCGACGGGTGCTCGCATCACCATAGGAACTTTGATGGTTCCGCCCGACATGTATCGCATCTTTGATGCGTTGTTGACGATCTGGTCCATCGGAAGAAAAAGGAAATCGGCGTATTGGACGTCGGCGATCGGTCGCATGCCCATCATCGCGGCACCGATAGCCACACCGGTGAAGCCAAGCTCGGCGATGGGGGTGTTGAGCATGCGATCGGGAAACCGCTTTTCCAGATCCAATGTGGCGGTAAAGGCGCCGCCAAAACCACCCGGTATGCCGATGTCTTCCCCAATGCAGAACACTGTTTCGTCACGCTCCATTTCCTCCACCATCGCCTCCCGCAAGGCTTCTGCAATGCTCAGATTATTCATCACGCAAGCACCTCGGTGAGCAACTCTTCAGCCGGTGGTGGCGGTTGTTGTTGTGCCTCTTCCACCGCCTTGTTGAAGCGTTCTTCCGCTCTGGACTTGACCGCTTCCGCCTCCTCTTCGGTTAAATCGCGTCGTTCGATCAGCACCTGCCGAAGACGGTCGATCGGATCCCGCGAGAACCATTTCTCTTTTTCGTCCGCGGTCTGGTAGTTGCACGGATCTCTTCGCGAGTGCCCGGTTCGGCGATAGGTCAGCAGTTCAAGCAGCACCGGGCCCTTACCAGACCGACATTCCGTCGCTGCCTGTTTGGCTGCCTCATAGACCGACAGAACGTTGTTGCCGTCCACCGTTTCACCCCTGATTCCGTAGGCACTGGCATGCGCCGACAAGCGCTCTACCCGCGTGATCTTGTCCACTCTGGTGGAAGCGCCGTAGAGGTTGTTCTCGCACACGTACACCACCGGCAGATCCCAGATCGCCGCCATCGTCAAACCTTCGTGGAAGGCACCTTCAGAAGTAGCGCCATCACCGAAGAAGCAGGCGACCACGGAGTTCTTCTTCTGCATTTTGAACGCCAGTGCCATGCCGGCCGCCATTGGTATGCCACCGGCGACGATGGCGATACCGGGAATCATGCCTTTGTCGATGTTACCCATGTGCATCGAGCCACCCTTCCCCTTGCAGCAACCGGTGCTGGCTCCGTACAACTCAAACAACATTTCCTCGGGGCTTAGTCCTTTGGCAAGTGCGTGACCGTGACCACGAAAAGTAGAAGTGATCTGGTCGTCCTCATCGAGCGCAGCACAAACACCGACGGCGGTTGCCTCTTGTCCCTGGCACTGGTGAATAGTTCCGGGCATGGATCCTTCCAGAAAAAGGAACTTCACACCCTCTTCAAACTCGCGTATGAACACCATGCGTTTGTAGAGATCTAGCAGAAATTCGCGCTCGTACGGTTGCGCTTGATCCACCGTGAGTTCGGTTACCAGCTCACTCATTTTTCCTCGCTCTCGGGTTTTGCGCCGGCGGCGCGGTTGCGGGCAAACAGGCCACCGGCTGGGCGCACGGTTGGTTGTTTCTTGAGTTTGTCGCTCGAACTCGGTTTAGCGGGCTCCGGTTTGGCGGTGGCAGAAGCCGGTTTTTCTGGCGACGACGACGCCGTAGCAGGGTCGGCTACGTCGATGGTTGCGATGACCGTGCCGACCGCCACTTCCTCGTTAGGCTGTGCGTGGACCGAAACCAGGATGCCGTTGGCAAACGACTCGACCTCCATCGCCGCCTTGTCGGTCTCGATTTCCACTAGCGGCTGGCCCCGTTTTATCGGTTGTCCCACCTCAACAAGCCATTTAAGGATTGTCACCACTGACGCCGACGTGGCCAAGTCTGGCATCTTCATCTTTATCTGCATGCGACCTGCTCGCACCTTCTACTGGTCACGTCCATTCCTCCACTTCTTTGGGATTGTCGGCGAGGAAAGTGCACACTTCGTCAACCGTGAACAAACTTCCGGTGGTGCCCAGTGCGCGCGCGGCGGATGCCCCGTATGCGTTGGCGCGCCTCAGTATGTCTGCCATGTCGGAACCATTGACGATGCCGGCGATAAACCCGGCCGTAAACGCGTCCCCCGAACCGGAGGGGTCCACCAGGTCAACCGAAAACGCCGGGGCTCGCCAGAATCTCCCGTCGCGTGTTGCGACCGATCCGTTCTCTCCTAATGTGACAACAACCGTATTGGCGCCGTATTGGCTGAATGCTTGCAGTTGATCCAGCGGATCGGTCTCGCCAGTTATTACCGCCGCCTCGTCATCGTTAGGGAGAAAATAGTCGATTTCCGGTAGAATCGATTTCACGTCGTCCGCACCAGCAGAGTCTTGCGGCACCACCACATCTACCACAGTGACCACGTCGTTCTGGCGGCAATGCCGCAAAAGTGCGCCCAGTTCCTCAAGATCAATCGCCGGCAGAATTAGCAAACCGCCCAGGTAGAAGACCTTCAGATCTTGGATCCAATTGCGATCGATGTGCTCAATGGCGAACGCTTTGTTCGCTCCGAAGGTATGGATGTAGCGGCGATCTTGGCCGGCCACCACCAAGATCACAGTTTTGCTGGTAGGGTATTCGTCAGTCGTAGTTACGTGGCTGCATCCGACGCTGTCGTCCTCTAAGGAGTTCAACAACGATGTAGCCGACGAATCGGTGCCAACGCACCCGGCCAGTTCGACTGTGATCCCCTGCTTGGCCAAACCGATGGCGACGTTCGCCGCGCACCCTCCCGCTCCTGGTTCGATGGCATCTATCGCCAACAGTTGCCCTTCCCTAGGCAAATCGTCCATCGGTCCGCAAAAAATATCCGATACCAGTACGCCGGCGCATCCAACGTCAGCCATGGTTCCGCGCCTTTCCACAAGACCCCAAGTATTCGATGCGTTCGAGAACTGCCTCCCGAACGGCCTTTCTCCCCGTTACCAATACATCCTCCTCCGCACCGTATCCAAGGAGAAGATGGGGGTTTTCCTGGTTCGATCCCAATGCCGTTCGAACTGCTTCCAAGTATCTCTGTTTCACGTAGGTGCCGTAACAAACCTTGGCGACACCCAACCCGATCGCCGCTTTCAGATCGTCCAAAGCGATGCCGCTACCACCGTGGAGGTCAAGCGGAATCTTCACCTTTTCGCGAATCGTGGCAAGGCGTTCCAGATCCAAGCCCAGCTCACCATCCAGCAAAACGTGGACATTGCCGACACTAATGGAGAGAATGTCTATTCCAGTTTCGTCGACAAAGTCAGCCGCCGTTTCGGGATCGGTCGACGAGGCTTCTTTGGTGTCGACCGTACCCTCGGCGCCGGAAGGCAAATGACCAGCTTCGGCTTCCATGGCAACCCCGTGCGAATGGGCGAACGCTGTCAACTGTCTAACTCTGTGAACGTACTCTTCCCTTGGCACCCCGGGGTCGTCCAACATCACCTGGCTGAAGCCAAGCACCACAGCGTTCCTTATCCATTCGTCCTGGGCACACTCGTTGAATATCAACGAGCAGGGAACCGCGGTCGACTCAGCCGCCGCCTTTCCTAAGCTGGCGTACCACGAAAGTCGTTCTTCCGTCAAGCGCTCCGAGTGACTCATGAATTCGCCGTTGAAACCGACCATGATCGGTGAATCGGTCGCTTCAGCTGCGTCTATGACGCCTTGCAACGACTCCAAATTCCAGCTTTCGAAGTATCCGACAGCGTACCCCTCAATCAGGGCATGGGCGAGTAGCTCGTTTACTGGGATCAACGGCAAGGTGATCAGCTCCAAATCATTCGCGGTCAGCGCGATATGATGTACCAACCGCATACCGCTGTCAAAACTGACCCGGCGAGCATTCAGCCCGCCTGCAGAGCAAAAGCCACATATCCGCCCATATTAGGAGACAGTGGTGTTAGCAACTTCAGGTCAAGTGGTGGAGACGATGGACGTGTGGGATGAAATTTACCTACCGCTAATGATGCTGGCCCGCAAGGCGAATGATGTCCCATTCGTTTAGCAGGCGCGGATTGCACAGCCGGAACTGGATCTTATAACCTTTTACGAAGAGCTGCCGGCAACACTGCAAATTATGGCTTTCATATCCACCACAAAGGATAAAAGTTTAGTCGGTATCGGACACAAAAGCGCGCAATTATTAGAATTTTCCGTCGCGCCGGCGCTGCAGAATTTCTCCAGCGAACTGCGTCGCTGGCTGCGATTGCTCACGCGTATCTCCCTGCCCCTCGCCCTTGACGTACCTGCGGCTGGCCCGAGACATTCGACGCTTCTCGGCGCCGGGAAAGGACATCGAGACAACCAGCTTGATCATTCGTTGTACTTCTCGGGAGGAATTCTGTAATCGGAAGAAAACCCCATATTTTCCGGGAGGGGCATGAACGCCGGAATCATCTCGCTGCGACGAGCCATCATGTCCCCCATCGGCTCGTTGACCTGGTCAAGCTCCTTGTCGCTTATCGGCAGCGTGTAGCCCACCATGGGAGTGTATCGTTGAAACGCTTCGGCGTATCCTACACCTGCCTTGTTGCCGTAATGTCCATCCTGTATTTCGCCTCGCTTGCGCGAGTACGCGCCTCCGTAGTACTGACTGGAAATCTGATCTAGTGCCTTCACCTTTTTGTCGATCACGTCGGTGATGTCCACATAGAGATCAACGCGAGACATGTTGGCGTATTCCAAGGTGTTGACGCCGACATAGGCAATCGGATTCATGAAATAGATTACCGGTGTCAAATGTCGCTCCTGACGGCCGCGACCGGTACCCTGGGCCAGATTGGTGGCAAATAACGTCGCCTGCCCGATGGTCCCGTGCATCTTCAGCCCCCCGGTCTCGAAAGGGTGATGGGATATCAGCAGGTCGGGCTTTACATCGCGAATCACATCGGCAATTGCCTCGACTTTGGGGCGGTCGAGCAGCAGGTCGTCGTCGTCGAAACCAAGATTGCGGACGTCTTCGAAGCCACAGATGCGGCAAGCCTTGCGGGTTTCTTCGAGCTTCTGTTCCACCGCCTTCTTCATATTCGTTTCAATGTCCAGATCGCTTTGTTGTTTTATTTTTTCGTCCTTTAACTCCCAATGGTGGGAACGCACTCCGGTGGTGGCGATAGCCACCGTTACTTTGTCACCGCGCTCGACGTGGTGAGCAAGCGTGCCTCCTGCCTGGTCGAAACTGTCCGCTGGATGAGCAGCTATGAGTAAGATCTGAATTGGTCTGCTGGGCATGTAAATCTCTCTTCTTTTTGGGGTGGATCTGAAACTCTGTCGGTTGACGAATAATTTTGGAATCAGGCGAGCGGCGTACTCTTGTTTTTGTACACCTCAACGAACACAAAAACGGGTCAGGTGAAAGATATATCCAAACAGATGACCTCCCTGAGCTGCAACTCACGGGCTTCCCCGAGTGTAATCTGAGTACAGTCCAAACCGCTTTTACTCGGGAAGAGCGTCTTGATCAAGCATCTGATTCCAGCCTAAGAACTGATAGACTTTAACTCGTTTCTAGGTACCGTCAATCCGTCAATGACGAGCATCGTTTGTAATAACGATATATACTGGTTTACTGGAGTATCCGCTGACGAAAAAACAAGTGAATAACATACATTTTGTATGACTTGCATCGACGTATTGTCAGCAGCATCTATTCCATCCACACAGATATTCATTAGAAATACCAGTACCTAGCCATCTGGAAAGGAAGATGTTAGTTTGGGGTATCTTGTGGGCAACAAATGCAAGCACAATCACAGATAGTCCAAGAAAAGCCGAATCTAACTCCTGTAACAACCCTTGCTGCTCAACTATGGGGTGAAGGAGTAAGAACAGAGTGACAAGAAATAAAACCCGGGGTTTATCCGGTTTGGGTACCTTCTTGAAAGTGAGGTCCAAACTTTGCAATGTTGGGAGTCTTTCATTTCGCTGTACATAGGAATGGAAGTTTTTTAATGCTCAGTTGCCAAACGTCGTCAAAGCTGCGAGTCGACCCAATACCGGATGAAGGAAATGTCTCGGTCGAGACTGCCGTCGATAACCCAGTTACGTCCCCAATCTTCCACCCTCGCTTCCATGCCTATGCGCCAAATTAAACGCGCCGGCACGAAGAGCTGCACTGCCTGTAGCTCCCGTTCGCTTGGCATGCGTTGGCTCGAATAACCATTGAGAAACGCGTTCCAACGGCGGGTAGACCTAGCCTTCCCGCTCCTGGTAGTACCGTCCAACTGTGCGTTTTTGGCGAGAAACACTGCGAGGTCATAGGCGCGCCACCCATATCCGTAGCAGTCGAAGTCGAACACCGTCATGCTGCCACTCTGGTCCATGTGCACATTGCCGCCGTAATGATCTCCATGGCAGCAACCGTACTGCGGATGCGATGTCGACAGCATGCCGTCCAAATTGCCTTTCATCGCCTCCCCGACATCACCTAGAAACTCGAAATCTTTGCTTCTGTGTCGCAAGTACGGTTCTATCCTCGAGAGCGGTTCGTCGATTAGATAGGTGAGATCCAGATGGAAACGGCGAGGGTCTGCTGGCCAGCGGTCAAGTCGGGTGTGAATCTGCCCAAGCAGGCTACCGTAGCCGACGCAGTGAGAGTCGTTCAAGACTAGCGGCTGTCCACAGGCGTACGTGAACAGCGCTGCGTAACGCACGCCTTCGGGCGCCGTCAGTCTGGTCAGCAGTGAACCGTCGGCACGCTCGATCGGATACGATACCGGCACTTGATGTTTGTGCAGGTAGACTAACATCTCGAGCTCCGCCAGGATCTCGCCTTTGGAGCGCCAACCGTGCCGATAGACCCGTAAAACGAAACTGGATGATCCAGCCGTAACCGCATAGGTATCGTTGAGGCCGGGATTGAGGAAATAACAGTTGGCTGGCTGAGGAAGCTTGTACTTAGGTACCACCCTGCGAGCGAGCTCGCAGGCGGACAGAATCGAGTTGTTCGTTGGGAAGACCTGCCTCGTCATGGCGCCGGCATACCTACGGCTTCTTCACTCCTTGAAGCAGTAAAAGGCTGGCCGCTCCGTAGGCCTTTCCAAGAACGACCCCGCTCATCCTACGGCAGGTGTCTTTAACAGACTCCGCCGCGTTACTGGGGCAGAAACTGTGGGCACACGCCTCGAAAGCCGGGATGTCATTCGTTCCGTCACCCAACATGCCGGCTTTAGAAAAGTCGACCTTCAGCATATGCAACATAATCTGCACACCGGTCCCTTTGTCGATGCGCGAGGCGATGTCGACGTGGAACTCGTTGTAATAGAATCTCAGGCCGAGATGATCGATTGAGGTTTCGGCCGAGATGATCTGTTTTACGAGATCGGTCAGCTCTGCTCCCGACGAGGATTCCGGAACGTGCAACGTCAGCAGGCTTTCCTTGGGAATCTGGTGAAGCGGCTCGCCCATTTCCTCTTCCAGACGTTGCTGTCCACCCGCATTGTACCATGAAATCAGTTCCCGAACGTCCGTTAAATCGGAAAATGGCTCGGCGAGGTCGAGGCGACCTCCTTCTTCCGCGAGCGCTGCCAGTTCGATGGGCGCATCCTGAATTAGATCGTAGGCGATGGCACCGGTCTCGACGAGCAAATACCTCAGCTTGGAGCTGGCCAGCTCCTCGGCAATGAACAAGGTATCCACCAATCGCCGCCCGGTAGTCAATACAACCTGCTCGAGCTCGGAATCGTCGATGGCAGCACTGATCCGCTTCAGCATTCGCTTCTGCTCCGCCGACAAGCGGCGGTGTTCCTCGCCGGAGCGGAACTGCTCTCCGTCTTCGGGATTCAGGCAGCCGTCCACGTCATGGAATAGAACACTTATCGGGTCGAA
This sequence comes from uncultured Gemmatimonadaceae bacterium, assembly GCA_964401715.1. Lineage (GTDB taxonomy): Bacteria > Latescibacterota > UBA2968 > UBA8231 > UBA8231 > CAYNZV01. Next base: position 14,910 of record CAYNZV010000024.1, on the reverse strand, counting down.
GGAAAATGTCACTTGGGCAGACGTTGATGTTTCATATCGAGCACACAGATTCGGTCATAAGCGCGAGTTAGATATTCACTTGTTGCTGTCTTGCCGTCAAACCGGACGGCTTTAACTTAAAGTCCTTGTCGTTCGGCGAATCGAGACCAAGAGGTACTTTGAACCACCGCTACCAGGCACCGATCGCACTTGGTTCACTCATGGATGCCGATCTACAACGGTGCAAATCATGGGTCGGACTCGATGCACCGGAAACTTCGCGCAACATCTCCCTTTGTGGGCATGTTGTTGCTGACCGCAAGCTTTTGATTGTTCCCATTCTGCCAATGACAAGCATTTTGCCGACAAGCCGCTGGTTGCTGGTGATGAGACAACCGCCGACACGACCGTAATACGCTGTACTATCCGTGCGCGTCGAAATCGCCTGAGGGCGAGTAGGAGCACTCGACAACCTTGGTACAGACGCACGATTTCTCACCCAGCCATATCTGCGTCATGATAACCAGAAGCTCAGCAACTTTCCGCTTTTCCTTTATTTCCGGCCAATCGTCCTGTTCCCAACTCTGTTCGGTGATATCGGAATACACTCCGTAGACGATGGTATGATCAACGGTAAGCAATGACTCCACCGCAATGCCGTTCTTTTCCATGATCGTCTTGGCGATATCTATCAAAACTTTG
>CAYNZV010000024.1:12948-14129 GCA_964401715.1 uncultured Gemmatimonadaceae bacterium | reverse complement strand
TCAGCGTAAAGTATAGAAAGAGCTCGATGAGATCAGAGAAGTCCGCTTTGTTCGATTGCGCAACTCTAGTTGTTTTTCGTTGAGATCCATCGCTCCATCCTTTTGCTCAGAATTCGGGTTGGCGGGAGGCTCCAATAACGCCCGACGACTCATCGATTTCCATGATCGCGCCAAGCAGATTGTCAAAACTGTAAACCAACATATTAGGATTCTGGCACAGTGTCGTTGAACACCCAGGATGTAGTTGACAGATTGCACGCTGCTGGCCTCGATCGTGTTCGCCGGCTGTTAGTCCACAGCTCCCTCCACAGCATTGGCCACGTGGAAGGAGGTGCAAAAACGCTGGTCGACGCCCTGCTGGAAGTCCTTGGCAATGAAGGAACGCTGATGGTGCCTACCTTTAATTATACCCTCGGTGGCGAGGATCTCTTCGATCCGGATGTGGTAGCATCCCAATGCGGTACGTTAACTGAGATAGTACGTCAGTGGCCGGGTGCAATACGCAGCATCCATCCCAACTACTCGGTTGCAACCATAGGCAAGGACGCGGAGCGCTTAACCCGGGAGCACTGGAAAGCCGAGGCGGTTGGCGTGGGGTCACCAATCGACCGCATCGCTCGCAACGATGGTCGGATTCTGTTACTCGGAGTCAAGCACGATTCCGATTCCACCATGCATGTTGGCGAAGCGTACGCGCCGGCTCCGTACCGCGGGGTGCGCTTCGATCCGACCTGGCCGCTGCAAGCGAAGGTGCGCACGCCATCCGGCGACCTGGTTGAACTCTCACTTGAGGATGAACCCGGGTGCAGCACCGGCTTCGGGGTGATCGAGGCGCCGCTTAGAAACAAGGGGCTGATTCAGGACTTCAGGATCGGCCACGCCAAATGTCAACTGATCCGCGGTATGGATGTGATAGCAACGACCGTGGAGATTCTCAAGCAACGCACGGACGCTCTGCTGTGCGCCAATCCCGGGTGTTACTTCTGCACTCAAGCACGAAAAATGGAGCAAGTTTGATAGACCGCGACAAAACCTCGTTACCCAGCCCATTGAAGTATTGATGTGATGTCGCTGGGGTCGGTTCTTGGGGGTGAGATCGCATGGTGCGGTTCGGCTTCGCACCGAAAGCTCAGAGTAATATAAGAGAGGAAGTGGTGGGAGGGGTGGGGGGGGGGAAGAGG
>CAYNZV010000024.1:0-12938 GCA_964401715.1 uncultured Gemmatimonadaceae bacterium | reverse complement strand
CTTGTTGCCGCTACCACTCCCTCTCTTATATTACTCTGAGCCACCAAAGATCCGTCCGTTAGGGGTGCCTCTAAACTGGGGCTGAGACGAAACCCTTCGAACCTGAACTGGGTTATACCAGCGTAGGGAAATGGATTGCCGCAACCGGCGATGCCTAACCGCTTCTCTACGCAGAGAAAGCGGTTTTTTTGTCCTCCTCCCCGCTCTGTAGGGAGAATAAACAACTTGTCGAGAGGTTTATCATGTCGCGGATTCTGCTGATCCTTACCGGCCTCCTTTTTGCCCTGACATTCCACGTTCTTGCAAATGAAACCACAATCGCTGGCCAAGTGGTGGACGCGCATACCGGGATTTCTCTGGAAGGTGCGAATTTGGCCACCGACGAAGGCGGAACCGTAGCCGACGGTGAGGGTCGGTTCACCCTCGCAGTACCCTACGGAACCACCATCGAAGTTTCGCACGTGGGTTACGAAACGCGCATCGTACATCCCACCGAACGGGAGCTGGTTGTACGCTTGAAAGCCTCTGCCGTGGAGTTGCAGGAGGTCGTGGTAGTGAGCGGCTTGCGGTCACAGGCCCTGGATGATGTAAGTGCCAGCGTTACCGTGCTCAACGAAGCGCAGTTGCGGGCTGGGGGAGGTAGCCACTTCCAAGATCTCACCTCATCCGTCACCAATCTCAACTGGGCAGGCGGCACTTCACGCCCGCGTTATTTCCAGATTCGGGGCATCGGCGAGCGCAGTCATTTTGCCGGCGAAGGACCGCCCAACTTCTCGGTCGGTTTCATTTTCGACGATGTGGATTTAAGCGGCCTGGGGACGGCGGCGGTGCTGCTGGACATGGACCAGATCGAGGTTTATAAAGGGCCTCAATCCACGATCTTCGGCCCCAACGCCATGGCTGGTTTGATCAACTTGCAATCGGCCGATCCCTCTCAGAGGGCCAGTGGCAGCACCCGCTTCACCGTCGGTAACGATGACCTGTTTGAACTCTCCGGCAGCATAAATCTACCGCTAACGCGGCGCGGTGCCCTGCGCGTCGCCTACCACAACGCCCTTGCCAACGGTTTCCGAGAAAACCGGTTTCTGGACTCCGAGAATACAAACCGCCGGCGCGAAAGTTTCCTCCGCGCCAAGTTGCGTTTCGTATCGGATAACGGTTTGGTCCTCTTAGGCACTATCTTCCGCGCCGACGCGAACAACGGCTACGATGCCTGGACACCCGATAACAATGAGGAGCTGGTCACCTATTCCGACAACCCGGGCAAAGACCATCAGAAAACTACTGCTGGTTCTTTGAAAGCCGAGCTTCGTTTGGACCACATCGACGCCGAACTGGTGACCATCAGCTCCTTGTCGTCGTCGCAACTGGAGTACAGCTACGACGGAGATTGGGGCAACGATCAGTTCTGGCTACAGCAACCGTACAACTTCGATCCCGAGCAGGAGGGGTGGCGCTATGATTTCTTCGACCACACCCAGAGGGAGCGAGATGTGTTCACGCAGGAAATGCGGCTGCGATCGCAGGGACTTCTGAGCGCTAACGACAACGGGGTGATTGGAGTCTACTTCAGGACCCTCGAAGAGTCCGACGATGCCAGCGGCTACCTGTTCGGGGGTAATGCCACTAATCTGCTCGGTACCTTCGGCGTCGACAATCTGGCCTTTTACGGACAGTACGGACGAGAAATCGTTTCGCGACTGCATCTCTCGCTCAACCTGCGCGCCGATCACAGCTCCACCGAATACAACGGTGTCACTAATAACGACGGCGCCGAAGCGGTCACTTTCGACATCGCCGAGTGGCTGTTCGGCGGCAAAGCTGCCCTGACCTATGCGCTGAGCGCCCGCGCCTCGGCATACGGACTAGTTTCGCGGGGTTATCGGGCAGGGGGCGTGAACCAGCACCCGTACCTAGTGGATCAAAACCGGCCGTTCGATCCGGAGCATGTCCTCAATCTCGAAGGTGGATTCCGGATTACCGGTCCCAAATCCGTAACGTCGCTGGCATTGTTCCACGTATTGAGGTCTGATCAACAGGTGAGTCTGTCCAGCCAGCAAATCACGGGCGATCCCAACAGTTTCTTCTATTTCACCTCGAACGCAGCCTCGGGACGCAGCACCGGGATTGAACTCGAGCAGAGTTATCGCTTGAATCACTCCCTGCGCGTGTTCGGATCTTTCGCTTATCTGGACAGTCACGTCGACGACTACACCTTCCTGACAGCAACTAATGAATCACAAATTCTGGGCAACCGAGCCGCTGCGTATGCACCGGAATATTCGTTGCGCCTTGGCGGCGAGTTCGATCGGGGCGCCGGTCTGTTTGGGCGGGTGGAGCTGACGGCAACGGACGAGTACTTCTTTTCCGACAGCCACAATCAGATAGCGGATGCCCGTCAGCTGGTCAACGGCAGCATAGGTTATCGGTTCGGTGACTGGGAGGTGGTTTTGTGGGGCCGCAATCTGCTGGATGAACGCTACGCCATCCGTGGATTCTATTTTGGCCTTGAGCCACCCAACTACACCGACAAACTCTACCAGAGCTATGGCGATCCACGGCAACTGGGTTTGCGCACTAACGTAGCTTTCTTAGCGACCAATTGAGCGGCGGCCGCTGCGTGAACCCAGCTCGGCTGTACATGTGTATCATGGCGCGATCCAAAATGTCAGCTAATCCGCCGTATGATATGTGTTAGCGACGACCGTGGATATTTTCATGCAGAGCACGGACGCTGTGCTGTGCGCCAGTCCCGGGTATTGCTTCTGCACTCAAGCTAAGGCAAAGCTGCTGACACTTGAGACCTTTAGGAATTGTTCATCGTCATCCGCCACGCCGATAAGTGCCGATCAACTCCACCTTCTCCAAGATGTGTCCCTTCATCGCTTTTTCCAACGGGGCTTTGGTGGGTTTGTTTAGATCCTTGAGAACCACCTCCGGAACATAGATCTTGTGAAAGTAGTAGTGCCGGCTAGCAGCTTCTTGATGTTTTCCTGCAATTCGTCGGCGTCGGGCGGGATATTATAGAGGACCCAGTGTTACCCAAACCTTCTTCGGAACAGCAGGATCCGAGGGCATCTGGATCGTCCACGATGAACGCCAAACTCTTTGTTCCATCTATAAGCCCAGACCGGGCCAGAGGTAACCGCACGGCCTCCAGCTGGAAGATGGCGGCAAACAGTAGGGTTGCGACGAATAAAGGAACGGGAGTAATGCGCATTCCGATGATTACTCGCGAAAAATACTGCGGATCCAACAGAGCGTGAAACGAAACAGGATCGACTTAGAGATATATGCTAGCGCCGCCAATACAACAACGCGCTTCTTCGTCGTAAACTAATTGTCGGATTTTGGGCGAGTTCAACGTGCCCAGCTGGCGATGAAATCCTCGAAATCGAAATGCTGTGGCATTTCATAGAAGTGATATTTCATTGCCGCGTTCTGGAACAGCGGTTCGTACTGTTCCTCCTTGGTGGTCAGCTCCTGCTCCAACCGCCCGAACCGGCCCCACAACAAATCCAGCTCTTCCTTGGAGAACCGCGCCGCCATCTCCTTTACGGTGTCGGTGTTCTGCCAGTCGTTCGAATTGGTGCCATGGTACCTGCGGATCGTCTGGGCCATTTTTTCCAACACGATCACCGACGTCATACGTGCATCAGGACTCGGGTGCAGTCGGTCGAAAATATCCCGAAACGCTTGTTCGTTTTTGTTGGTCATCGCTTTGAACGCCGCGACGATCTCATCCACACGCCCCGCGTGGAGCCTAGCGAACTCCTTGTATTGGGCCGCGCTTTTGGTTGAAATATTGTCAATGAAGTCGACGTCGATCGGATCGGGCATCGTATGGACGAATCCTTTGTTGCCGTGTGCATAGTATCCGCCATGAAACGTGCGCCGCTTAGTTTCGCAATTGGAGGCGGCACTATGCAAGAAGCAGTTTATGTAGACGACCCCATCGCCAGCTTTCAGATCAACCTGTTTCGCACCGGGCAACGACACTACTCCCATGCGCCGCTCGATCTTGCTCTCCTCAGCGTTGTTGCGCCGCTGGTGACTCCCTGGGATCACATGCAGAAAGTTGTCGTCGTATAGCGCAATGTGCCATTGCAGATAAGAAGGACCGTTCACGCGGATGTCCTCCTGCAGCCCATCGAGCGGCGCCATATCGATCGGATGGATGTCCCGGTGCCATCCCGTTCCCGAAGCGATCAGTACCCACATCCCCGAGGGAGTCACCTCCGGCACGTCCATCAGATCACGACTGAATCCCAGGGTGCGCTCGTCTAAGAAGAACTCCACCGCGTTTGCCGTCTCGGATTCGACCCATTGAGTAGTGATGACTCTGCTTTGCACACCCGCATCCGCGGCTCGTTGCACGATACGATCGACACTCGTGCGCAGTTGCTCGAGCTCGTCCCCTTGAACCATATTTCGCACCATGATGAACCCCGACTCCATAAGCTGCTCGCGCTGCTCTTCGATGGTCGGCTGCATGATCCTCTCCGTCAGAATGTTATGTCGGCCGGAATTTGTAAGGTCTCTTCCCCGGCAAGCTCTATAGCAATCTCTTCCAGAGGACTGGCGGGCAGAGACGTAAAAATACCGAGCACGATAGCGGTCCATACATTTGAGTGCTTCATCAGATCTTCAATAACCGCACAACGACTTTGGGTCTGTTGTTGGGTCCTTTCGAACTTGTCGCATTGTCCAGTTATGTCGCTGTTTGCAAACGTTTTTGTACACCTCTTCGAATCACAGCTACACTCCCACCCGGTGGGCCAATTCCGATACCCATCTGAATCCGGTCTCAGGATAGTCCGACTGGAACCAATCGTAGGGTACCAGCTCTATGTACCCCGAAAATTCGATCTCCTTCAGGTGGATCACGACTGCCTCCCAGTCGACAATATCGCCATCACTTCCAGGCACGCACTGTTGGCCGACAGGGTAATAGTCGTTCATACCTTTGAAACGAACGTGGCGAATATGACTGTGAAAGTCGCGGATAGCACGCAACGGATCGTCCATGAGAATCACCAGATTGGCGCAATCCAGGTTAATTTTTAGCCTTTCGGAGCCGACATGGTGCCGCAGCAGAGCAAATCCATTGGCAGTGTCGATCAACTGATTCTCATGGTTGTGCATGAGGAGATCGACGCCGGCCTGCTCAGCCCGGTGGCACAGCGGCTTCAACACTTGGATCATCGCCTGCCAACCGGGCCGCTCCCCGTCTTTGTACGCTCCGGGAAGAAAACGAACACCTGACGCGTTCACATCCGCGGCCAGCTCTATAGCTTCCGAGTAGAAGCGCTCCGTTTCCCCGCTGGCGATACCGGCTACGAAGTTGCCCACATTCCACGGATTGAGAATGCTGAAAGCCAGGTTGTGGTCAGAGGCATACTTCAACACCTCCCGGCGACGGCTGTCACCCATACCGGCGGGATCGAGATGACATCCCGGTCCGGTGATCGGCCCGCAAGCCTGATAGCCTATGGCGGCCAACTGCTCGATCGTCTCCTCGACCGTGAACCGGGCGAGCGTATTGGTCATAAAGCTGAATTTCATCGGTCGATACCCTTATGTGGGGCGTCTTCGATGTGGTACTGCGCCACCGAACTACCGGTAGCGAGGCTCGTGTAGTTCAAGTTCCCACTCGGTAAATGTGCTCGGCCAGTTCCATGGTTTTCACTGCGTCGGCAAAGTGGCTGGATGGTTGTCTCCCTTCCTTAACGCAGTCGATGAAATGCCGATCTTCGTGCCAGAACCCCATCCAATTCACCGACTCGTCGTCACCAGACACGCCTTCGGTGGTGGCAAATTCCTGAGAGTCGTGCACCTCTTTCCCCTCATCGGCAAGCCTGATGTAGGATTCGCTGGCCGCATCCACGTAGGCGGAGACATCCCTTCCATTGATCTCCGCCCTGAAAACGCTCACGCAGCTCACATAACTGAAGCTCAAGATGCCAACCGCACCCGTGCTAAACGATATCAAGGCGGAGATCTCGTTGGCATAAGGTCCGGGCATGTAGCGAGTACGAACGCGGGCAGAGACCTCCTCTACCTCTCCCCCACACAAAAATCGCACATTGTCGACGGCGTGAATCCCGTCTACAGTCAGCGGGTCGATTACACCGCCGTAAACGCCGGCCGGCTTGTCCAGCGGTCGATTGCGACCCCCCTTGAGGAAGCTGACCGTCGCTTGATGGATCGGTCCGCGCTCTTCGACTCGCTTCTTGAGCGCCGTCAGGGCAGGAATGTGCCGGCGTTGGAATCCCACAGCGGTGAGGCAGGAATGCTCCTCGGCAAGGTAGACAAGCATCTGGGCTTGCCTGGTAGTCATCGCCAGCGGTTTCTCGACAAACAGGTGGCGACCCTGTTCAAGCACAGCAGCGGCCGGGGCAAACAGATCCTGCGGCGGCATGATTACGTACACAACCTGCGGATCGGTTGCTGACAGCATCTCCTCATAATTATTAAAGGTCTGCGGAATGTTGAAACGCTCAGCGGTTTCCTTCGCTTTTTCTTCGATCAGGTCGCAGTTGGCCACCAGCTCCACATCGGGCATGCTGGCTAGGCACGGATAGTGGATGCTATTTGCCAGAGCGCCCGCCCCGACAAAACCTACTCGGACTTTGTCTGCCATGAGGTTGCCCCTTTTCAGTTTAGGTTGTGTTAGCCGATAAACAGTCATGATGGCAGCCGATGGTGAACAGCACTTGAAAAAGCAAAGCTGGCCGCAGCTCACCGACTTGTGCCACAGACTGCAAGTAGGAATAATCCACAGTATCGCCGTTCGGCTCAAGCAGAATCAAAAAACGATCGCGCTCTGGAACCATCTTCCACCGCACCCACTATAAGGCAAGCATCGCGCTCTGCATCTGACTGGACGGCGGTCAGCGTGTTTATACCCTCAATGGAAGCTGGCTCGCTGACGCCCTGATATTCGCAGAAGGACAGGTAATCTTGCGAGAAGGCGCTTCGTTCGTCGATCATGAGGGGCACTCCCTTTATTCGACCAAGCTTAGTCCAAGTGAAAAAAGCTACCCGCTATGTGGCGCAGGAATTGAGACTGTGCAAGCGGTTGGCGAGGTCGCCCGTTAGGAAGGCGGCCGCATGGGGATACATCCCCATCAGCAGCGCCGCCCGGGAGGGTTGGTACACCAGTTCGGTGACATAGGCTTGGTCGTAGACGACGTTCTCCTCAGCTAACCGGTTCAGGTTCGGCATCTGGATCACGTCGTTGTTGGTCGGTGTAGATGAATAGAAGATTAGGTCGCGTCATTAGCTCAGAACCGGTTGCCACCAAGGCTGGTGACCAACCAGTAGTCTACGTTAATAATCCGACCACTTGATACTAAGGGATCGAGCCATCATCCCGGTGATGAGGCCGTCGCTATCAAATTGTTCGCACGTCCGATAGGCATCATGTTGCCCAGAGTTGGGTATCTGCTTTGACGGGTTTGCCGCTTTTTTGTGCCTCCTGGACGAGCAGGAACAGGTACCAATCTTGGCAGGCATCTGCCAACGAGTACACCGGTGGACCGCCATCAAGGTGGGTAGCCATCCTGAGTAGGCAATCGCCGATGGCGATCTCCTCATCTGACAAGGCCGCGGGTGCCAGCGGATTTCGGTACACCCATTCGCCGTCGGCCTGGTACCCTTTGAGATAGTTTCCTTCCAGATTGCCTGCTAAACCGGCACTGTGACGGGTGAAATCTACCTCGATGCAGGTTAGATCGCTGCGGAGATAGCTGGCATGATGGTCAATGAGCTCGCCGTGATCCCCACGAACCAGCATTCGCTGGTTACGAATGAGCGACCCGTACTGCGCATCGTCGAAGTCGAAGATACCGAAACGATCGCCGTAGTCGAACCAAGCGATGGTCTGGTGCGAATCGACCAGCGCGGCCCCTTCTCGAGCGTCTCGAAAGTTGTTGAACTTGATGAGCGGCGCGGCAATGCTAGTTGCCGTGATCGTGGGGTTCTCGAACGTCACCCCGAGAAACTTGCGCAACAGGCCGAAGCCGCGCTCGGCGGAGATCTGCGCCTGGGAGATGCGGCCCAGCTTACCTGATTGCACAAAGGCGAGGCGGGCGGCGTGATGGGGTTGTAGGTAAAACTGGTTGGTGACCTGGATCTTCGCTCCCTGTTTGACGAGGGCTGCAAGCCCGGTCAGGTCTTCGAGCGTCTTACCAGGGTGGCGTTCGGAGAGGACCGGTACGTTGCGAGCCGCCAGCTCGCACACCACCCTCGGATTTACGGCCGAGGGCAGGCTGGTGAGGATAAAAAGCGGATTGGTAGCAACGGCATCGTCCAGGGAGGGAACGAGCTTGACGCCGTAAAGCCGGTGGAATTCTTCTTTCTTCTCGGGCGTCCGCGAGACCAAGGCAGTCACCTCGAAGCGGTCGGGACAAGCAACGGCAGTGCGCAGGAAAAAGTGTGAACGCCAACCCGTGCCGACGATGGCGAATCTGATCATGGTTTACAATCCCGCGTGCGGTTGCCTGGCTGTCAGCTCGCTTCGTTTTCCACGTCGCGAATGATCTTCTGCAGATTACCGTAGTTGATACGCATCGCATCCATCGGCGTTCCGCCCTCGGGTCGAAAATGCGTCGCCACCGACAGCACCGCGTCGCATCGATGCTGGCGCATGTTGTACATAATGGTCGGGTAATCCACATCCCCTTCGCCGATCGGACAGTATTCAAAATCGAGGTGTAGCCCGTCGATCACCCGCAGGTCTTTGAGATGCAGTCCGTAAAGATATGGGCGCAGATTGTTGAACCCTTGGGTAGCCACTTCGGGCTCGCCGCAGTTCACACTATCTGCCGGCCCCCACAACGCTTTGAGTCGCGACGATTTCAGCTGCTCAGCCAAGGCACGGAAGTTGGTGCTTGTATTGGTATAGTGCCACGGCAGCATCGACAACACCAAGTCCACGTCGTAACGCTCCGCTTCCTCCAGCACCCGGGTGAAAATCGCCACCAGCTTCTCCATGTCGCTCTTGGCGATGATCCCTCCCTGTGTCAGCCAGCGCATCGGCCACGTGGCCTTTCCCGCCCCATGGTATTCGCCCGGCCAGGCGAAGGCGTGTGCATTGACACCGCGTACGTTGAGTCGTTTGGCGACGTCCATCGAACGCTTTATAGCTTTGAAGTCGCTGCGAAATCCTTCATGCTCATCAAGCGCACCTACCTCCAATTGCGTTAGATCGAGATGCTTGAAGGGCGACGCGGCGGCAAGAAGAAATATCTCCAAGCCATGAGCTGCGACGCTTTCGCCCAGCTGGTCCACCTCTTCGTCACTCATCTCGCCAATGGGCGGCCTGTCTGAGATTCGATTGACCCAGAGGTATTGGGCTCCGAGCTCTTTGGCCGTGGCCAGCGACTCTTCAAAAGGCAGCTGCAGTTCGGGCAGGGAGATCCCGAGCTTGAAATCGTAATCGCTCATCCTCTTTAACCCCCCTCTGCCACGACCGGATTGCGCAGAATGCCGACCCCCTCGATCTCGACCTCGACCACATCCCCCGGCACAATCGAACCTACCCCCGACGGAGTCCCGGTCATGATCACGTCCCCAGGCAAGAGCGTGATCGCCTCGCTTATGTAGGAAACCAGCTCAGCTATCGAAAAGATCATGTCCGCGGTATTCGTGTGCTGCTTTTCTTCCCCATTGACCCGCGTTCTTAGCTCCAAATCGGTCGGATCCAGCCCAGTTGCGATACAGGGTCCCAGCGGAGAGAAGGTATCGAATCCCTTGCCAACCAGCAGAGAGCCTTGGCTCATCTCCCGCCGTTGGATCACGCGCTCACTCACGTCGATGCCGCAGGAATACCCTAACACGTAGTCCAACGCCTCTGCTTGCGATACGCGCCGCGCCTTCTTACTGATCACCGCAGCCAGCTCGCCTTCATAAGCTACCTCCTGACCCTGCAGCGGGTACACGATCTCTTCCTCATGACCGATCACCGCTGTCGAAGGCAGCATGAAGAGTATCGGACTGATCGGCGGTTCCTTTCCGCCCTCGGCGGCATGGGCAGCGTAGTTGAGCCCAACCCCGATTATGCGCGGCGCTGCCACCGGCGCCAAAATCTTCACCTGATCCAATCGCCCCACCGCTACGCCGGCATCCAGATTTTCAAACGGAGATCCTGCAAGTCCCCGGATCGTCCCATCTTCCTCTGCTACACCGTAGCGAATCTCACCTTCTGCTCTATAGCGTACAATCTTCATGCACCTGTCTCCTTGTCATTCAGCTCATCGAGAAAAGACTGATAGAACCCTGCAATCCTCCCCTGCTCGGCATTCCCGTCGTGCACCACAACCCGCAAAGCCAGATCCATCCGCTCACCAATTTCGATCCTCCGCCCGCTCCATCGCAGCGGATTGACCGAGATATATCCCCAATCGGCGATCGACCATTCGTTGTTTGCGTTGGCAGGATGGGGAAACAAAGCTACACCCGCCGATCTTCCATCGGCGACCTCCCCCGAGCAATCGACCCAGTTCGCATGCTGCCCTTTTATCTCCTCGCTGCGGCAATGCCCGTCCGCGTCCACTACCTTTGCGCCGCTCGTCACATGCAACCGTTCCGCCATGCGCACTCCAAAGTAGGCATGGCGTGTTGGCCCGATAGCGATCTCCCATTCACACGCCTGCAATTGCGAACGCAGATCGATCAAATTCGCCGCCTTGCCTGGATAGATATCGATGGTCCTGCGCTCTACGGCAACAATGCGCCCCTCCGACGACCCCCACTCGCACGGCCCCTGCCAGTTGAGGGTCTGCACGATCCGTAAGTGATCCTCTTCCACTTCCTCGCATTCCCGCGCGACGGCCAGTACGCGCCCGGGTGCCCGCCCCTGAAAGACTTCGTTGACGTAGAAATTGTAGTTGGCTTCCTCGCGTTTGTCCTCGGCGTAAGGTAGCCAGCAGCTCACGTGGTCAGCCCCGATCCAAAGCGAGTTATGGTGCGGATGGTCCACCGGACTCTCGCTAGTCACCGCAAAGCCGTTGGGTGTGTAAACCGGAAACAGATATGCACGATGCTCGCTCTGACTCAGCGAAACAATGTGCTTTCCCTGCCAGCGCACATGAACGCGATGCGACTTGGCCCAAGCTCCTATCGGAAGAGCAATAGCTTCGTCTTCGACCGCAAAGGACCGCATTCTTCTCATTTTCTAAATAGCCTCGGTGAGACTCTACAAATCCGAAAGTTAGTCTCCGGGTTGGCTCGGGCAACCCACGCACTCCGCGCGTCGCACCGGTACACAGAAAAAGAGGAACGAGACCTGATCAACCGTTTGGCTCGGATCCTATATGCCTTGGTCAAGTATTACAACCTTACACGATCGGCGGTCGCAGGAAATACGCCTTGGTCATCCCGTTGAACCGTGTCGCCATAACCAGAAAAACCTCATCCGTGGCTGGATACCCGGACTCACTTGGAGACCACATTAGCGGATCGTTGATAGAACGAATGGAAAAAGGGCCACTACCGAACTGAAAGTCGGACGGATGCAGGTCGTACCGGTCGCGGGCGTGGGTTATATCCCAAGTTTTACCAGTTTTGTCGGTGATCAACGCCCTACCATCCTCCCGGTGGAATATCCGAGCGGGTCCCCGTGGCGGCTCCATATAATCGGCACAGCCCCAGAATGGTAGCAGAGCCCGACCATTATCAATGCTAATTCGAGTTTAGTGAGGTTAATCATATCCCTTAAAGAAGCCGCCTTAGGATTCGCACCGAACCCGCAGCTGCGCCGTATCAAACACGACATCACATGGAGCGGACGCGCCCCGGCTCTTCACCGCCACTTCCAACCGGTTCTCACCTCTTCTGACCTGCCTGGCTTCGAGCGTGCCCTGCAACCACTGGCCTTCCTCCGGATTGCGGACCGGATTCGCCGGTTCCAGCCCACTTATAGCTGCCCCGTTGAGTCGCACGGAAAGATCGTCACCGGGCACCCAGTACCACAGATGCAAGCGAAAATCGATGCTCCTTACACCTGCAGACCCTACTTCCTCCCCCACCTGAAAGTCTGTAGCAAAAGGGACCCCGAGCTGCAACTCCACCTCCTCGGCGTGGAGAAAGCTGGTTTCGTCTTCAAACCGATCGACGCCGTAGATGCGGTCCTTTCCCGCCATGGTCTCGACTTCTCCGATCTCGAACCACCAGCACGGTTCACCAAGGGCGGGATTGAAGAGATACAACCCGTCGGCGCCAGCATTGAAAAGGTTACTGGCCGCGCCGCGCCAAGCTGGGAAGGCGCCTTCCCAGCTATTGAACTCTAGGATGTATGATGGCTTGCCCTTGCGGTCTGGTTGTCCGCCGTAAAGGGTTTGCAGCCAATCGGCGAACTGTCGGTAGCGACCGTCGTTGTGATCCAGATACACCCAGCGGTCCCAGAAGCCCCAGGACACACAGGGATAGACCGGCACCTCATATTTGTGTCCCAGGGTGATGATATCGCTGTAGGAATCGCGAAAAACCGACTCCTGATTGCCACCCGGGCAGAACTGGTCGATCAAGTCTTCCTTGAGCCAGGTCTCAAGATCCACACCCACGTGAACACAGTCTTCCAGGCTGAAAGGCGTTTGGGCGGACAACAACAGCGGACGGCCACGGCGGCTGCCAACGTCGTCAGCCATACGCCGAATACGGCGCAGAAGATCGTTCATCATTTCGACATGTTCAGGTTCTACCGCATCTCCATCCAGCGACTCACGGAAGAATGGGAAGTACTTGAAAAACTCCATGCCGATGAGGTCCACATCGTAGTTCTCCGCCACCTCCTCGATGATGGCGAAGATGTGCTCGCGCACCTCCGGCTTGGCGAAATCCAACCGGGTCCATTGTCCTCTCGGATGGTGTTGACCGTGCTTCTCCCAGTCGTCTTCCTCACCCATCAAACAGTCGGGATGATCTTGTTTGAACGG
>CAYNZV010000023.1:19806-48663 GCA_964401715.1 uncultured Gemmatimonadaceae bacterium | reverse complement strand
GAGCATGGTTTATTCGAACTCCCGTGAAGAACCTGGAATATGGTGAGAAAAGTATTACGCACGTCTTTAATGCCCTGCTGGAAATTATGAACAGCAAAAAGATCAATATTTCCTGGGGGCTTATTAAAGTGTTTCGATCTTGGTTCCAAATGGACAATACGATGAGGTATCTGCTCCCAGATATTAATCATATTAGTAGGTTCCGACGCTATTTTCTGGATCGGGAACGGCGTCAGCTCAAAAGGGTGCTCGGACCGAGAGCTTTGAGGTCTGCACTACTTGGGGTGCCGGAAACAATTGCTGAATATAGGATGTTTATCGATCCCAAACTGAGACAGGATAGCCGTGTGTTTCAAGGCACCAGCAGTAAAGTAGCTGACGCTTTAAGTATGATCATTGGTTCCGTCTGTAATTTAGTTGTTCTATTAGGCTGTTCGATGATGGTGATTTTCTCGCATCAACATCACGACGTTTTTGAATCCTTTGATTACAAATCCGGCGATATCCTTCATTATCTGTATGGCTTTGCGGAGAGTGTGCCTATTCTTAGTCACCAAGTTTGGGTGACATTTGGTGCTGTATTTTTTTATGTCTGGTATAAATTATTGAAATTACGTCGAAGATTTGGGCAAAATGAAGTCAGATTACCGAGTGCCTCTACTGGTTCGTAATCTTGTGGCTTATGGATGTGCGACTTCGTGGTGACCACGTCAAATTCGATGTTGTTGGAAGCGGCTAGCGAGTGCACATTGAGGGCCCTGTGGCCTATAGACAACCATTGGTGATATTCACTTATACAATACGAGAATTTTGCAGTGTATTTTTCTCGAGGATGTTTAAGGGGATACATAGACCATTTCCTGTTGGATTTCTGTCTCTTGCGCGTCATGTCTCAGGATTCAGTCGTTCGTGAACCCACATCTGACCAGATACTGGTAATGTAGCGATGGGTTGGATCTATTTAAGCAGCTGATGAGCTTGGTGCACCAAGTAATTTCTAGGTCCGGCTGGGGATAAAAACAGCCGCGCTCAGGTTGTTTGAGGAGTATCGAAATTTTTCTCGATGGCTATGTAATTTTAGAACCTTTGGTACATTGTTCTGCCTCCCGTAGCAAATTTTTGGCTGTTCCGTTCATTTCATTCGAAAAGAAACTAACTTCTTCTATTGCAGATTCTTGTTTCCGATATTTCTCAGGTAAAGGACGTATTTTATTCCCATGCCGCTGCATGATGTGGTCCGGCGTGTGTAAAATATTTGCTATGAAATTGACATTAAAACCATTGGTACGGATGTGCGCGGACTATTAAGCTGTGCCCATCGCGGCACATCAGTTATTGTGGCACGGTTGCTCAACTATTGATTTGAGATATTTCGGTAAGGAAAAATTTGTCAAGGTGGAATACTTCGACGTCATCGTAGTGGGTGCTGGGCTCTCAGGAATCGGATCGGCCTGTCACCTGCAAACTAAATGCCCGGGACATTCGTATGTAATTTTAGAAGGTCGCGCAGGCCTGGGAGGAACCTGGGATTTATTTCGATATCCAGGGTTACGCTCCGATAGTGAGATGTATTCTATGGCATACGAATTTAAACCGTGGCAAGGCGATAAAGCGATCGCCGATGGAACGAGTATCCTGGAGTATGTCCGCGAAACAGCCAAAGAAAACAGAATCGATCAAAACATCCGATACCGACATCATGTGAAAAGCGCACAATGGTCATCTTCGGAAAAAATATGGACCATCAACGTTCTTCAAAAAGACGCCGCGAAGGTGATTCAGATGAGCTGCAATTTTCTTTTAATGTGCGCGGGATATTATAGCTATAAGGGAGGCTATACACCGAATTTTAAAGGTCGGGATGACTTCCAAGGTCAGGTGATTCACCCCCAAGCATGGCCTGAAGATCTGGACTACGCTAATAAGCGGGTGGCGGTGATCGGATCTGGTGCAACCGCAGTCACATTGATCCCGGCCCTGACCTCGAATGCTGAACACGTGACTATGGTGCAGAGGTCGCCGAGTTACGTGTTATCTATGCCCGCAAAAAACCGAATGGCTAAGTTTTTGAGGAAAATTCTACCAGATGCGACCGCGTACAAAATTACCCGATGGAAGAACATCCGCGAAAATTTGTTCCTTTATCGTCAGAGTCTCGCACGACCGGCATGGATGAAACGAATAATTCTGAAGATGGCCCGCAGCAAGTTGGGCCCCGGATTTGATTTCGATACCCATTGCAACCCTCGTTACAATCCGTGGGAGCAACGTATGTGTGTGGCACGAGACGGCGATTTCTTCGCTGCGTTGCGATCGGGGAAAGCATCTATCGTTACCGATCAAATCGACAGGTTTACCTGCCGTGGACTATTATTTAAGTCAGGAGAAGAACTGCCCGTAGACATTATTGTGACCGCGACAGGGTTAAACATGGTGCCATTGGGCGAAGTAGATCTAATCGTGGATGGACGTCCAATTGATCTTTCACGCACCTTTGCTTACAAAGGATGCGCTATTTCAGGTGTGCCGAATCTGTGTAGTGTGGCCGGATATTTCGCCCTCTCTTGGACCCTCAAGTTGGACCTAGTCGCAGCATACGTGTGCCGCCTCTTGAACCACATGTCCAAAACGGCTACCCGCCAATGTAGACCTTGTTTGCGAGATTCAGACCAGGATATGGCATTCCATTCAGTTTTCTCAGACTTCACACCGGGATATGTCCAGCGGTCAATGCACATATTTGCTAAACAAGGAGACCGAGATCCGTGGCTGGTTTTTCAGGATTACGAAAAGGACAAGAAGCTTTTTCGTGAAAGCCCTATAGACGATGGAGTGATGCAATTCACTTCGTGATGTAGAGCTCCATGATAGTACACAGAGTCGGTACTAGTAGCGAGTTTCCCGAAAGAGTATTTGTCGGTTGAGGTATGACTCAGGTTAACCGTAGGCTTCAGCAGATAGCGTTGGTTTGAGGCAGTAATGGACGAAGAGGTGTTCCGTGCCGATCTGTGGGTCGCTAAATTTGTATTGTAGATACTTCAAATTTTTCCTTCTTGGGCAAACCACTTCGATACTAAACGTATCGCACAACCGCGCAGGCCGGTGGATTTCGACTCCATACGGAAGCGTGAGACTAAACGGGGTAGTATTAATCCCGCACTCGTGTCTCCTTCGAGTCGAATTTTCCCTGTGATCTGCGCAGTCTCGTAACTGTCTCGTCCTCCGATGAGATCGAGCAAAGTCTTTGCACTGAGTGTTGCCACCGATGTCGGTGGACGCGGGATGCCCTTTGTCAGGTTGAGTCGACTATCTTTTACCGCAATAGTGAAATCTCCGCCGCCATGGCCCGTAATTTTGAGATGGATCACCGGGATCATTGCAGCTACTTGGGGATCGAAGGTTCGTGTCTTCATTGCCAGTGCGCTTAACCACATGAACGCGGCAATGCGACGATCCATCTTGCAGTTGGCGACCTTCAGGTAATGTAAAATTACGTCAACCGTGGTTCGGTGGTTCGGTTTCCATCCAAGAACTTTCTTGGCTTTTGTACAGTCCTGTAGCATTACCACCTTCCCGTGGAGCACAAAATGCGCGGGATCGATCCTCGCGCCGTAGCCGAATCGGGCGGTGAGGGAAGTGATCCTTGGTAACACCGTGCGGGCGAGGCGAGAGCGTCCCAAAAGGCGGAGGCCAGTAGCCCTGGCGATTTGCTGTGGAGTCATTGGGTCGTCTGCGCTGAGGTTAAAAGCGCCGTGGGCTCCGTGTTGAAGCGCGAGCTGGATAGCCTCTGCGACGTCTTCGCTCCACACCAATGATGTCGGGAGGTCATTGAAAGCGATTAAATAACCACGATCCAAGGATCTTAGTAACATCCTAAGGAGCGTGGTTTGAGGGTTTGTGCCCAAAATGATCGCTGGGCGCATGCGAACGACCTTGATGTTCGGGTACTGCGCTTCGAAGTCGTCTAGGTAGGCCTCTACCCGGTACTTGGCGGCGGAGTATGGGAAACTGTCCACCAACTTGCGCGGCGTGTCCTCAATGATTGGGTCTGGATGGCCCGGACACACTCCGTACGCGGATAGCGAAGAGGAATATATGATCTGATCCACGCCCGCCTGAGCGGCGGCTTTGAACACATTCTTGCTGCCTTCGACATTGACTGCGTCAAAGACATCTCGCTGGTGATATTCGGTGACGATGAACGCGAGATGGATCAACACGTCGCAACCGCAGAAATGCTGGCCGATCTCCGGGTCACGAATATCCGCCGTAACCATCTCGATCTTATTACTGACATGCGACGGTGATCGCAAGTCGATGGAGATGATGCGGTTTACGTGGCGGTTGTCGATTAACCGGCGTATCACCTCCGTGCCGAGTTGACCCGACCCACCGGTTATGCCAACGCAAATGTTTCTCTTCGCCTGCACTGACATAGTAACCGTAAGAAATATTACCTGATTGTTTTGGGTCCGCTGGGTGCTTTAAGATATCCCTAATCTGAATGTTTCCAACTTTTAATATTGAAAGACTTATCGATCGCTTTGAACAGCCTTTTTTGAACGGCCCCAACTTTCGCGCCATACAGAAGTCGGTCGGTCCCGTGGTCCGCCGTGAGCAAAATCAGTTGAAGGAATTCCCATATAACACCGAGGGACATAGGGAAAGTCATTTGTCAAGAAGTATGCGTAGGTTGAGTTGGGAAATTCTGGTGTCTGAACCCACGTTCCATTGGATTCGTCCAAGTCACCTGAATTCTTTAAGAGGACTGATTGTTTAGCTGGACTAATCCGTCTCGTGAATGCCTCTGATTAGGGAGAGTTGTGAATAGGTTGATTGGAAATCTATCCAGATACTCATTCCGTTTTGTGGTACCAAAAACTGGCTATATTCCGCTATAGTTTCCTACCGCGCGCTCAAGAAGTTTTATCGTCTCGTCGGCTACTGCACACGCATGTTCACGGGTAAATTGCGGATAAGAAAACATGAAGTTCCAGTTCAACCGCCCCTGCGTACTTGTTGCGCTACACATATAGCTTCCCGCCGCCGTCAGGCCCACGGAAAAATGGTAGGCTTCGACCTCGAACTCACCGAAGTTGGTACGAACATTGAGTTTGCCCAAATTCGTCAAACCAGAGGTGGACGGAATCATTTCTCCGAATTTCATCGCAAATTCCTTGGGCGTTCGGTTCGCTCCTCGAAGCAAAGTATCCCACATAGGAACTGCACGTGCCATTACGTGATCGTGTTTCCGTGTCCGGTCTTTTGTAATCGATCGCCGGATTGCTCTCGCCAGGCTCCAGAAATCGTCGCCTGGATAGATCCTCTTACGAAATTGCGCCATCGAAACGTACATCCCAACGTCTTCACCCACTGGTGGTTCTAAGGTGGATCTTAAGTCCATCGGTATCCATAGAAGTGCATCAATAGATTCCTCGCCCTTGTCTGCTGCAACCGTAAGCGCAATCGCTGCCAACATGGCGCAAGTTGCTGTCGTATATTCCGCTCGTGTGCGGTGGAGTAAAGTTGTAACCCATTCAGACGATCGTTCCCGTGGCTCCAGTATGGTGACGCATTTTACGGAGCTGACTTCGACGTCGTGCCGGGGCGTTGAAGCTTTTCCATGGGTGAGCAAATGCATAAGCTCACTTGCGGCAAACCTCCCGATAGCGAATCGTCCTCGCCATCCTGTCGCTAACTCCGTAAGCCGGTTCTCCAAAGGATCGGCCGCCGTGAAGTCAGAAAGCGTCGCATGGGATTCATTCGGACCGAAAGCAGCGCCAGCCAAAACGTCGCGTGCGTAAAACACAGCGCTCTTTGCATCCCCAATCGAATGATGAAGCGTCACGACAAGATACCCACACCCGTCACTGTGAACCCACACCGCACGGGACAGCGGTCCGCGAAAAACATCGAAAGGCTGTGTGATTTCCTGTTCGACAATCTGCCTCCATGATTCCCCTTTTTCTGCAATATGTAACGATGTCTTCCTGCCAGGTGCCTGCACAAAGACCGGCTGAGTCGAATCCCGCTCGTCAATGGCCACACGCAACAATGGGTGACGCGCCTGCGCAAGCAAAAGACCACGCCGCAGAGATTCAGGTTTCGGAACGTCACCACGAAGGCGTGCCACGCACGAAATGTTCATCGCTGAACTCGAGCTCAGCTTCCAACAAATTTTCTCAGATGGGCCCAGAGGTCGTATCCGGGCACGCGACGTCACGCTAGGCAGCGGCGAGGTCATGCACGTACGGCTGTGTGACTTGGAGGCGTTTCTTGAAAAAAGTTAATGCGGAAAAATCGGCTGATTGGGTCATGAGCTTGAAAAAAAGGGATCGCACATTTACGCGATCCCTTGATTTCTCAGTGGTGGGGGGAGCAGGATTCGAACCTGCGAAGGCATTAGCCAGTAGATTTACAGTCTACCCCATTTGACCGCTTTGGTATCCCCCCGTAGGCGAGCCGAAATCGGGTTTTGCAGCGAGATAAGATAGAGGAGCACAGGTATGTGTCAATAGAAACTGGCTCCAACACAATTGCCATAATTATCGCTATTGTTGAAATTGTAACGCGCATCATAAAGGAAGATTAGGAGGAGCGCGTAAGAATGGATAAAACAGTAAAGGTGGCGGTTTCCGGGGCAGCCGGTCAGATCGGTTATGCGATTTTGCCGCGGCTTGCATCCGGCGAGGTTTTTGGGGCCGATACGAGAGTCAGGCTAAGTCTACTGGAGATAACACCGGCGTTGAAGGCCCTGGAAGGGGTAGTAATGGAGCTTGACGATTGTGCTTTCCCGCTGCTTGACGAGGTGACCATTTCCGATTCCAACGAAGTGGCATTTGAAGGTGTGAATTGGGCTATATTGGTTGGAGCCAAACCGCGGGGAGCGGGGATGGAACGGGGTGATCTGATTCGGGAAAACGGTCCGATCTTTGTCGGTCAGGGTAAAGCCCTGGAGAGAGGAGCGGAAGACGTACGTGCACTGGTAGTGGGAAATCCGGCCAATACGAATTGTTTGATTGCCATGAACAACAGTTCGGTTCCAAACGATCGCTTTCACGCCATGACGCGGTTGGACCAGAATCGTGCTGCCGCACAGCTCGCCGCCAAGGCCGGGACTTCAGTAGAAACGGTATCGAACGTTACTATATGGGGCAATCACAGTGCCACCCAGTATCCTGACGCAGAAAATGCGCGGATCAACGGACGACCGGTGCCCGAGGTGATCGGCCACGTATCTTGGCTGCAGAACGAGTTCATCCAGGTTGTGCAACAGCGTGGTGCGGAAGTTATTGCTGCCCGTGGCCTTTCGTCGGCAGCTTCAGCTGCCAACGCCGCCCTCGACCATGTCAAAAGCTGCGGAAGCAAGACTCCTGAAGGCGATTGGTTCTCTGGTGCGATGGAGTCGGATGGAAGTTACGGGGTCGACGCGGGGTTGATATTCTCTTTTCCCCTGCATAGCGACGGCTCTTGCTGCTCTATTGTCCAGGGAGTGGAGTTGAGTGACTTCGCTAAAGAAAAAATTGAATTCACCGCGGCTGAGCTGAGGGAAGAAAAAGAAGTCGTCAAGGATCTTCTGAACTGACCGGATAGCACGGGCTATGCGACGGTCACGACTGACGTGAGGGGACAGGCGTGCTTCCCACGCTAGCTCTGGTGAGCTGGCAGTTTCAACCAATCGGACAATTGTCTTACCACCCCGAGTGGTGTTGTATTTTCGTGTCGTGATTGTACCTATTTGCTTCCCGCTGTGGTCGGTTTTATATGAACTGCTATAATGGCTGCTATTACGATCAATACTTCACCGGTCTGCCCGGAGACGCCGAATACTACCTGAGCCAAATAGAAAACTGCACCGGAGGTGTCCTCGAGCTGGGCTGCGGCACAGGGCGCATCTTGGCTCCGATCGTTCGTTCTGGTGTCGAAGTGTGGGGAATCGACCACAATGAGTCCCTTTTAGATATCGCTCGCGAGAAATTGGCGGCTTTAGAGGGGGCGTCGCAGTGTTTTCGGCTGATCCACGCGGACATATCTGATTTCGACATCGACCGGCAGTTTGACGCAGTAATCATACCATATCGGACCTTCCAGCATATCTTATCCCCCACAGATCAGCGCGAAGTCTTGTCGAGAATAAGGAAGCACCTGTCGCCTGGGGGTGAGTTGACGTTCAATATTTTCGATCCATCGATGGAGTTGGGCGCGAGCCATAATGCCGCTGGGTTGTGCAAAGATACCGATTTCATCGACAGGAGCAGTGGCAACAGAATCGTAGTGTGGTATGCAAGGGAATACGACCTGGAACTGCAGATCATGGAACAGGAACTCGTGTTCGAAGAGATAGACCACGAGAATCGCGGGGTTTCCCGCCAGAGTTCCTTATTGACATTGCGTTATTCCTTTCGACATGAAGTAGAATACTTATTGGAGTGTTGTGGATTCGAGGTGGTCGAGCTGTTGGGAGATTTTGGGGGTGGTGGTTTCAAAGGTTACGGCGAACAGATATGGCGGGCCCGCAAATCATAGGAGATGCGATGACAACTTGGAGAGGGATTTTCCCAATAATTCTCACTCCGTTTCAAGATAACGGCGCCTTGGACGAAGAAAGTCTCGACGCGGTTATCCGGTTCAATGTGAAGGCGGGCGCACATGGTCTCGTGGGTCCTGCCGTGGCTAGCGAATTTAATACCCTCTCCGACGATGAAAAAAAACGCTGGATCGAAGTAGTCGCTTCGGCATGTGGAGACGCGATACCGTTCGTCGCCACAATAACCTCGGGACATGCGATTCCTGCAGTCGAACTGGGATTGTTCGCTCAACAGGCAGGTGCTGCGGGTGTCATGGCAATGCCGCCCCCCGCTCAACAACTGAGTGGGGAAGGGTGCTACCAGTTCTACCGGCAGATCTCGGAAGCGCTGGACATCCCGGTCTGTATCCAAAATTTCATCGGACCAATCGGCACACCGATGGGCCCGGAGTTACTTCGACGTATGTGTGTCGAACTAAAGCAGGTTCAGTACATCAAGGAAGAGACAATCCCCGAACCGCGAAAAATTCGTGAGACCATTGAAGCTGCCGGCCAGGCCTGCAAAGGTGTTTTTGGGGGTAACGGCTGCATTTGGTTGCTGGACGAATACGCCCGGGGTGCTGCGGGTAACATGCCTTCCTGCCACACTACCGACATCATGGTCCGCATATGGGACCATCTCGAAAAGGACGATCTACAGGCCAGCAGGGAGCTCTTCAATCGCCTTCTACCCTTGATCAACTTCGAGCGGCTGATGTCGATGGCAGTTTACAAGGAGGTGCTGCGCCGCCGCGGAGTAATACGGTCAGCCGCGGTGCGGGCATCAATCGGCGCTCTCGACGACCACGACTTGGTGGAACTGGATACTCTCTACGCCCTAGTGGAGCCGTTGTTCACACTGTAGCCCAGAACTACAATTCCGGCTCTCGGCAACCGGTTTGTCCGGCGATCTTCAAGGCCCGGGCACTGACCCCAAGGACCCCAAGGAAACCCTCCGAGTCGGTGTGGTCGAATTCTCCCACGTCCTCCATGGACGAACGGGATTCGCTATAGAGCGAATGGGGAGCGTCGGAGGCGCTGTGAAACGAGACGTTTCCTTTGTATAGTGACACCGCGATAGTTCCGGTCACTAGGCTATTCAAGTGTTCGACGAAACGCCACGAAGCTTGGGTAGAGGTGTCGAACCAAAACCCCTCATAAACCTGCTCGGCAATGTGACTCGATATCGTCGAGTAAAGTCGCCTTGTGCGCCGATCGAGAACCAATTGGAGTAGGAACTCGTAGCACCTGCCCAAGAGTTCCATACCGGGCGCCTCGTAGATGCCACGGGATTTGATGCCCACGAACCTGTTTTCGACAGTGTGTAGGCCGATGCCGATTCCGTGGCGGCCACCGATTTCATTTGTCTGCTCGAATGCCTGCATCACCGTAGTCTTATTGCCGTTGACTGCAACGGGAAGTCCCGCCTCGAATCTGATTTCGACGATTTCGGAACTCTCCTGAGCTGACTCTGGGAGAACTCCCATGCCCGGGGCTACCCGCGCAGCGGGAGTGGTGAGCGATTCCAATTCTCCTGCCTCATGGGTGAGGCCGAGCATGTTTGCATCTGTTGAGTAGGGCGCGTCGTGTGTCGCACGAATGGGAAGCTGGTGTTCGTTGCAATAGTCGATCATTTCCTTACGTCCACCGAAACGCCGCAAGAATTCAGGGTCGCGCCAGGGGGCATAAACCTCTATCTGAGAATCCAGCATGAAAGTTGCCAATTGGAACCTCACCTGGTCGTTCCCTCGGCCGGTGCAGCCGTGGGAAAGTATCTTAACCGATCTATCGGCCATCAGCGGCACCATTGCCTCTACTACCACATGTCTGGCGATACCGGTTGTATTCCAGTAGTCCCCTTCATATTGAGCTTGCGATTGGATCAGTTGCAAACCGGCTTGACAAATCTCTTTTCGCAGATCTTGGATAATGATTTCGCTTGCACCACACGCCATTATACGTTCGCGCACATCTTCCATGCTCTGCTCATCTGGCTGGCCAAGGTCGCCGGTGAAAGCGCAGACTTCGACGTTATGACTGACGAGCCAATGGGTTATACAACAGCTATCCAAACCTCCTGAGACCGCGATCATCGCCGTCTTACCGACAAGATCGTTCACATTCATAGTTCACCCGCTTCGTAGAGATATTAAAGTAATAGGCTGAAAAATAAGTAATAATTATTAATTAGTAAAGATATTTATTACCTTGCAAATAGGCCAGCAAGGAAGCAAAATGGCCTCGAGGTCAGGGAGTGGATTTTGTTTACGTCTCCGCCTGAGAAAGGCGTATTGTTGAGTGGGGGGACTTTGAAACTATGATTTCTGTTAGTATGGGTGCTAAACGAGGCCCTCTCGGAAGCTGTAAAGCACGCTCTTCAGATTTGCGAAATCCGTAGCTCCCGCAGGCACAACGTGTTGCCGATGCCGGCCCAGGCGATGGGCGATAGCCCGAAATGTCCTCGGAAACATTGGCTGACGCTGTTCAACCGAAGTCCGTTTGAGCCCGCCCAGAACGACATAGGTGACGATCGCGAGCACATCCAACACCACAATTATCTGCAGAATTGATGTCAAGAAGTTGTCGAACATGGCACGGGTCCCATATAGGTAAAGATTGCCGGATCTCTTACTACTAAATATCGGCATTAAGCCGAGCTTATTGTGTGATGAACATCATAAAAATAAAAATTTTATACCATTGTAATAATATATGATATAACGTAGTAGTTATGAGCGCAAGCTTTTGAGAATACTTGACATCGCTCAAGCGGTTCGGTATCATTGGTCGCCATTCGGCGAAAAAAGAAGTGCAGGTTCGGGGAGGAACAGACTATCGAAGCATCGAACGCTTCGCTGGGTTTCTGGCAAGCGCTGTCGCTTATGGTCGTGGCATTCGTGGTGCTTGCTAAATGCGCCGATTGGTTTGTGGACGGTGCGGTTGAGCTAGCACGTCGTCTCCACGCGCCCCCGATGTTGATCGGCATTGTCATAATGAGTCTGGGCACCACTGCTCCGGAACTTGCCGTGTCAGTGACCGCAGCCTTGTCCGGACGGCCCGAATTTGCCTTAGGAAATGCTGTAGGCTCGGTCATCTTCGACGATGGTGTCGCGCTACCTCTGGCAGTCCTGTTCGCCCCAACGGCCATTCTCATCGATCGTTCCGTCTTTCGATCCACCGCCATCTTCCTTATTTCCATCGATCTCATCGCTTACGGCTTATGTTTCGACGGAACTTTGAGTCGCACAGAAGGACTGGTGCTTGTAGCCGGTTTCCTCGCCTACTTATACTTCTTGTATTGGGAGCAGAAACGCAGAAGGGGTGACGGTGATGTTCCTGAGTCCACCCCGCAAGATTCTCGCGCTAATCGACGCATTCTATTGTTTTTCATTGGTTTGGCTGGCATAATAATTAGCTCGGAATGGATTGTCGATGCGGCACCCGTGGTCGCCACGGGGCTAGGGGTGCCCGACATCATCGTCGCCCTGACCATGATTGCGTTGGGAACTTCGATTCCGGAGGTTGCTGCTTGTGTAGTCGCTGCTCGAAAGGGGGAGGGCAGCCTGGCCGCTGGCAACATATTGGGAGCCGATGTGCTCAATGTTTGCTGGATTGCAGGGGCTTCGGCTGTGGCCAATCCGTTGACGGTGAGCACCGAGGTTATCCATTTTATGTTTCCTGCTATGTTGGTGATTGTCTTTGCCATGCTGGCGATGATGCGGATGGGATACACCCTCCAGCCTTGGAAGGGGATTGTCCTTATGGGGTTGTGCTTGTCCTATTTGGTTGCGTTGTTTCTGGAAAATCCCGGATCTGTAATGCCAATGCAGTGATTTAGTATGTTGCTTTACAGCGAGTTATAAAGTTTTTGTGATATAAAACCGCAACTAGGAGATCGACTGAAATGAATCTCGAATTGAACGGGAAGACCGCTGTGGTGACCGGTTCCAGCCGCGGAATCGGGAATCGGATTGCTCTGGCTTTTGCCGACGAGGGTGCAAACCTTTGTGTGTGCGCGCGCAACAAGGAAGGGCTGCAATCTGCTCTGGAACAGCTCCATGGCAAGGGGGTCGAAGTAGAATCGGTGGTTGCCGATGTTACAACTGTGGAGGGGGCAACAGCGGTGGTGGATGCTGCCGTCAATAGATTCGGAGGGGTGGACATTCTGGTCAACAACGTCGGGGGCTCAATCTGGACTCCGTTTCAAGAGATTTCTGAGGATGAATGGACAGAAATATTCGACCGCAGCTTCTTCTCTGCCGTCAGGGTAACACGAGCAGCGATGCCGGTTATGGAGCAAAGGGGAAAGGGAAGCATAATCAATATATCCTCGATATTTGGTCGTGAAATCGGCGGACCAATTTCCTATAACGCTGCCAAAGCCGCAATGATAAGTTTGACCTCAACTTTGGCGCAGGAAGCAGCAAAAAAGAACATTCGGGTCAATTCTGTCGCCCCCGGCTCGATTCTCTTTTCTGGGGGAGGATGGGAAAGGCGCATGCAGGAGGACCCAGAAGGAATCCAATCTTTTGTCGATGCCAATATTGCCTTCGGACGGTTTGGGAGGCCTGAAGAGGTCGCAGATGTCGTCGTGTTCTTGGCTTCAGAGCGCGCAAGTTGGGTGACGGGAGCATGTTTGAATGTGGATGGTGGTCAATCGCGGTCGCAGATATAAGAGCTTCAAAGCGACGGCTGCGTTTCTTGTCGTGTTGTCGCTTGTAGGTCTGGGCAATTCAATGCTATTGCCTGCAACCGGGGAGGAACGCCGGCTTGATTTTCTCAACGAGAGCATGCGGGCTCCCGAATCGATCAGGTTCCGAGAAAGTGATTACATTAACAGCGGTGTGGGACTGCGGTTCGGCGTTGATCGGCGCCTGAGCTATTACGCTGGACAATACGAAGAAGCAGCGAAACAATTCGAAAAATCGGTTCAAGCTTTCCGGTACAAGAGTGAGATTTGGGTCTTCCTGGCCCGTGCTTATTACTTGATGAACGATCCGGAAAAGGCTAGGAAAACGCTGCAACGGGCGGCCATGATCATGCCCGATCTGAACGAAAATCTTTGGTCTCCCCTCCTCCAAGGCCTCCTTTGGGAGATCCGCCAACGGGCATTAGCTCTGCAAACCCAGATCGATTTCTACTCCAAAGAACAGGGTGATTTCGTCAAGCTTCTGCGCCTATATTGTTTCTTGGAGGACTATCCAGCTGCCTCTACTGTGATCAATACAGCTGATGCACGTGCCAACAAGATGAACGAGTTGGCCGGCATGGCGTCTGCTGTCAGTCGACCCCAGTTTGTGGCTCAATCCAAGATATGGCAGCAGCTGGCAGACGAGATGCGTACCGAGTTGAAGGTGTTGGGACACGATGCGCCGTCGTCCATTCCACTGGGCAATCGTTCGCCGGAGATGACTAGCGTAGACTCTGAGTTGGAGGAAAAAACGCGCCAACTGCAACTTCGTATTGACTTCTACCAAGCGACGCAGGATGAGTACATCCGACTCTTCGATAACTATCTGGCACTCAATAAACCGTTAAGCGCCAAAACCGTGGTTGAGGCCTTGGATCGAGAGATTATCCGCGTGCGGTTCCGTGCCGAGAGCGTCCCCGATTTTCTGGAACAGGCGGAGCTCGAGGAGCAGATAGTGGTGCTGCAAGAACTGCAGAGAAGTATGCGTATGCAACTGTCCGAAGGAGTGGAACAAACTAATTAGGCGGCTATTTACCTCGCTGTTGCTGACATTGGCAACCCATCCGGCAGTTGCAGTAGATCAGGAGGCATTAGAATTGCGCCGGGAGTACAACTCCGTGATGGCAGACATGGACTCTCTCTTCCGGCTTTACGGCCATGCCAACTTCGCCGAGCTTGCCAGCGAAAATAGATCGATCCCGTCGGTAACGGAATCGAACGATCTGGTTTTGATCTTTTGGGCGGATGACGAGGCACAGGTCTATCTCAACGGCTATCTAGTAGGGCAAACACGGCTGACGCCGGTGTTGGTCGAGATACCGCGGTTCTATCTGCGCGAACAAAACGTTTTGAGTGCTCATTGCTGGGACACCGACAGAGTGGTGTACGGCTTCATGGCCGGCCTGTACCTGAGGGATTCGATCGGCGGTTTACGCGAGGTTGTGGTGACTGATGAAGACAGCTGGAGCTCCAACGGGGTTCCGACCGCGCCATCGTATCCGCCTACCTTCTCGCAACCGGACATCCCAGGAGCGCGGGTCATTTGGAAAGAAGATCAGAGCTATGGATCGGTCTGGCTGGAAACGCAGTTCTCTGCGAAGAGGGTGGGACGTGCGGCTTATGAGCCACCTCATTTCGCTGCGTTGCAGGTCTCTGTAAAGCCAATGTTGTTCAACGAGGTAGTAACTCACATTTCCTACTTGAGGAATCGACAGCAGCAACTAGAGGAGTTGTTGGCGGGGCGCCGTTTTTCGGCGGATCCGATTCGTTATCGGGGTTTCGTTCGCTCCGACATAGCGTTGACTCTAGGACATGCGGGTCGGCTATCCGAGGAGCTCAGTGTCAAGACCGCAGCCGATTTAACTTCCTGGGCGCAGCTGTTGCCCCAAGCCGACAACAGGTTGGTTTTTCGCGATCCCAGGAATCTGAAGGGACTGGAAGAGGCAACGGCGGGACTTCGCAAACCGCCGGGTATTATGGACGAAGAGGATGAAGAACGTCGACTGGACTACCAACCGCCGCCTGAGCGCGGCCCCGCGAGTTGGGTTGTGGAAGCAGGGACCGTCGTGACGCCGACCTCAACAGAAACCATCGGTTGGCGCGCTACGTTGCTAGTTGTTGGCCTCTTTATATATACTGGATTCGTAGCGCGTTCCTCCTGGGTACTATACGTCGACGAGGTGTGGAAACAGTGAATTGGCCGGCTATTTTTGCGGGGATCTTAGTGGTACTCGCTTGTGGGGCAAGTGGGGCGTTGGTGTTGCTTCGTCGCGCGCGCATCCTACGAGCAGAGGAAGAGAAGTTTGATCTACACACCCCCCATCTCAATCATTTTGCGGCAGCTCTCGGCGCCGTCACCGGGTTGGGCATAGGTGGGATCGGGGTTTATTTCCTGGCGTTGAACTCGGTGGTGGATCTAATCGAATGGATTGGCCGCTTCTCCTACATCCTCGTAGTTGGGGCCAGCGGGGCACATGTTCTAGTCCTTGGCAACGCTCTGCTGGCCTTACGCCGAGAAGAACGAGCCTTCGGTACAAAGAATGGTCCCCCCATGGGGACGTTGACGAAGTTCAGGATCGAGGCGCTGCTCCATTTTCGTCGTGAGCACAAACATTATTCCGACCTGAAGACGCGCGACGAGGCTGCGGTCGATCAGTACGTGAATTTTTTGGGAAATCCTTTGCTCCATGTCCGCCGAGATTTGGCGCGGGTTCCATTTTACGGCTACTTGGGCACGGTCTGCGGGATACTCCTAATGGCCCAGGATCTCGGGAAGATAACCGAAGCCACGGAAACTTTCAGGGTTTTGAGCTCCATGGCCGGTGGATTGGTGTTGGCGTTTCAAACTACCTTGGTTGCTTTGCTCGCTTATCTGCCGTTGCGCAAAGTCACCGATCGGTTGATTCAACGAGTCGAGGCTCTGGAGGAATCTTGGCGCAGCCTGCGAGACCATCCCCACGGGAGATAACGTGTCCTTCGCCCACAGACACATTGAGGAATGGGAAGACCACGATGTAAGCAAGGAACTCTTTCTCGGCATCATGATGCTAATGCTGTGCCTCGGCATCATGATTCTAAACGTGGCGCAACCTGTTTGGCGTGCCCATCAGCACGATCCCGAAGAAGGGGACGTGCTGATTCTTTATACCGAATGGGCAGTTGGATTGTCGCAGGACGGCCACAGTGTTAAGCGGCGTTTGACGGAAAATGGGTACAAAGCTGAGGTAGCAAAACTTATCAGCCGGCCAGAGACTGACCTTCATCTCTTTCTTAAAGGGGGAAGTCGTGAGCGTCTGGTGCGGCATGCCGCCTACGCCGATTCCCTCTTGTCAATGGATCAACGGGACAACAAGGTGCGCACAGCAGTGTATGTCCACACTTGGTGACGGCAACAAACAAGACGACCCCAACACCTACCTAAGACGGCGTCAGCGGGGGTAAAGCTCGGGAAGAATGCCGGCTTTACTCCTTTATGATGGCGAGGACGTCTACACCACCCAAGGTTTCGTTAGTGAAGATGACCCGAGTGAGTCCGTCTTCGTGAATGGTCTTTTTGTAGTCGTCTCCCTTTTTCAGTTGACCATAGCGGTCGGCCAAAGCCTCCAATTTGCCTTCGAATGCTAGTTCGTCGCCGATGGGAACTTGACGGACGGCGGGATCGTTGGGATCGAGTTTGCGCACCAGCTTGTACGATTTACGAAAAACTCGCCCAAAGGGTCGCGAGGTGTCGAGGAAACCATTTTCCTTCAGGTAGCCCTCGCTTGCCATATACACTACCACTGAAGAGCGGGCTTTTCTGAGTTCGGCGACATCGTCCTGTGCTTGGGCGAGATCTAGTTCGATCTTGCGGATGTGATCGCTTTGGCGACGGATGCTAGTGTGGGCATCTAGCAGCGCGGAATTCAAGCTATCAGCCTCCGATCTCAAGTGGGCAATGGCCCGCTTGTCAGCTTGCTTCTCCACCTTCATGCGTTCGAGCTGCTCCGTAAGCTGCTGGTTCATCTGTTTCTGTTCGGTTGCTAATCGCCGCCATTTTTTTACTTCGCGGTTCAGTTTCTGCACCGAAGCCAGCAACTTGTCGTCTACTCGCTGCAGACTGTCTGCCCGAGCACGCAGTTCGTCGATCAAAAGGTTCGAGGATTCCACGGTATAATTGAGTGAGTCTATGGTGGCGCTCGCCATCTGCAGATCACTCTGCAAAGCCACAAGTTGCTTGGCGTCTTCATCTCCACCGCACGAAAGGAATGCAGCGGCTACAAAAACCAAAACAAGGGATGCTATGGAGCGGCGTTTCATACAAGTCTCCTGATTTGATGTTTAGTTATCTGTGTTTCCAAGTATAAAGGCTGTCTACCTCGGCCATGGTTTTCGACAGATCCTCATAAAGAGCTGTCTGATTGCTGGCGAGGGCATCCACTTTCTGACTGTTGAGATCTTGCACTTCACGCGCGGTGTTCAGCTTACCCAATAAGCTGGTCTGGCTCGACTGCACGTTGGTTACTTGCGTCCTCAAGTGGCTGGCATCGTCACGTACTGAAGTCAGCTGTTTTTGAATGTTAAGCAACGTACTTTTGGATGTTATCAGTAATTCCGAAATACCCTCGTAACGTTCCTTTTCGTTGTTGAAGCGTTGTTCTATCTTGCGGTTTTGATCCTTTTGGTAACGGGCTCTGGCCCGCCGTTCTTTGTCCAACTCGCCGCTTAGTTGCTCCGAGTGCGAGACTTCCGTTGCTAACGCGTTTTTGCTCCGTAGGTGCTGTTCCTGCTCGGTCTGCAGCTTGGCGCGAATCTCGAATTCCGAAGCAGTGAGGTCCGCTTTCTCCTCGAGTTGGCCAACCAAGCGCTCGCTCAGGTCGCTCAGGCGCTTTGCGACCTCATCCATTTGCTTCTGGAGTTCACGGCGATGTTCTTTCTGGCGGTCGTAGACGGTGAACAGCACTAAGCCCATGACCATGCCAGCCACCAGCGTCGCGTACGCTCCGAGCCCAAGTATGTGCTTGCGCTCGAAAAGATCGACCATTTTCAGCAGTGCAAAAACGCCGCCCCAGAGAAGCGCTACACCGACGCAAATTGCAAGA
The DNA here is from genome assembly GCA_964401715.1 of uncultured Gemmatimonadaceae bacterium. Taxonomy (GTDB): domain Bacteria; phylum Latescibacterota; class UBA2968; order UBA8231; family UBA8231; genus CAYNZV01. The sequence goes on along the minus strand of CAYNZV010000023.1, from coordinate 30,329 downwards.
ATAATTACGGCCACGGAGAATTCCCGATGAATAGATGAATATGGGGAGTAAGGGATAAAAGATAAGAACAACGGCTGTGGGTATGCAAACTTAGGCAGAGCAACAGCTTGCATCTACGCCTGAGAGGGTGTACTTTGCGCCTCCATTCCAGGGGACATCGCGCAATCTAGGCTTGCAGGTACTGCACACGTGCCTTTCCGAGGGCGTGTGCAACCAACCCGTAGAGAGGTGAATCGTCATGCGATTAGAGAACAAAGTTGCGCTCATTACATCAGTTGGACAGGAACGGGGAATTGGGCGCGGTATTGCCCGCGTTTTTGCCAGCGAAGGCGCTGACATGGTGCTCAACAGCTCCCGCCAGTCCAGCGTAGATGGTGCTTGCGAAGAGGTCCAAACGCTCGGTAGAAAAGCGGTGGGCTTGGCTGGTGACGCCGCGAATCGAGATGTCTGCCAAGGTCTGGTGGAACTGGCCAAGAGTGAGTACGGTCAGCTGGACGTTGTTGTGTGCAACGCTGGCGCGAACCCACGGAAACCGCTGGAAGAAACGAGCGTTGAAGAGGCTATGCGTACCATTGAAGTCAACTTCTTCGGTACGTTCCATCTCTGTCAGTTGGCCTGCAAGGCAATGAAGGAACGTGGTGGCAGCATCGTCATAATAACTTCGGTGCACGCCGAAAGCGCCTACAGAAACAGTTCGATCTACAACTTCACCAAAGCGGGACTGAATCATTTTGCTGCCAGCTTAGGAATGGAATGGACCAGATACAAGATTCGCGTGAACGCTCTGGAACCCGGTTGGATTCAAACCCCTGGAAGCACCGGACAAATGACTGACAGCGAAATCGACCGGGCCGAGAAGACGGTGATTCCTTGGGGGCGTATGGGGCAGGCCGAGGATATTGGTCATGCAGTCGCGTTCCTTGCTTCGGACGAGGCAGACTACGTAACTGCTTCCTGTATGCGGGTGGATGGAGGATTGATCGCCGCAGCCAGCATCTGAACGCAAAGAGCTGCTTCACCGATTCCCTCGAAACACGTCACGAGGATTTACTTCACCGTTTCTTTCCATTCCAGCTTCGCAGGCGGAAAAAGCGCAGCCTTGATCGGCGGTTAAGACAACGAACGAACATCTTCTGACCTCTGGGTCGTTGCTGAACTTCGAGCATAGTAGGCTGCGTAAGTGCTTGGCCTTTTACTCTTGGCGCTTACAGAAAAATGATCGAATTCCACAGATCTGCAGCGCGTATCCGCTTTCGACTATGGGCTCGGTTCGTCAATGCGGTGGTTCAGTGCCTCGATAACGACGTGCGCCGAGGCCCCAATTCCGTTATTTGCATGTGGATCCGGTGGGCGTCCAGGGAAAACTGTCCTTGCAATCTTCGCCAAAGTGTCTCGTAATCTCTCGTAGCCCTTGTAAAGAGTCGATGTTTTCTGTCTTGGCAGCTGCGGGTTTGGCGCGCGTGCCGAGGTGTAATACGGAGACCCCAAGTGTTCCGGCGCCTCCAAGCAATTCACTTCTGTCCACAAAACGTCCGTTGTCGGAATATTGTGTTACGAGGCTGTGCCCGGCTACGACGCACTATTGCTTTACAACATCTATCACAAAATTAAGATAGGCCTTGGAAAGAACCCTCCAGTTGCTTCATTGAGATTCCCGGAAAGTCCTTTTGCCACGTGGTCCGGCAGCTTTGCATTGCTGGCGACGGCGGTGTTTTCGGTTGGCGTTTTCTTCGGCGTTCAACTGACCCTATTCAACAACTTCATTGTCGAGCGCTTGGGGATAGAAGCGCAGGAGTTGGGCTATGTGGAAGCGCTTCGAGAAGTCCCGGGGTTTCTCAACGCATTTTTCGTCGCTCTAATCATACGTCTGGCACCGCCGCTGGTGGGCGGCATTTCACTTGCAATCATGGGATTGGGTCTCATGGCTTACGTCGGCGTTGGCAGTGTGACGGCCCTCGCTATCTATTCGGTGGTGTGGAGCATCGGCTTTCATTGCTGGATTCCCATAGAGCAGAGTCTAGCTCTATCTCTTTCGCCTGATGATAACAAAGGACGCTGGTTGGGACAGCTGCGCTCCGTGCACAGCATAGGCATGTTGTTGGCCATCGGAGCGTGCATCGTGTTGATGCCGTACTTGCGCTACGATGGGTTGTTCATTGCGGCAGGTGCGGTAACTGTGCTGGGGAGTGTCGCCCTTTTGGGTGTGCGTCGCTATACCAGAGTGGCAGGTGAGAAGAGCTTCGTTTTGCACCGCCGGTATTCGCTGTACTATCTCTTGAATTTTCTGCAAGGCTGTCGCAAACAGATGTTTATTACCTTCGCCATATTCGCACTGGTAAAGGTGCACGGTATGCCGGTAGAAACCACCATGATGCTGGTATTGATCAATCAGTCGTTGATCACGCTCACTGGGCCGAGCCTAGGCAGAATGATTGACCGTTACGGTGAGCGCTTGATGCTGAGCTTAAGCTACATAGGATTGGTCTTTGTTTTTCTGGGATACGCAATCATTGACCACCGGCCGACATTGTACGTTCTCTATTGCGTGGACAACCTGATCTTCTTCGGTGGAATTGCGCTTACCACTTACATTCATAAAATCGCTCCGGCAGAAGATCTGAAACCAACGATATCCATGGGGATCACGATGAATCACGTAGCCTCAGTGGTGGCCCCCGTAGCCGGCGGCATCGCCTGGCATTTGTTCGGCTATCAGGTGATATTTTTGAGCGGAGCATTTCTCGCTTTCATCTCGTTGTTGTGCAGCCAATGGGTGAATCCGAATATCGTGGGCACACCGACGGAAGAGGGGACGCGGGATGCGTTTTGACATTCTCGGCAGATTTCTGTTGATGCAAAGGAGTTCCGAATGAAAATTGGTACGCGCATGCCGCCGTTTGCACGCGAGGCGGGATTTGAGAAGTATGCAAATTGGTTGTCGGAAAATGAATTTGATGCAGTCGACACACCGCCGCTAAGCGCCGATATTGCCCGCTTATGCGCCCTCAACCGACTCGAGATCGGCACCTGTGATGCCAACGATGATGCCAGTGTACTTTCGGCAGATTCTGTGGTGGGTCGCAAAGGTTTGAGTCAGTTGAAAAAGGATATCTCGGCAATTAAACGATATGGCGGACATACCTACTTTGCGCTGCTGAAGCCGGATGACGTGAGCAAGCCGCGGGAAGAAACATTCGAGATTTTTGAGAAGGTCTATCCAAAGGTGGTGGAGCATGCCGAAAAGGAGGGTGTGAACATCGCTATCGAACCGTGGCCGGGACCGGCTCCCTACTACCCTAACCTCGGATGTACTCCGGAGAGTCTGAGGCGTATTTTCGACCTAATTCCATCGAACAATCTGGGTATTTGTTACGATCCGTCTCACTTCGCACGTATTCAGATCGACCATCTGCGATTACTGCACGAATTCGGGGATCGCGTACGTCACGTCCATCTGAAAGACACCGAGATCATTACAGAAAAATTGTACGAAACCGGGGTGTTGGGAGAAACCCACCGTTCCAGCTATCGGTATGGCGAGGGATGGTGGCGGTATACCATTCCTGGCGAGGGTGAAGTGGACTGGAATCAGGTAATTCGACGCTTGGAGGAAGTTGGATACGACGGAATCCTGAGCATTGAGCTGGAAGACCACCATTTTTCGTCTACTGCGGAGTTGCAGAAGGAAGGAATTCTGCGTTCGCGCGAATATATCCAACAGTTTTTAAAAGGGGGCGAGTGACATGCCCGGATTCGCCGTTGTCGGGCTTGGCATGGGGCGCAGCCGCGCCAAGATGATCAGCGAAACAGCGGGCGCTGAACTAAGGGTGGTCGTCGATCTCAACACCGAGTTGGCCGGTGAAGTGGCGGAGGAGTTGGGGTGCGACGCCAGCGGCAATTTCGACGATGCCTTGGGGCGCAATGATGTGGACGTGGTGATGATCATGACGCCGAGCGGTACCCATGCCGATCTTGGAGTGCAAGCCATTGAGGCCGGTAAACATCTAATCCTCACCAAGCCGATGGATGTATCGGTGGAAGCCTGCGACCGAGTGATCGCGGCGGGGGAAAAAATTGGTGTCAAGATCGGTGTCGACTACCAGAGCCGTTATGTGGACAACAATTTCCGCATCGCCTGCGCGATGGCGAATGGTGACCTGGGCAAGCCGATCCTAGGCGAAGTGCGATTCAAGTGGTTTCGTTCGGACGACTACTTTTCCCGGAGTGGCGGATGGCGTGGCACGTGGCGCATGGATGGCGGAGGATCTCTGGCGAACCAGGGTGCGCATCTCATCGACATTCTGCTATGGTTCATGGGAGATCCTGAACGGGTGTACGGGGAGACCGCTATCATGAACCATGATATCGAGACTGAAGATTTGGGACTAGCGATCGTGAACTTCGCCAGTGGTGCCAAGGGCACCATAACAGGCACCACGACCTTTCCGACCAGTGCCTACTTCAGTGCTGAAGTGCACGGAACTATCGGTGCAGTCTTGGTCGAAGATGTGCTCGAAGGGAAGATAAAAACTATTGGGACTGGGTTGGAGGGTCGTTTAGGGCGGTATCAAAATAAACTCCAGAATGTCATCGAGGATATGGTGAGGGTACTCGAACACGACGGCGAGATGAGGGTTGGTGGATTCGAGGGACGTCGCACTGTGGCTCTGTTGGAAGCACTATACGCTTCAGCCCGCAGTAGCGAAGTGGTTTTGTGCACATGAACTATGCTGAGGAGACCAAGCCATGATCGTTGGCAAACCGGAAGAGATGAAGTAGTTTGAACAGCGGGTAGCGGTTGTTGGCCGTTGATGTGCTTGCGCTGGTGGCAGCCGGCCATGACGTATATTTTGAGCAGGAGGCTGGGGCGTTTGTCGTCGACTCGGTCGCCCAAGTGTTTCCCCAGTGTGATATGATTGTAAAGATCAAGGAGCCCATGGGTTCCGAGTGCAGGATGATTCGCGGTAAGATTATTAAGAGCGGGGTTGCAGAGACGCTATGAATGGATTTTCATGTGCATCCGTTCGAGGTAGATCAGTAGCACGAGCACCGGAAGTTTGTTGACGATGTCCCCAGCCCCCCCTAATTTCTCCATCTCGTACTACGTAACGAGCCCGTAGCTCAGTTGGTAGAGCACCGGACTTTTAATCCGTTGGTCGTGGGTTCGATTCCCACCGGGCTCACCACACTCATCATATCATATATACTAGGTCTATATGAGCCTATCGGTTGTTTGTGATTATCTCACCTTGACCCGAGCTCGCCAATTTAACCCAAATCTTAGTTTGGTTTTGCAAAATTCTCGCAGTCTGGTTTCGATGTGAATGATTCCGATGTCCCACGAATGCAATAAGTACATCATTAGTAACCGAAAATTTGTACGTGATTTCGAGACGATGTATCAAAAAGTCGAAGATCCTTGGGGTCAGAGGGCATGCCACGTCAACGATACCGTGAACAATGGGGCGTTGACCTTTTTGACGAATCTTTATAGTCGGTGGCAAAAACAACCTCAATCGATCTTAGACGTTGGATGTGCAGACGGATACTTCGCGGAGTCCTTGTTGAGTCTATCTGCGTCGTCGTGCGCTTCCTACGTCGGAACTGATATCAGTAGTACAGTGATACAGAAGGCTCATGAGTTCACTGCTGCTTCAGAAACAAAGCCGCAGATGAAATTTCTTGTTGATGATATTCGAGTTTTGAATAAAGGGTTTGTGCGGCGATTCGACGCAATTTTTTCAGCAAAGACGCTCTATTATGTAGCTCCAGAAATCGATGACGTGTTGGAAAATTTGGATCAATACCTCCAGCCCGGCGGAGTACTCTGTTTTACCTACAACCAAACACCGAATGCATTCACCACCCGTTGGTTGACGTACGAACTGTTGCGAGAAAAGCTGCTGAGCAGGTCTTTCTCGGAGCAACTCTTGGTGGAAATCAATCGTTTTCAGCAGGAAGTCTTTGTCATTGGCGTGTTCAAAAAATAAAATCACTTTTTCTGTATGGCTAGAGTAATTTTCTTCCATCACGCGTAATATGCGTGGTCTTTGTATCAGGCTATGCTTTTGTCGCTCCGGGCCCCATCAGGTTCGGTTTACCTCCATGAACGTGCCGAGGATTTCGCTCTGACCGCAGTCATTGACCTCCGTCCGTGCATAGGCAACCAAAAGGGTGTCTGGCGCCACCTCTTCAACCCAGTCATAGTTACAGGCGTCGTAGGCCTGGGGCCCACGATAGAAGCAGAAGTGACCAATCCATGTGTGCCCGTTGTCTAGGCTGTACGCCAGCCAGTCCCCGGTTCGACCACAGGTCACGGCGATGACGCCGTTGGACATCAGGCAGGCATTGGGCCAAACGCCGCGGTCGGTGATCGGGTCGGCATGACTCCAGCTCTTGCCCCCGTCGATCGAGCGGCTCAGGTAGAGCGGTGAAAAAGTCGAATTGTAGGTCCCGCCAGTGCGCATGAAACAGAGGATTTCGCCGCCGGGCAGCAGCAACAGGTCGGGTTCGCAGAAGCTTTCCGCCCTGTGCTCGTTCCCCGCGGTCAGATCAAAGGCGATAGTCGAGAGATACTGCCAAGTTAGACCTCGGTCGACAGAGCGAACGACAAACGTGCGATATTTCACATCGGTGGTGAACTTGCCGTATAGAGCAGCGAGCAGGCTGCCATCTTCAAGCCAGACGACCGCATGATCTACAGCACCCACAATTCCATCTTTGCCGAACCCGCCTTTGCCTCTGGCGAGCTCGGGCATATCCACCAGGGTGGCTATCTCTGACTGGTGCGTGTGACCGTTGTCCGTTGAGCGCTCGAGCCCCGTCTTGTATACGCCATCTTCATCGGTCATTTCGAGATTTCCGCTGCCCAAATGGAGAATCTCACCATCGGGCAACTGACATGCGTTATAGGTGGGCCAAGCCGGTGTATCGCGCCAGGTTTGCCCGCCGTCTTGCGAACGCCTCCAGCTCGGCACGGCCGCCGCGTAAGCGGCCCACTCTTCGCCGTGTTGTTCGCACCCCAGGGAGGTGAGGGAACCGGTCACCAGCTCGCCATTGGCCAGCTTGAACAGGAATCCAAGGGGGCCGGGCGTTCGGTGGGATGGGATGAGGATCTGGGTTTCGCCTACTTGGATCTCCAGTCCGGGGTGTTGGTAGTAGCCTCTGCACCAGTTTTTGCGGGCTTCGTATTTTGGTCTTAGCATCGTGCACTCTTTTTGGCTGGAAACCGCAGATCAATTGAGAGTATTGAACTGTTATGGAAACAAAGTACAAGAATCTGCAATTGGGAGTATCCGTTGTCCGCGGAAAATTACCTCTTACAACAATTCCAACAGATCAATGTAAAAGGTAGTCGCAATGAAACAAGAAGATTGTGATTTCTTCTAGGACAACGGTTACCGTTCGTATCGTAATATGTGGAATGTACGCCAACCGTGAACATTTCCTTTTTTGCCATGTGCATTTTCTAATTTTCGTAAGTCTTTATAAGATCCGTGATCAGACATTCACCTGGAACGTCTAGTATTCCGGTTGTGATAAAAGTGAATCCGAAACGGTGGTCGAGACTCCTTGATATTGGCACACATTCCCACCCATTCATACAAACGCCCGGTACTCGCCAATTAAAAACTGCTATTGATTCCGAGAATTTCTATTTTAGCAAAAATGGTATTACCGTTTGCTGGTTTGGGTGACGTTTTTCAAAACATAAGTCTGAACACTTCGAATGTTTGAATAGGAACTATTAACAATGGCTTGGCGGCTGATGGATTTGCATGGGAGCGAGACACTGGTTATCAATGTGCTTCAGATGTCAAAAAAAGCTCGATGGCCATCCAAGTCGGGCAATCCGTAGTCTTAATATTGATGGATTATTTCGGGACAAACATTTGTGTGTCTTACGGATGTACTTGGAAACGAACGCACTTCTAAATGAAACTATCTTGGCTACAGGTTTTTAAGAAATTGGCTCGGTTGTTCGGGATTCCGTCGAGGGGCTACGTGACAAGTAGGATTGTGCTACGCCAATACGAGGACAAGATCAGGTCCGATTCCGCGTATCGCCAGTGGGTTGAGGAAGAAGCACCCCGGTGGATTGCGAACCATTGGGGACATGCGATCGTTTCAGACGAACTTGTTCTTGCGCACCTTACGTCTCAGCTGTATGAGTTGACCGAAATGATACGCCGCCGCATAGGCCCGATAGGCGATACCCTTATACTCGACGCGGGCGCTTCGGATGGATTGTTTTTAACCCGCCTGGACGCTGAACGAGCTGTTGGAGCAAACTTCCGCAAGGTTTGCGCGACGAAAATCCGGTCAGACGGTCATTCGGCCTGTCTTAGTGATATTGAAGCGCTCCCGTTTGCGGACAACACATTCGATTATGTTCTGTGTTGCGAAACCGTCGAGCATGTACTTAATCCTATTAGTGTGATTGACGAATTGGCTAGAGTTTGCCGAGGCAAGATTGTTTTGACTATACCTTGGTTGCAAGAAACCAGAATAAATGGGCGCCCGAAGGGATGGCCCGAAGCAGAAACGCATATCTTCGAGTTTTGCGAAAGTGATTTTGCAAAAATTCTGAGTTTTGCAAAAGTTCGCGTTAGCTACCAAGACAGAGTTCAAGTTTTTCCAGAACCACGGAACCCTCTAATTCAAATGTGTTTGAGGCGATGGTACTACCCTTCGTATTTCCCCAAGCTGCAGTATTACGAGTTGGAACCATCATAGGTATGGATCGAGGCGAGTATTCGCCATGATTCAATTCGCGAGTCGAATTTAGCAACTGCCCGCCGCATCATTGGCAGGTAATGGATGGATTGAATGTTGAAGGGCATTTCAGGTATTCGACGGAAAACGGAATGAAACGGCAAAATTCAATGTCGGAAACGGCGATACGATTCCGCGAAGAGGGTTACTGCATCGTCAAAAGTTTATTCAACAACACCGAACTCGACGCAATGGAAGCTGAGTTTGACCGCATTGCTGAACAGATCCAAACTGCAGACGAATCCATTGACGCGACGTGGCGCGGCGCGAGTATCGCCAAGATTAAATCAAAGGGCGATCAAGTAATCCACACCCACAACGTCCATCGCTATTCAACGGTCTGGCTACAAACAATCCAAAATCGACGATTTCTCGACGTGGTGGAGGAGCTCATCGGTTCGGACATCGTGCTCAACCACACCAAACTGTTCTTGAAACCACCAGAGAAGGGCTCGCCTTTTCCAATGCACCAGGATTGGACCTATTTTCCTACCGTTAAAGACAGTATGATAGCCGCTATTATTCATCTGAGCATAGCGACCGACGAGATGGGTTGTGTGCGGATTTACCCGGGGTCTCACAGACTTGGAAGGGTTTTGGGGACTGGCGGACAAACAGACACTGAACAAGAGATGCTAATGAAGTACCCCATCGAAAGCGCAACGGTCCTGGAGGCCGAGCGGGGTGATGTCGTGTTCTTCTCATATTTCACGGTGCACGGTTCGATGCCCAACCGCTCGGCAAAGAGCCGAAAAACCGTGCTTGTGCAGATGTATGCCGGTGACGACCAGGTGGAGGAGAGAATAAGTCATCCCGACGAGCGTTTGATCTTGCGCGGTTGGAATCATCAGATGACCCGCGGTCGCGCCGTCAAGAATAACACCATAGACAACTAAGCTGTAGGTTATGCAGGTCGGTGTCATCCAAATGGAGAGCGTTGTCGACGAAATAGCACGCAATATCGAAACCGCCCAACGCCTCATTGATTATGCGGTGGAGGGGGGAGCGACAATCGCATTGCTGCCTGAGTATTGGAGTACTGGGTTTTTCCCGGCCTCTCGCGATTACAAAAAATACGATCTTGCTGCTGCAGACGATGGACCGGCTATCTCCGCTATTAAACAGAAGGCCTCGCAACATCGGATTTATATCGTTGCAACTATCTTCGAGAAGGATGGCACCGATCTGTGCTACGATACGGCAATATTAGTTGGACCGGACGGTATTATGGGCAAATACCGCAAGACGCACGTTGGCGGAGAACGCCACATCGTTATCGATGGTGAGCTGGTGACGGATCTGGGCATCGAGTCGATCTACTTCCGCACGGGCTCGCGCTATCCGGTGTTCGATATCGATCATTGGAAGATCGGCATCATTCTCTGTTACGATACCTACTTCCCAGAGGCGATGCGCTGTCTGGCGCTGGGTGGTGCCGAGGTCATTCTTGTCCCGTTCGGTATTTCCGATACGAAAAAGACCTTGTGGCGGGAGCTGCTGGCCACCCGGGCTTTCGAAAACATCTCCTACGTTCTCGCTGCTAACAATATCGGCTATGCTCCTGCCCCAGACATGCCTATCGTAATGGGAGGGCACAGCATCGCCTTCGATCCACTCGGCGAAAAAATTGCCTTGGCAAGTTACGATCAGGAAGAGGTTTTGCAGGTGGTGCTGGAGCGGCAGCATTTGGAGAGTGCCCGTCGTTTGCATTTTATGTTCCGCGATCGAAGACCCGAAACCTACGGAAT
>CAYNZV010000023.1:0-19706 GCA_964401715.1 uncultured Gemmatimonadaceae bacterium | reverse complement strand
TTACTGGGGTAATTACCCGCTTGCCGAGGCAACTTTTTAATGAGGAGATTAAACGGCTGATGTCGGTGAAAAAACTGAGAAGCGCCAGCTGGCGGATTACTTGGTTGGTTATAGTGATCAGTGGAGTTGGAGCGACGAATTCCTGGGCGCAAACGTTGCCACCAGAGCGGCATCCGAGTCTGCTTTTTAATGCCGATCATATCCCGGTTATGAAGGAACGGATTCAGCGCGAGCCCTACGCCACCTGGTGGCAAACAGTACTCTCACGGGCCCAATCGGTTCCTGCCAGCTTCACCGCGGAACGTACGAAAGCCCGAGTGGCCAAGAGCCTGGCGTTCGCCTATTTGATGACAGACGACGAGAGTTTTGCCCAACAAGCTGTCGATGTTATGAAAAAGATGAAGTTTCCACCTCGGGACGGAGACTTGGGAGAGCCGCACAACGAGGGGGAGGTGGTCGCACTTTACGCAGTTGCCTACGACATGATTCACAACTTCGCGTCTTCGGATCAGGAATCGCTGTCAGAGATACGCGAGATTCTGGCTGAAGAGGCTGAGCGTCTGCGAAAGGGAATTGTGATCAAAAAGGTCAATGTGGGCGTAACGACATTAAAGATCCGCCTGCACGAAACACCGGATCCCCGATATCCGGGAGAGCTGCATCTAGACAACTGGCACGTTCGCGCCTATGGCGGGCTCGGCATGGCGGCGATGGCGTTGAGCGATCACCCCGGCATCGACGATCGCACGCCGCAGAATTGGGCCAATCGTGCCTTCGACCTGGTCTCTCGTTCCATGGCGCATCAAATCGACGAAGAGGATGGTGGGTATGCGGAAGGCCCCTTCTACAGCCGTTACGCTGCAGATGTCTATCTGCCTTACTTCTTCGCGCTGAAGAACGTGATGGGCATAGATCTCTTTGGGGATCCCCAGATAACAAAGATGCACGACTGGTCGGTGAACTTGCGTCTACCTAACGGAAGGCGACCCAATATCGATGATGGACATTTGGACGATTTCTACGGTCACTATCTTGCCGTTGTGGATACCGACGGACCGGTGCACCTGTGGGACTGGCTGAACAACGCCAAGGGGCTCTACGTGCGCGAGTTTTCGGAAATGGACGCCATCGCCTTATACGACGACACTGTTGTGCCTGAAGAACCCGATCGTGGTCCTACCATTTTCATGCCCGGTGCCGGCGATGCGGTGTTTCGCAGCAGCTGGGATACTGATGCAACCTATATGTTGTTGCGCGGGGAGCACGGTCGTGCACGGGCGCAAGGGCTTGGTCACGAGCACCCCGATGAAACTAGCTTCATCATATACGCTGCGGGCGAGATGTTGGCACTGGATGCCGGTTACATAAACTTCACCAATCATAGCAAGGTGAATCAGGGTCGTAATCACAACGTAATATTAGTGGACGGTGAAGGTCCGCCGAATGTGATCGTGGAAAACCAATCTATCGACGGTGGCAATGATGCTTTCATTGAGAACACCTTCGTCAGTTCATTTCTGGACTACGCCGAGGTGCGGGCTGCTTATGCCGACGTAGACGTACGTCGTAGCGTCATGTTTGTGGACCACAACTACTTCGTTATCGCCGATGAACTCAGGGATGATCTGTCCCACGTCTATCAGTGGCGATTACACGGTCATGGGGGCGGAAGCAGCGGAGGTAGTTATGCGCGGGTCGGAAACCTTGCCCGATGGGGCCGATCGCAGGCAGATCTTTTGGCTTTCATCGAAGATGGCGAGGAGGTTACATTCGCCGAAAGGGACACCGTTCATTCCTTCGATTACTTGCAGGAGCCCACCCACACTATGTTGCTTGCAGAAAAATCAGGCAGCAATGTGAATTTTTTCAGCGTGCTTTATCCCCGGGCGATCGAACAATCCGAGCCAAGCATGTCCAACGTGGAGGGAGCACAGGGGCACGTCGTCGAGGTTGCCCAAGGTGAGTACCGTGACTTTGTCTGGCTGAGAGGTTCAGATGATGCCGACGTCAGCTTCGAGGCCTCTGAGGGCGAGGTGGGAAGCGATGGTCGAATTGGGGTGCTCCGTTTTGCCGAAGGCCGCTTGGCTGCATACGCTCTTCGAAACGCGCGGTCGTTACAGATTGCAGATACCAAAGTGCTCGCTTCGACCGCGCCAGTTGACGCCAGTTTGACTATAGGGCAGACGCTGCTGGAGGGATATGTCCGCGGACCGGACGATGGTTACCAGCTACGTATTCCACTTGTGGGAACGGTTGAGTCGGCTAACTTCAGCGGGACGCTGAATGGGCGTTCGGAGGACGGTCAATTCTTGATCTTGGATCTTGGCGGCGAAGGCCAGTTAAGCGTCGCCTTGAGTACGTCTGTATCGGAGACTGAGATGTCGTTACCACAATCTTTTACCCTTAGTCAAAACTATCCCAATCCGTTCAATGCAGAAACCAACATACAGTTCCGAGTGTCTGCTGATAGCAGAATCCGCTTGACAGTCTACAATCTGCAGGGCCAGCTGATTAAACACCTGGTGAACCGTGAGCTTACGAGTGGGGCTTACAGTGTCTCTTGGGATGGGAAGGACGGCAGCGGAATCGCGCTGTCTACCGGGGTGTATATCTACCGACTTGTCGCTGACGACCATGACCACTCCCGCAAGCTGTTGCTGTTGAAATAGTCTGATCGGGATCTAAAATTAGAATTAAATAAGCACATAAGTCATTGTGAGAAAATTCATTACGACTATAATATAACTATTTTTTTAGGGAGGACAGCGGTGCCCATTTTCGAATACAGCTGTAACAGCTGCGAAGCGGAATTCGAGGTTCTGGTCCATGGTGAGGAAGCGGTTGCTTGTCCCGATTGCTCCGGTGCTAGTTTGCAAAAGCGTTTTTCCTTGTTTGCCACGAGTGGGGAGAATACGACTTTTCGAGAGCCAACGGGTCCGTGCGGTACATGCGGGGATCCACGGGGACCGGGATCGTGTGAGTTGTGAGAGTGGATGCTAGGAAAGGGGTAACTGTCTATTTGAGTTGTAGGAGTCGGATCTCGCGTAAGCTGCCCGAAGAGCCATTGCTACCGGCTCTGATCTCGATCACCTGAGTTGGATTGTCGTTCTCTGGCGTCGAGGCAATTATAAACGAATCGGTCAGGAGAGTATCTTCGTCGGTCAGTTTTGCTGACGCAATCAGTCGGTTACCGACGGCGACTTCGACTTCGCCTTTACCGGCAACACGTAGTTCCAAGAAATACTCTCGTTTGCCTAACCACCCCAGTCCGGTGTCGATTCTGATGGTGGCGATCGAACCAGAAGCACCAACCTCGAAATTTACTGCATTTTCTTCGGCATAATTGGCAAGATCCGTAGGGGCTTCGACGACGATACCCCGCAGTTTGACGGCGCAGCGGCCACCAAAGCTGATCTCCGCACTTGGGTTGAGCGGAGCTAACAATGCAATCAGATCGATATCGAAACCGACGTCACCTCCCTGTTCAGGTCGCCTAATCCCTCTCTGCAGCAGGAGAGTCTGGAGGCGGTCCATTTCCTCTGCAGAGAGTAATAAGGATGGTTTCTTGGCTTCCTCTCTACGCTCCTTGGTACCGCCCTTAACGAGCGCATGAACACGCTCAGAACCTACGCTAGCGAGCATCCCGCTTCCCAGCAGGATTGACAGACCAAGAGAGCCGATTCTTGCGACCTGTTGTTTCACTGGCGTTTCCACTTCAAAACGAAAGAGTTTACAAAAGCGGCGGCTCTTATCTGTCTGATGTAACGTGGTATGCGTCCTACAATTCCTCGCTTTTCTTTGCACTCTTGCTCACGAGATATTCGGCGATTTCTGCTCGCTTGGAGGAGATCGCCCAGTCCAACGGCGTCTTGCCGCTCTTGTCTTTGACCGTCAGATCGGCTCCGGCTTCTACCAACGCCTTGGTGGCGTCGAAAAGGCCGAAATGGACAGCTTGGATGAGGGGTGTTGTCCGATTCCCGTGTCTGGTGTCGAGTTCGGCCCCGGCTTCAACAAGAACGATGGCTATTTCTTGATAGCGTTCAGCCAACGCCTTGTAGAGCGGTGTGTAAGCTCCCTCGTTCTTGATGTCCACGTCGGCGCCTGCTGTGATCAGCGCTTTCACCATATCCAAACGGCCTTTGTCCACGGCGGACTTGAGCGCATTGCCTCCGGTCTCTGACTGCGCATTCAGTTGCGCTCCGGCGTCAATCAGAAGCTTCAAAACCTCGACATTGGAATAGAAAGCAGCATCCATGAGGACGGTGATGTTTTTGCGGCGTTTGGTATTCGGATCCGCTCCGGCTACCAAAAGTGCTTTTACCACATCGGCTTGGTAGCGACGAGTAGCCCATATCAACGCGGCCATTTGGTGTTCGTCCTGGCCATTCACGTCGACGCCGGCATCGACGAGCGCGTTCACCTTGTCCAGATTGCCGTGATAAGAGGCGTCGATTAGCTCTTCAATCGCGTTGTCTGGAAGTCCCTTACTGTAGTCGTAAGCACTTGGTCCGCACGCTGACAGACCGAGAATGGCTGCTGCCAGCGTTGAAATTGCGAATCTCAACGGCTTTCCTCCTTGGTTTCAGGGCTCTAGGTTGAATAACCTCTGAGCACTTAGATACATTTCCAAAAGCAATAAAGAAAGGGCTTCGGTGATGCTTTTACAAGTCCGGCTGGCCCGCCCCATTAAGGACCGCTGTATAGGATACGCTTCATAGTGTCCATTAGAAAGAAGACCAACAACACGTACGGGGTAAGACCAAGAAGGAACAACAGCTGCCATATGCGGGCGCGCATTTTGGCGGCGGGCACTTTTTTTTCGTCGTTTACTAGGGCCGTTGACGACAACCTGCGCCAGATGTACAGGTACAGAACCGTCGCCCCGGCGCCGACAATAATGTTGAGGATATCAATTAACATTTCTCAGGAGCTGAAGATAGCCAGATCCCTTGTTTAATGCTTTGAGAAAGGCTTATATTTTATCAAGGTGAGACCTCCATCGACAGCGTTATTGATTTGCCAATTAATAAACCTTTAGTTGCAATCTTGGCGGCGGCGTTGGCCGGATTGGCTTCGGGGCATCTATGGATGCGAACCGATTCTCTCCTGTTTGCCCTTTTTGCCGGAGTAGGAGTGTTTCTCTTTCTGATGTGGTTCCTAAACAGCTTGGGTCAGAAGAAGAAGAAGCAGACCCAGGTGTACGGTGAGGCCAGGGAGCACGTATCGGAGGAAGAATTCACTCGGGTAGTGCAAGAAGGCGAAGTCACCAGGGAGAGGGTGCAAAAGAAGGTTGAAGAGCATCCACAGCAGGTTGCTCAATCCCTGCGATCGATGCTAGGAAAAAAGAGGGAATAGTCTGCCTGTGCCTATCATGGACGTGGAAGAACTAACGGCTGGCGATCCAGGCGAGACCTAGGTCCATGACAAAACTGAAAGTCCGGAGAACGCTAAATGATCGTGTCGCGATTGGGTTTAGGGGGATCTCGTTTGACTGCGGGTTTGATGTGGTCGTAACCTGCTAGTTGATGCCCACGATGCAAAATCCCTCAAGCTGATTGTAGCAGACGCGATCCACTTTGCCTTTTCAAAAATGACGAGATTGTTCGGTTTGCTGAGGAGTAGGAGGTTCGCACGCCGAGGATTCAATGCGACAAAGCGTGCACAGACCTGCCTGAAAACTTAGGTAATAGGTGCTGTCAAGCGAACAGGAAGACATAGCGCTGGGCATAGATGTGGGGGGGACGGGCATCAAAGCCGCGCCAGTGGATTTAAGCGCCGGGAAGTTGGTAGCGGAACGTCTGCGGGTGTTGACGCCTCAGCCGGCTACTCCCAAGGCGGTATCGGCGACGGTTACGGAGATCGTCAATTACTTCCGATGGGATGGTCCCATAGGTTGCGGATTTCCGGCCGCTATCCGTTTGGGAAAAGTGAAGATTGCGGCAAACGTTTCGAAAAAATGGATTGATAAGGATATCGAAACCCTGTTCGCGAATGCCGCTGGCCGCCCAGTAACCGTTCTCAACGATGCCGATGCGGCCGGTTTGGCGGAGATGCGCTTTGGTGCCGGAAGCGAACAGAAAGGCACGGTGATTGTAATCACTCTCGGTACGGGCATTGGCACCGGCTTGTTCGTTGACGGTCATCTGGTGCCCAATACTGAATTGGGACATATTGATATTGGCGGTCGGGATGCGGAGTCACTGGCAGCGGCGATCGTTCGCGAGAAGAAGAAACTGTCGTGGAAGGAGTGGAGTGAGGGGTTGGACAAATATCTGGCAAAGATTCAGTTCTTCGTCTGGCCAGATTTGATCATTCTTGGCGGCGGGGTAAGCAAGAAACACGAGAAGTTCATCCCACATCTATCTGTGGACGCCAAGATCGTCCCTGCACAGATGCTCAACCAGGCAGGAATAGTCGGAGCTGCTGCGGCCACCTTGGGCTTATAGCACGGGTGGCCTTCGAAAAAGGGAGATACGACACAAGATGATAAGAGGTGATAAGGAATTGCTCGTCGTTGGTGACAGAGTACTTATGCGTTTGGACAATCAGGAGGAGCGCACGGAAGTCGGTCTTTACCTGCCTCCGACGGCCTTAGAAAAGGAGACAGTACAGAGCGGATTCGTGGAGGAGGTTGGGCCGGGGATTCCCTTGCCGCCGAAATTTGGCGAAGACGACAGTCCTTGGAAGGAGGGCGACGAAGAACACATGCGCTACATACCTTTGCAAGCTCAAAAAGGAGATCACGCTATCTTTTTGCGAAAGGACGCGATCGAAATCAAGTTCGAAAACGAGAAGTACGTAGTAGTGCCGCACAACGCTATTCTGGCTATCGTACGGACAATATAGAAAGCTATATAGACCGAAAACAGGAAAACCCCCGCACGGCGTAAGCCACGCGGGGGTTTTCCTGTTGTAAGCAAATATTACAGGAACTGGGTTGGAAGTGATTCCCAATCCCTTGAATAATAATCCTGAAGGGTGAGTACAAGCAGTATTACAAGAAAGAAAAAACCGCCTGCGGCGAACATCCACATCAAGGGAGTGTTGTAGCGCACGTGCATGAAGAATAGTACCACCAGAGTGGCCTTGACGATGGCGATGAGCAGAGCCACTGGGGTGTTTAGCCACCCAAGTTCTACGTAGGCGGCGCCGACGGTTAGTACAGTTCCCACCATCAACGCAAAGAATATCAGCAGGTAAACACCTAAAGGTACGACGTGGTGTCCAGAATGTGAGTCGGCCATTTACTATATTCGTCCGCCAATTAGATAAAGCAACGGGAACAGAAAGATCCAGACTATATCGACGAAATGCCAGTAGAGCCCGAAGTTCTCGATAGGATTGTAATATTCGGCGCTGTAGGTTCCTCGCCACACCTTCGGCAAAAGATAGATCATAATTCCTATTCCGATGACCATGTGTAATGCATGCATTCCGGTCATGGCAAAATAGAAGGAGAAAAAGATCTTCAGAGGGCCGGCAGCAGCCGCACTTATCGTCCCGGCCAATGGGCCGTAGGTCAAGAATGAGGCGGTGGGTATTAGGGCTTCATGATATTTGTGCGAATATTCGATGTATTTGACGCCGAGAAATACCGACCCCAGAATCATCGTGGCAATGATCCACCAGAAGGTGCCTGTCTTGCGGCCCAACTGGGCTGCCCGGACGGCTAAAGCCATGGTCAGACTACTACCAATAAGGACTGCAGTGTTGAAGGCACCCCAGCCTATGGCCAGGTGATGGCTTCCTGCGACGAAGGCGTCCGTATGGATGTTTCGATATACGGTGTAACCGCCAAACAAGCCGCCGAAGAACATGATTTCTTGGGCGATGAACGCCCACATGCCCATGTTTGAGGCGCTATACTGCTGATCTAAATCGTCGAAGTGATGCTGCAGGGCAGGGTTATGTGCTTCTGACAACTTCTTCCTCCTGCTGATCCGATCGAGGTGCTGGATTTCGCCGCAAAGCATCGATCGGTACGTCGGGTAGTTCGTATGCGTATGCTTCCTGATCCACGATAGGCGTTGCGTCGAAGTTGTGCGGCGACGGAGGCGTCTCGATTTCCCACTCGAGTCCCTTTGCACCCCATGGATTGGCAGGGGCTTTCGGACCTTTCACCAGGGAATAAATCAAGTAGCCAAACATCAATCCGTAACCCAAACCTAGAACGGAAGCTCCCGCGGTAGACATCACGTTCAGTACCTGGAACTCGTCCGGATATACGTGGTATCGCCGGGGCATCCCGAGATAGCCAAGAATAAACTGGGGGAAAAAGGTCAGGTTGAAGCCGGCGAAAATTAGGATGGCGCTGGTTTTGGCAAAACCTTCGGGATACATGCGGCCCATGAACTTCGGCCACCAGAAATGGAGACCGCCGAGAAACGCCAAAACCATGCCGCCTACCATGACATAGTGGAAATGCGCGACCACGAAATAAGTGTCGTGCAGATGGACATCCACTCCCAAGGTCGAGAGAAACAAACCGGTGAGCCCGCCTATCGTGAACAGACCGACGAAGCCAAGGGCATACAACATAGGAGATTCGAGGGAAATCGACCCTTTATGCATCGTAGCGGTCCAGTTGAAGATCTTAATAGCCGTGGGCACCGCGATAGTAAAGGTGATAACAGAGAACACCATGCCCGCGTAGACGGATTGGCCGGTGGTGAACATGTGATGTCCCCAAACCAAGAATCCCAAAACGGCTATAGCCAGGCTCGAATAAGCGACGAACGAATAACCGAAGATCCTCTTACGCGAGAAGCAGGCGATCAACTCGCTGATCACGCCGAACCCGGGCACGATCATTATGTAGACGGCCGGGTGTGAATAGAACCAGAATAGATGCTGGAACAGGATGGGGTCTCCGCCCAATTTGGGATCGAAGATCCCGATCCCAAATAACCGTTCTAAGGCCAC
Organism: uncultured Gemmatimonadaceae bacterium; assembly: GCA_964401715.1. Taxonomy (GTDB): domain Bacteria; phylum Latescibacterota; class UBA2968; order UBA8231; family UBA8231; genus CAYNZV01. The sequence goes on along the minus strand of CAYNZV010000023.1, from coordinate 10,784 downwards.
CAAGAGTAACGTAATGGCTACTACGGGCGTCCCTAAGATCATTATGACACTGGTTGCATACTGGGCCCAGATGAAGAGGGGAAGGCGAAACCAGGTCATACCTGGAGCCCGCATCTTGTGCACGGTGGTGAGAAAGTTCACGCCGGTCAGGATCGACGAGAAACCGTTTATGAAAACTCCGCTCAAGGCTAGCGCAACGAATGAATTGGAATAGGTGCTGCTGTAAGGCGTGTAGAACGTCCAGCCGGTATCGATGCCGCCCATGATGATGGCGAGGGCAGCCATTGTGCCACCGAAGATGTAGCAGTACCAACTTAGTAGGTTTAGGCGCGGGAATGCTACGTCCTTTGCGCCGATCATTATAGGTAAGACCATGTTTCCCAGTACCGCCGGAACTGACGGTATCAGGAAAAAGAAAATCATCGCCACCCCGTGCATCGTAAACAGCTTGTTGTAGGTTTCCGATTCCACTAGGTCGCCATCTGGAGTTAGCAGTTCCAAACGAATCATGGAGGCGAAGATGCCACCAAGCATGAAAAAAACGGTTACCCCGACGAGATAGAGTATTCCAATCCGCTTGTGATCCAACGTCAGTAGCCACGATCGCAAACCGTAGGTGACGTTGAGATAGTTAATGGATCGTCCGTTGGTGCCCGGCGTAGCTACAGCTGTGCTCATGATAAACCTGCTTTCGTCCTACTCCGCCTCGCCAAGCGATCTGATGTACGAGATCAACTGCATGATAGTTTCTTCGCTTATCTGTCCTTCGAATGTGGGCATGATCGGCTGATAACCTTCAACGATCTTGGCCCGCGGGTTCAGAATCGATTCCCTCACGTAGGCCTCGTCAATCTCGACGGTGCTACCCGAAGCTAAGTTGACTGGTTTGCCAAAAATGCCCACTAAGGTCGGTCCTCGTCCACCCGACACCTGCTTGTGACAGGTATGGCAACCCAACTGTTGAAACTGGCGTTCTCCTGCTTCCACCATCGTCTCGCCACCGACGCCGCCACCGAGCCACTGCTGATAATCCTCCTGCTCCATGACGACGACGCGGCCGATCATGGTGGAGTGTTCTGCCCCGCAGTACTCGGCGCAGAATAGATGGTACTCTCCGACCTTGGTGGCTTCAAACCACATCTGGGTGTAACGTCCTGGGACCACATCCTTCTTCACCCGGAAGGCTGGAATGAAGAAGCTGTGAATGACGTCCTCCGACGCCATAGTAAGGCGGACCTTTTGATTGACCGGTACGTGGAGCTCATTGATTTCGCGTTTGCCTTCGGGATGCTGGATCTTCCACATCCACTGCTTGCCGACCACAAACATCTCCATGGAGTCGGAGGGCATGCGATACATGCGGAAGTAGAGATCGGCTCCGAGGACGAACACGCCCAGACCCATGATCAAGGGTACGATGCTCCAGGTGAGTTCCAGCGGCAGCGACCCATGCACCGGCTTGGGTACTTCGTCTTCGGAACGACGCCGGTATTTGACCGCGAAAATCAGGATCGCGGCGAAAATGCCAACGGCGAAGACTACGCTCAGTGCGACGAGCAGGAAGTAAAGCCCGTCGACCTGCCAAGCGATGGTTGATGCGAGTTCGGGATGTAGTGAGAATTCTGAGGACATGAAATCTTATTAACTAGGCGTAGCTTTCCTTGGTTGTGTCCCGGCGGTCTCGTCGCAGCATGACGACCACGAAGGCACCGATGGTGACTACCGTTGCCAACCCTCCGATGCGCAACGAATTCATGATGGCAAATCCGTATTTCCCAGTTTTGGGGTCATACTGGTAGCACAACAATAGCAGTTCATCAACTGCAGTACCAATTTCGTGCTTGGCAGACTCAATCAGCGATAGCTGCAGGTCCTTCGGAGCATATTCGATGCCGTAGTGGTATCTGGCAAGCGTTCCTTCCGGTGTCAGAACCATAATGCCAGAGGCATGGATGAACTCACCGGTCTGGTCGTCGCGCTCGTAGCGAAAGCCAACCGCTTCGGTCAGTTTATCGATTTGCTCTTGGGTTCCGGTCAAAAAATGCCACCCCGATGCCGCACCCTCACGCCCGTAGCGACGTAGGTAGACGTCTTTCTTGGCGGCCGCCAATTCATGTGACTCGGTTGGATCAAAGCTGACAGTTAAGACCTCGAATTCGTTACCGATATCGAACTTCAAAACGCGAAGACTACGCACCAGGCCGTTGAGCACTTGAGTACACAACATCGGACAGTCATAGTAGGCGAGTGACAGCACTACCGGCTTATCGCCGAAGAACTTGCCCAAGGTAACGGGGGCACCATTCTCGTCGGTAAAAACTAAGTCAAGAGGCAAACGCTCTCCGAGCTTCTGCTCTATACGTATCTGTTCGACGAATTCTGGATCCAACGGCTGTGCTTCTGATGTGCCGCCCTTAACTAATAGCAGGAGGGCGGCTATTTTTCCAACAATAGCCAAGCGTGGCAGTGGTAATCCGCGATCTATCTTCACTTTGCTCACTCGACGCTGTCCGCGACCCCAGAATTCAAAGAAACGTTCAATTTATTGGCTGCAACGATCTCCATTGCCCTCTGCACAGGTATGCGGGCAATGCCTTGGCCCTGGTCGATCCAACCATATCCATTCAGCAAATTCTCTTCGATCTTTCTCAGTTCCAGTTTTTGAACTGGTGGATCGATCTGCACTCGAGGTTCGGTGTTCTCGTGTCTCGTGCTCGACAGGGGGTGGGTCGTAGCATCGAAGAACGGCTGATAATAGTCCAAAACCTTGAAAAAAACGATCATTGCAATTATCGAGGCACCGACAAGAACGGCGATTGCTATCCCCACGCCGACGACCGGTCCAGCGGATGCGTCGGTGGTTTCGTGACCAGGATTTGCGTTGGTCGATTCAGCCATGGTCGTGGTCTTCTTCGGTCAAAAGGTACTCGAAACGCGGATCATTTAAGGCGATGAGAGGGCGGCGTTTTAGATGCCAGAAAAACAGAGCCAGCCATAGGCCGCCAATGCCGATTGGAACAGCGATGTCCAGCCAATGAACGTTCATGACGCTTTTGTGAAATGCGGGCGCTGTTACCCAAAAAAGCGCCACCAAGCGCATTATCATCAATCCCAACGCCACCAATACTAGGATGGGCGTCTTGGTTTTGATACGACTAGACATGAGCAACAAGAACGGAACAACGAAGTGCAGACCAATCAGGCCATATCCCAAGTTGAGCCAGTTGCCGCTCAGTCGCGTCATGTACCAAGTGATCTCCTCTGGAAGATTTCCTGCCCAGATAATCAACAGCTGGGAGAACGAGGTATACGTCCACAACATGACGAAGGCAAATAGGAACGTACCGAGATCTCGCAGGCGCTCATTTGTCAACAGCTTGTCCAGTGGGGAGTGATGCGACAGAAAACTTCCGACCAGAATCAAGAAAGCCCAGGTAAGCAGGATCTGACCGATGATGTGAATGGCGCTGAAGATGGTCGAAAACCAATGGGGTTCCAGCGACATGATCCAATCCACTGCCGCCAGGGTCATCGACAGGGTAAAGATTACAAGGCCTGGGCCGCTCAACCGCTGCATGCGTCGAGTGGGAAAAGTTTCCTCCTGGCTGTCCTGCATCGTCGACCAGCGATTGAGCAAGAAAGCGAACAATCCCCAGATGGCGAAGTAAATCAGACTGCGGGTTATGAATGCGGTTTCGTTCAAATAACCTTTTTTGGCACTCAATACCGGATCGTCCGCAACCACTTCGAGGTGAGACCACTCGTACAGGTGATGCAAACCAACGAAGAGAATCGGAAGCAGGAGCAAAAACATAAAAGGAAGGGTTCGGGTGCCCGCCTCCAACAGGCGCCGCGTGGCGAATCCCCAGCGTCCTCCGACCACGTGATTGAGCATCAAGACCGCAAGGCAGCCGAGCGACAGACCAACCCAGTAGACGTATCCGAGCAGATAGGAACGAAAGAACTGTTCCGGGTCGGACATGAATCCCAGAAGTGCGACGACCACGCCTAACAGACCTACGAAAAAGGCCATTCTCTGCAGGGCTGACAATTTCGGCCTCAGGGCGATGGACTGCTCGACTATCTGCTCATTCATTGGAGATTTTTCTTGTCTTCAGCTGACAACTGATCGACGGAGGCGTTTTGGCTGAGCTGTAACGCTCTGATGTAGGCCGCAATCGACCACCGGTCTTTCACCGGCACCCGCGAGGCATAACTCGCCATAGAGCCGAAGCCGTTGGTGATGACATCGTAAAAGTAACCCACAGGCATAGTTCGCAGGCGATCTTCGTGCATTGAGGGAGGCCGTTTGAACCCCCGCTGCACAATCATGCCGTTGCCTCCACCAGTGCGGTCGTGGCATGGGGCACAGAAGATCTCGAAACGCTGCCTACCACGTTCGAGAAGAGCCAGGTTTACCGGCATCGATGGCGGAAGCGTGGTTGCCAGGTTGTCTCCGATTTTGCCCGCATAGAGGTGCTGATCCAAACGCAGATCGCCCCGCGCGATGGTGCCCGCAATCGGCTGTCGGGCGGAAAGTCCATCCGGGAAGAAGCTGGATGCTTCATGTGCTTCGTATTTCTCCTGATCGTACATCGCTTGACGAAGCTCACACCCCGCTGAAAACAGCAAACAGACCGTAAATACTGTCCACACTGATCTTTGGAGGAAATTTTGGCAATCAGTTGGCAACTTCGGATACCTCGCTGGATGCGGTGCCTTCCAAGAAGGTCTTGGTCGTTTGCGGGTTATACTGAGGATCTTCCCGCAGAACGCACAGAAAAAACCGGTCTTGGCTCGCTCTGGAGAAACCGGGGACGTTGAAAACCGGGTGATAAGGCCGTGGCAACCCGTTGGCCACCAGCATGGCTATGAAACAGCTAATGCCGGCAAAAAGAATCGTCGTTTCGAATGTTACCGGTATGAAGAACGGGCCGCTGTGCAAAGGACGACCACCGATATTCAACGGGTAGTCGATTACGTGAATCCAATACTGCAAGCTGTAGCCAGCGATGGCGCCAATGAGACCGCAAAGAAACACAACATATGGCAGATTGGTCCGTTTGAAGCCGATTGCAGCGGCCAGACCGTGGATTGGCACGGGCGAAAAGGCGTCCAGTTTGCGATATCCGGCTGCGTACGCCTTTTGGGCAGCTTCCAGAAGTGCTTCTGGTCTTTCGTATTGCGCCATCAACCCGTAGGAAGTTTCCGTTTCTGAGTGGTTCATTTCTGAGACTCTGTGGTGTGTTTCTTGCCAATAGGCAAAAGGGTCCGGATCTCGTGCATTGCAATGAGCGGGAGACCTCTTATAAACAGAGTGAACAACAAAAGGAATAAGCCTATAGTGCCTATGTACACTCCCCAATCCCAGATTGTCGGATGATACATGTCCCAGGATGACGGCATGTAATCACGGTGTAAACTGGTAACAACGATGATGAACCGCTCCAACCACATTCCTACATTGATAAACATGCAAACTATGAAAAGAACGATGGTGTTTACCCTTACGTTTTTTATCCACAGCAGTTGCGGCACTAGAATATTGCAGAGAATGAGCGCCCAGTAGTAGGCGGCATACGGACCGGTCATTCTGTTATTCATCATAAACTGTTCATACGTACTGGCACTGTACCAGGCCATGAATTGTTCCATGAAATAGCCGTAAGCCACGATCAATCCGGACACCAGCATCACCTTGCTCATGTTCTCCAAGTGCCGATCGGTGATGAAATCCTGAAGACCATATATGCGCCGAACCGGTATCATCAACGTCAATACCATGGCGAATCCGGCATATATGGCGCCAGCGACGAAATACGGGGGAAAGATCGTCGTGTGCCAGCCAGGAATGATGGCTATCGCGAAGTCGAGACTGACCACGCTGTGCACGGACAACACCAGAGGAGTTGCCAGACCGGCAAGCAGCAGGGAAGCCATTTCGTAGCGTTCCCAATGAATGGCGGAGCCGCGCCAACCCATGGACAGAATACCAAAAACTACTTGGGTTATTCGGTTTTTGGCTCGGTCCCGGAAGGCTGCAAAGTCGGGAATCATGCCCATGGTCCAAAACAGCAGTGAGATCGTGAAATAGGTTGACACCGCGAACACATCCCACATCAGAGGACTGCGGAATTGCGGCCAAATGTCCATCGAATTCGGGTAAGGAAAAAGCCAGTATGCGGCGAGCCACGGTCGTCCCGTATGGAGTAACGGGAACATGCCTGCGCACATCACAGCGAATATGGTCATCGCCTCGGCGGAGCGGTTGATCGAGGTGCGCCACTTCTGACGAAAAAGCAACAATACCGCTGAGATCAGAGTGCCTGCATGGCCGATCCCGATCCACCATACAAAGTTGATGATGGCGAACCCCCAACCGATCGGATTGTTGAGTCCCCAAACGCCGACGCCTTCGTACAGCAACCAGGCGATGGCTATCTGCAAAATCCCCACGAGGCTGAAGGCGACCAGCAGCGAAAGGAACCATGCCAAAGGACTATGGGTTGTCAGTACTATGGAGCTGATCTTATCCGTTATGGTCGTGTGAGAAGTCTGACCTGGACCCAGTTCGCCGACTGGTGGCGTGTATGGAGCCCCTGTCGTTTTGCGTGCCTCTGACATATCAGGACTCGATCAGTTCCGGGTTCGGATTCCGAACCTTGGCTAAGTAGGTGGTACGCGGACGGGTATTGAGGTCCTCCAGAATACCGTAATTCAACGGGCTTTTCTTGAGTTTTGTCACCCGGCTGTCGGCCTCGTTGATGTTGCCAAACACAATGGCGTCGGTGGGACAGGATTGCTCACAAGCGGTGGTTATCTGACCATCCACGATGGTGTCGCCACGCTTTTTGACATCGATGCGTGCGGCGTTAATTCGCTGCACACAGTAGGTGCACTTTTCCATTACGCCACGAGAGCGAGTAGTGACGTTTGGATTGCGCTGCAGCTTCAAGCTCTCCGAATCCCTATCAGCGTATTGCAGGAAGTTGAACCTTCGCACTTTGTAAGGGCAGTTGTTCGAACAATAACGCGTGCCGACACAGCGATTGTAGACCATATCGTTCAAACCTTCTTCACTGTGCGACGTAGCGGTTACAGGACAGACGATCTCGCATGGCGCGTTCTCGCATTGCTGACAAGGGATGGGTTGATGGTGAATGTCGGGATTGTCCAGATCACCGCTGAAATACCTATCGACACGGATCCATGGCATTTCGCGTCCGTTCAAAACCTCGTCTCGACCAACTATCGGGATGTTGTTTTCCGATTGGCAGGCCACCGAGCAAGCGTTGCAACCGATGCATTTATTCAGGTCAATGGTCATGCCCCATTGATATCCAGATTGGTCGAAGCCCGAATACATCGTCAAGTCGTCAGGGAAGCTGTGACCCCGATGCTGGGCGAAATCCGGATGGTGATGGAACTCGTCCATATCGCCATGCCGCACTAAATGTCGGCCTTCCATGCTGTGGTGGTCCTGGGTGCAGGCCAACTGTTTGCGGTCGAATGTCTTGATAACGGTCAATCCAGGCCGGCTCCAGGCTTGCTCTGAATGTTGCAGCTGGTAGGCGTCGAAGCCGGCTTCGTTGCTGACCCGGCCACCTTTCTTTTGGCCGTAGCCGATGTGAACCGTAACTACATTGGCGGCCTGACCAGGAAGAATCCATACGGGAGCGTGCACGGAGGAGCCGTCGATGCTCAATTCAACTACCTGCTCGTTGACTACCCCAAGGCGCTGAGCGGTTGACGGACTGACGAATGCAGCATTGCTCCACGTCAGCTTCGAGATCGGTTTGGGTGTTTCCTGCAGCCAACCATTGTTGGCATAACGTCCATCGCCAATCATTGGGTCGGGGCGAACATTTAACTCTAACTCTTCCTCACCAAGCTGTCTGGCCGCGTCTTCTGGTACCTGGACCGCCGATTGGAGCTTGACCGTTTTCTCCGGCAACCTGGATCCTGCAAACACTCCGTCGTGCAGGGAACGTTGCCAAAATGCCTCGAATTCCCAAGACACGTCCTGGGTGAGCCAATACTCTTTCAGGATCTCGAGAACAGGCTTGCCCGTTTGTTCGTTGAGGACGGCGAGTACCTCGTAGATCGATTTGCTGTTGTAGAGTGGTTCGATCAGAGGTTGGATAATGGAGACAGAACCATCGTAGGCGCGGATGTCTCCCCAGGACTCCAGGTAATGAGATTCAGGAATGTGCCAATGACACAGCTCGGAGGTTTCATTTTCGAGCAGCCCCAAGTGGACCCGCAATGAAACCTTCTCCATAGCTTCCGCGAAGTCCAAGTCGGCCGGCGATGTGAATGCAGGGTTGCCTCCGAGAATCAGAAGGGCATCAATTTGCCCGGCCTCCATGTCGGCAACCAGGTTTCTAAGTCCTTCAGCTTGATCGACGGATTGTGATTCCAGTGGTGCTGTGTAATGTACCGTAATACCTACATTGCCTAAGCGAGCGTTGATAGCGTGGGCCAGCGCATGTACTACAGCGGATTGCTGTGCCCCGACGACAACAGCGCTGGCTCCCTTGTGGTTTTCCAGATCGCGGACAAGAGGCGTCAACCATTCGTGTCTATCGCTTTGCTCGGTGTGCGTGACGTCGACACCCAATGCCTGCGCCAAGGACAGGGCGAACTGCTCGATCTCCGCAGTCCCGAGCGCGATACGGTGATCGGCGATACTACCTGTGGCCGTCGGTGTGGTCTCGACCGCGTAAAGCCTGTTCATCGTCTTGTTGCCAGAAGCGATGTCCCTACGGCTGGCAAAGTCGTAGGCGTAGCGGGTGCTTCCTGGGCCACTGTTGGCAAAGTCGGCATCGAGGGTGACCACGACGTCGGCTTTTTTGAAGTCGTAGTAAGTATTCACCGGTTCGCCGAATGCCATTACTGCGCCAGCACGAACATTATCCCTGTTGTCCGGCTCGTACTGATACCAACGCGTCTCCGGAAAAGTTTTGAGGAGGTTGTCCAGTTGATTCCCGAGGGTTGGCGAGGTTACCGTTTCAGTGAGAATGCACAGGCCGGCTCCGTTCTTGAGACGCTGGTGGGCAAGTGCCGGCTCGAGGCTCTTCAAAAAGCTACCCCACGTGCTGATCCGTCCGGCGTTGGTAACGGCCGTGGCTCGATCGGGGTCATAAAGGTTGAGCACCGACGCCTGGGTTACCGAGTCGCTACGCCCAAGACTCGCGGAATGCTCCGGGTTGCCCTCGATTTTGGTGGGCCGACCCATATGGCTTTCGACCAAGATTCCTGTTCCGACACCTCCCCGGGGCATTGTCGTGGCGTAAAACTTCGATCTCCCAGGAATGACGTTTTCTGGAGCACGAACGTAGGGCACAATCTTTTCGGCTGGTTGGATGGTACAGGCCGTGAGCCCCCCGAACGCTAATGAAGCACCCATTAACTGCAAAAAATTTCTGCGACTTACGCCGCTCGCCCATTCACTTGCATGTTCCGGGAATTCGCGCTCAACCAAGTCCTTGAAATCATCGGTCTGGGCCAATTCTTCTAGACTGCGCCAATAATCCGGCCCATTGGCTAATTGCAACCGCTCTCGAAGGTCTCCGAGATCAAGGTTCTTTCTGGAATTTTTGTTTTCCATTATCGGTGGCAGATCGAACAATCTGTTAACTGCGCAGTCTGAATACCATATTGACGCACAAGGTCGGCGCCATCGTGGTCTGGTCCAGGTGTCCAGTTCATATTGAAGACTTCGGCACGGGGTCTGATGTAGTCCTCAGGTGCGCGATGACAATCTAGGCACCACTCCATGTTCAGGGTATTTGCTTTCCACATGAGGGGCATTTGGTCCACCTGACCATGACAGCTCTGGCAACCAATTCCTTTGCTGACGTGAATGCTGTGATTGAAGAAGACGAAATCCGGCAGGTCGTGGACGCGTGTCCATTGAATTGCCTCGTTGTTTTTGAAACTGGCCCGCACTGGCTCCAACATGGGCGCTTCGGACCAGATTTGAGCGTGGCACGTCATGCAGGTTTCGGTCGGCGGAATCCCTGCGAACGCGGCCTCCTCCACGCTGGTGTGGCAATAGCGACAATCTACACCCATTCCGGTGACGTGATGTTTGTGGCTAAAAGGGACGGGCTGATCGACGGCAACGTTGACTTGGCTGACGTAGTCGATACGGTTGATGTTGAGCAGAATCCCTAGTCCCGTGCCGACGAGAACAACAACGAGCAGCAGGCTCGCTCTCGAGGCCCAGTTTGCACTTCGCGGAAATATCTGACTCATCTAAAATGGGATAGTCGGTCCGTTATTGGGGGGGGAGAATACGTGGAACTCATCAAGTGCACAAGATTCAACGTCGTAAAAGTAAGGCCCATCCAGCCGATGTCAACACGAGATGTAGGGGAAATACACATTTGTTGTTGAAGCATTTTTGGGGGTAGCCAAGGTGTTTGGAATGTTGACCCAAATAGTTGACCCCATAAGTTTTGCGCTACTTAGGCATAAGCTGCTAAATCGCCGCATATCAACTGTCTCTAACATACTGGGGCACTGAAATGCAAAAGTCAGGTTTCGTCAAGTGGTTTAACCAGGACCTGGGTTACGGATTCATCCAGAGCGAAGATGGGGAGGACATATTTGTACACTACTCGGATGTCCATGATGAAGAAGATCTGGATGTAGGTGACTTGGTCGGTTTCTTGGTCGAGGAAGTGCCGAGCGGACAGATGGCTGTCAACGTCTTCAAGAGTGGCTGAAGGTAAGTGGGCCCTCGTAGCTCAGTAGGATAGAGCAACAGATTCCTAATC
>CAYNZV010000022.1:46699-48748 GCA_964401715.1 uncultured Gemmatimonadaceae bacterium | reverse complement strand
TGATGAGGTGTACCGATTCGATTCATTTGTTCGCAAGCGAATTAAACGCCTACGGAAAGGAGCAGTTCGGGGATCTGTTAGTCGGCTTAGGATGCGCTATGAGGGAATTCTCTGAGGAGAATGAGTCGTGATTCGACTTCGTCCTGCGCAAGAAGAGATTATCAAATACCAATCAGGGACAATGGGGATCGCTGCGGTACCGGGCAGCGGCAAGACCTGGACGCTGTCACAAGTGGCTGTGTCACTGATCGCTAGTGGGGCACTACAAAGTCGGGAAGAAGTCCTCATTGTGACCCTAGTAAACTCAGCTGTTGACAATTTCAGGCACAGGGTTTCTGAAATTCTGAAGGAACGTGGACTGATTCCTGGATTAGGCTACAGAGTTCGCACACTGCACAGCCTCGCACATGAAATAGTGAGCCAGTCAACGAGTCTGGTGGGATTGTCGAGCGATTTTTCCGTAGTAGACGAGCGGGTTGCCGAGACAATTATGAAAACGGCATTTCAGGCATCTTATACTGTTCATCAGGAAAGTCTGATGCCCTATCTCGTCGATGACCTCTCCGACTACCGAAGACGAAGAGCAGTAGCTAATGACCTGCCGTCAAGTCTCGAGAAAGTAACGAAAAACGCCATATCTCATTTGAAGGGCCGACTTGTTTCGCCACAATTGGCGCGAGAAAAACTATCTGTTGACTGTCCGGTGCTGGCAAGATTAGCGGTAGATGTTTTTGAACGATATGAGCGGTCATTGGCAACGCGGGGAGTGCTTGATTTCGACGATTTAGTGTCGTCGGCAGTTCGAGCGTTAGACCTCGACGAAACGTTGGCCTCAAGCCTGCGCGAAAAGTGGCCATACGTCCTCGAAGACGAAGCGCAAGACAGCAGTGCATTACAGGAACAGATTCTGAGGCGGATTGTAGGTGAAGGTGGGAACTGGGTTCGCGTTGGCGATCCGAATCAGGCGATATACGAGACTTTCACCACCGCTAACCCGAAGTACTTACGCGATTTCTTAGAGGAGGCGGACGTAGCACACGATTTGCCAAATTCTGGCCGCTCTGGTCGACCAATTATAGGGCTGGCCAATGAATTGATTCGGTGGGCACGGGATAAGCATCCCGTGCATGAGGTCCGGAATTCTCTCAGTCTGCCGTTGATCCAAGTGACACCTGAAGGAGATCCGCAACCAAACCCGGCCGATGACCAATGCCGTGTGGGTTTTGATGATCTAAATACCGAGCCGGGACAGGAGCTTCAGCGCGTAATCGCCTCCGTCAATAGATGGCTATCAGACCATTCCGGCGCGACTGTGGCGATACTCGTTCCCACGAATACCGTGGGTGGAGAGGTTGTGAAGGCGCTTAAAGACGAAGGGATACCCTATTGTGACGCCCTATTAAGAACTGCGACTTCCACCAAAGAGGCCGCTGGTGCCTTGAGCATTGTTCTACGTCATTTAGCGCATCCAGAAGAATCAAATACAATTCTTCCGCTGTATAAGGTGTGGTATCATCGAGTGCTAAAAAAAGAACTAACTGAGGAGGGGGCAAAGCGGCTAGAAATTCATTTGAAAGTTCTTCAGCAATGGCGACAAAGCGAAGATTTGCTTTGGCCTCTGCCGGGGACAGCTGATTTGCAAGATATTCCCGACGATGTCGCCGCGTATTTTGAACGCTTCCGGGAGCAAGTACAGCGGTGGCATAGCTTAGTGAGCTTACCAATCACGGAAATACTTAATGCTGTTGCTCAAGATTTGTTTGATGAGCCGGAGAAACTTGCTTTGACGCAGCTTTTCGGTGAGATCTTGCGAAACCGATCGCAGTATATTCTCGGTGTCAATCGGCGTATGGTAACTTTGGAGGAACTAGTGCCAGAGCTCATTGTAATTGCAAAAGATCAACGCCAGCTACGCTCTATCGAGTCAGACAGTAACGGATTTGATCCTAAGGAACACAAAGGCGAAGTCGTAGTGTCGACCATGCACGGTGCCAAAGGACTGGAATGGGATCGAGTCTATCTGATGTCCGTTAACGATTATGATTTCCC
>CAYNZV010000022.1:20087-46599 GCA_964401715.1 uncultured Gemmatimonadaceae bacterium | reverse complement strand
AACGTGGGACGATTTGGAAGAAACAAACCAGCTTTGGCCTTTCGTGCACTTCAATCGTATGCATTGCGAGACATTAATGGATAAACAATCGCTACTCTTTAGCGCGTACAGTCTGCAGGCTTATGTGGATTGCGCGCGCCGCTTTGAGTTGACGTATCTGGAAGAGCTAAGCTGGCCGGCGGTAGAACGCGAGCCTTTGCTGGAGAATGAAAAGCACATGGCGGACGGCCGTCGATTCCACGAGATGATTCATCGGGACGTCCTTGGAATACCCGTGTGTGAACCGCACGGTGATGAACGCGGAGATCTCTTGCGTTGGTGGGGAAACTTCAGAACTCACCGTCCTGTAAACGGACCGGGCAAGCGTTTTGCCGAGCAACATCTTGTTGGGTCAGTCGGCGGACGACCACTTACAGCGACTTGCGACCTGATAGTTATCGATGACAAGAAGGACCCTTGCACCGCACGCATTTTCGATTGGAAAACTTGGCGCAGAAGGCGGCCTAGGCAATGGTTACAGGCGCGGCTCCAGACAAGGGTTTATCCGTTCTTACTGGTCCAAATCGGATCAGGGCTTTCAGGTGGCACAAACGGACTGGATCCGGAAGAGATAGAGATGGTCTATTGGTACGCGGACTTTCCCGAAGCGTTCGAGGTCTTCTCTTATAGCCAAATTCAATTTGCAGAGGACGAGGCTTATCTGTCCGATTTGGTAGAAGAGATCATGGGTCAAGAAGGCACCTTCAGTCTCACTGAGCATGAAAAGACGTGCTCTTTCTGTGCATATCGTTCCTTTTGCGGTCGTGGTGGGGCCGCTGGGAATACGGAGAAAGGCGATGAACCAGATTCTGAACTCTATGGAGAAGAAAAACTTCTCACAGACATAGATGACTACGAATCGATCACCTTGTAGACACAACGGAACCGGCACTGATAATACTCGAATCTGATATGAATTGCGAGTGGCGTGTGTCAAGATCTGTTGAAGTGTCTGATGCCGTTCTCGCGGCCAGTTCGGGTAGGCCCATAACGGCGAGCATTCTGGCCAAGCGCGGGTTAAATGATCCGGATCGCGTTCGACGATTCCTTGACCCCGCAGTATACGAGTCCACAGCCCCAGAAACCCTACACGACTTGAAGAGAGCTGTCGAGCGTCTTGATGCCGCGATCAAGAAAAAGGAGCGGATTCTTGTGTGGGGCGATTTCGATGTGGACGGCCAGACTGCGACATCGGTATTCATGTCTGCCCTAGAAGGGCTCGGGGCCAAGGTGACCTACCACATCCCGGTCAGAGCAAAAGAGTCTCACGGAATCAAGACTGAAGTGCTGCAGAGGTATATTGATAAGGGTATAGATTTACTACTTACATGCGACACCGGAATTGCAGCAGTAGATGGAGTCAGGTTGGCCAACGAGGCGGGCGTGGACGTTGTAATTACGGATCACCATGATTTGCCGGCCGAGCTTCCGCGCGCAATCGCGACTGTTAATCCCAAGTTCCATGAACAGGCTGAGCCGAACCATCCTTTGCGTGGATTACCAGGTGTTGGCGTGGCTTACAAGATCGTAGAAGCTCTGTATACGGAAGCGGATCGCGGCGACGAACTTGAAGGATTTCTGGACTTGGTTGCCCTAGGAATCGTCACGGACTTGGCTCTTCAGAAAGATGACACTCGGCACCTGTTGCAGCGTGGTTTGGAGGCAATACGAAAAACGACTCGGCCCGGGCTTTTGCATCTTATGAAAATCAGTGGAGTCGAACCCGAGTTCCTAAACGATGAAGATATCGGATTTCAACTCGGGCCACGTTTGAATGCGGTCGGCCGACTTGCAGACGCCAACGTGTGTGTTCCCTTGCTCACGACGACAGACTCTGAAACAGCTTATAAAATTGCCCGCGAGCTTGAGCATCTGAATGAAGAACGCAAATATGAGACTGAGGTGGTGTACGCATCGGCTCTCGAACAAATAGATCGAGAACCGTCCCTATTGCAGTACGCAGTATTGGTGATGGAAAATGCGAAGTGGCACCATGGCGTCATCGGGATTGTAGCTAGTCGGTTAGTCGAGGAATTCGGCAAACCAACAATTCTATTTTCCAGTTCTGACAATCTGGTGCGAGGGTCAGCTAGGTCTCTCGAAGGCTATCACATAACCGAGGCCATTGGGACACAGGTGGCATTGTTGGTCAGTTATGGCGGGCATCCAATGGCGGCCGGCTTGACGTTGCAGCGCGAGGGGCTGGACGCATTTCGGCGGGGCGTATCGAAGGCCATAATCGACCAGAGAAACGGCCGCGAATCCGAACCGGTCCTAGAGATCGAAGCAGAAGTACCGCTCAATGGAATAAATTTAGATACGGCTATGCAGCTTGAACTATTAGCTCCCTTTGGACCCGGTAACCCGCCGGTTAATATTTTGTGCCGGCACGTCCGGATTGCGAATTCGCAAGAAATCGGCAAAGACGAATCTCATCTTAAGTTGACAATAGGCGATGAGTCCACCGCGAAAGCCGAGATCCTGTGGTGGGATGGTGCTAAGAAGGAGGCTCCCAAGGATTGGATTGATATAGTTCTGCGTCTACGGGCGAGTGCATTCAGGGGGAAGCGGACACTCACCGCCACGTTGCAGGATTTTCATCCAGCACGGGCCCAAATTGATACGATTCATATTAAGGAAACGCCAACAATTGTTGACTGCCGGAACGAAGTGCACCCTGAGATGAGATTGTCGCAAATCATGACAGAAGAGCAGGCAGTACAGGTCTACGGCGAAGCCACAGCTTGCAAAAGCGCACATTCGCGGATCGATATGGAAGAAAGTGATGTGCTTGTTCTTTGGACGGTGCCACCAGATCGACAGGTTCTTCGTGATATTTTGTCGGTCTCAAAAGCAGAAAGAGTCTATGTGTTTGGACTCGATTCCAAACTAGATAATTTCCATCCGTTTATACGTCGCTTCGGGGGCTTGGTGAAATATGCGTTAGAACACTATGAAGGTCGCACTTCAATAAAAGCCTTAGCTGCATCAATGGGACATACAAATCGAACGATTCAGTGTGGTTTGGATTTCTTGCCGGAGATAGCAGTGCGCGCTGAGCATAAAATAGACAGCTTGGTGCTCAAGAGATGTGCAAGGGTTCGCTGCGAAAGAATAGGAGAGATCTTGAATATTCTACTTCAAGAATCGGGAGCATTTAGAAGAACTTTTAGAAAAGCTAAAGTAGTTGCTCAATTATTATGATAACCTTCTGGGTTTGGAAAGAGAACAGGGGAGTCCCTTGCTTGACTCAAATTAGATCCTATTTGTCCTTCAAGCGCGTTGCAAGTGAGTTGGTCAACGAATTGGAGCTAAGCATTTCGTACGAAGATTAAATGGTGGTGGCCAAAGTTGACCGCTTAAACTTCACGCCGAAGCTACACCTACCCGCCATATTTAAAGCGTCAGTACGGAGATCTGCTCGCGCAGCGGAAAACACGGTTCGAACGAATCGCACATGTCGATCGTTTCCGCGACTGCGAGTTCCGCATCTATTGCGGGCGTCAAGGGAGTGAGGTTGTTGCTATAGAGAAAGAGCTGGAGTCGGACGATTATCAGGCGATATTCAACGAATCGGTCTGATCCTGATTGCTGTCGCCGAACAAGGTGTGGGAGGTGGTGCGGCGCACGGTGACATCGACCAACGAGTTTGGTTCGGCGAATTCGGAAAAGATTACCGTTTTTCCCTGGAGTGAACGTCCGAACATGTTGCGGGTCTCACCGTCTTGTCGTTTTGACGGACCTTCGACGAGCACTTTTTCCGTGACGCCGATTCGTCGCTGATTAATTTCATACGAAATCTGCTCCTGCAGTTGGATCACCTCTTGCAGACGCTCTCCCTTTACCGACTCAGGTACGTCGTCTGACATGTTTTTACTGGCGTATGTTCCACTTCGTTCCGAGTATTTGAACGTGAAGGCGGAGTCGAAGCGGATATCCCGCATCAGTTCGCAGGTCAACCGGAAGTCGCTCTTCGTTTCACCGCAGAATCCCACGATGATGTCGGTGGTCAAGGCCAGATCGGGAATGGTTCTGCGGAGTTTCTCGACCAGGCGGCGATAGGTGAACAAATCGTAACCACGTCGCATCGCTACGAGCTGGTTGTCTGATCCGCTCTGAACCGGAAGATGTAGGGATGGGCACACCTCGGGAATCGCTGCCATCGCTTCGATGGTGCACTCGTGGAAGTCTTTAGGATATGGGGAAGTAAACCGCACGCGGGCGATACCAGGTACAGCGCTAACCATATACAGTAGGTCGGAAAAATCTGCCGTGCCGTCGTGGTAGGAATTGACGGTTTGACCCAAAAGGGTCACCTCTTTGTACCCTTTCTCTGCAATGAGCTCCACTTGCCTAACTATCTCTTGTGCGCTCACACTGCGCTCCCTCCCGCGAACAAACGGTACGACACAAAAGGTGCAAAATTTGTCACAACCGCGGATGGCGGTCACCCAGGCGTTGGTCCCCCCACGGCGCTCCGGATCCAGACCGACGTAGGTTTCTGCCCGGCTCAGGCGCAGGTCCAGCAGTGTGTCATCGGCTGTTGAGCGCAGGATGTCCGGCAAGCGTCGATAAGAGTCGGGTCCCACAATCAGATCTACGAACGGCGCCCGCTGAGGGAGGCTTTGGGCTAGGTGCTGCGCCATGCAACCTAAAATACCTATGGTTAGTTGAGGGTTTCGATTGCGTAGGCCGTGAAGCTGGCTCGCTCTACCAATGACCCGTTCCTCGGCGTGCTCGCGTACGGCGCAGGTGTTGATCAAGATGATGTCAGCGTCGTCGGGCTGATCGACAATGCGGTAACCCGCGTCTTTCACAATGCTGGTAACTAGTTCGGAATCGGAAACGTTCATCTGGCATCCATAGGTTTCCACGTAGATGCTCTGCGCACAATTCGTTTGGGCCTTGGAGGCAGAGGCCGCAATAGGCTCGATGTCGGCGATTTCGACCATGGTTATGCAACAGTGTTCCCGTACACCAGGTCCTCCCGAGCCTGGTCGATGTGCACCGTGACAAAATCATTAACCGCAGCCTCGTCACTAGAAAACAAAACCTTGATGTAATTGTCGGTTAGGCCGGCGGCAAGCTCAGTACCGTTGGCGTGGTCCTCTTCCACCAATATTTGGAGATGATCACCGACGTGTCGTTGATGGAATGCCAGCCTTTTGCGTTCGCCAAGACGGGTTAGTTCCCGATTGCGATCTTTCTTGGTTACAGAATCCGTATGGGCGCTCAGTTGTGTGGCGGGCGTACTTTCGCGCGCCGAATACGAAAACACATGTAAATAGGAAAGTGGCAGATCGTCGACAAAAGCGACGGCGTCGGCGAACTGGGTATCGGTCTCTCCTGGGAATCCCACCATCACGTCCGCGCCCAAGGCGCAACCTGGCACGCAGTGCGCTAACTTCTCAACAAGACTTCTATATTCTGTTAGAAGGTATCTTCTTCCCATGCGCCGCAACACTTGTTCATTGCCGCTTTGTAGTGGGATGTGGAAATGGCGGCACAGCTTCTGTGAGGTAGTGGCGAATTCTATCAATGGCTCCGAGAAGTATCCCGGCTCGATTGAATTGAGCCGGACGCGCCGAAGTCCTTCGACGGTTTCCAAGCGTTCGAGTAAGGTTACCAAGGCTCTATAGTCGCCACGGTCACTGCCGTAACTCCCCGTGTGGACACCTGTGAGGGCGAGCTCGCGATATCCAGAAGCGACCATCGACTTTGCCTGTTCGATCACTTCCGCAAGAGGTCTGCTTCTTCCGGCACCGCGCACACTGGGGATAATGCAGTAGGTACAGTGTTCGTCGCATCCATCCTGAACCTGCAGGGCACCGCGGGTTCGACCGAAGTCGACGGAGCCCGCCATTTGCAAAAAACCTCCAGATGACACCGAGCGCTCCGGCACATCGAACTCGTGCCCCTCAGCACGCAGATGCGCAGCAAGCCGTTCTTGCAGTCGAGGCTTTGCGAAGTTGTCGACGACAAGGCTAGCGCCCGCTTCTTTCAATTCATCTGGCCGGCGATGGGCATAACACCCGGTAGCAACCACGGTTGCCTCGGGGTTTACGCGCCGAGCACGACGCACGGCTTTGCGGGAGTCTGCATCTCCTGCACCGGTTACCGTGCAGGTGTTGATGACGCAGATATCTGCATCATCGCCAAACGGAACGATGCGACAGCCGCCGGCCCCAAAACCGAATTTCAAAGCCTCTATCTCGTACTGATTGAGCTTGCAGCCGACACTTTGAAAAGCGACCCGTAATGCAGGTTTGTTGCGCCGTGTGTTCATGGTCCAATGGTTAAGATGATCTTAAAACTTAGAAGATGGGGAAAGATAAGGCAACGCGATGCGTTTCTACGCAGGTTCCAATTGAGCATAGGCGACAGCTACTTTCTTGACTTGGTTGTTGGCGAACCTGATTGACAGCTTCAGATCCGCACCAAACCCCTCACTGGCTTCGATGCGCCCGCGGCCCCAGGTGGAATGCAACACCCAGTTGCCCACGCTGAGGAAGTCGTCACCAACTTCAGGATAATCGTGGCTGGCTATGGGGACATCATCCCACTCGTAATGGATTCCTTGTTTGTTCTTCTTTTTCGGCGGAGTCGGTAAAGGTTTCCGGGGTTTCCGCTGAGATGTATAGCTTTCATAGAGGTAATGGTTCTTGTGCAGCAACTCGTCGGGTAATTCGTCCACAAAGCGAGATGGAGTCATTTCTCGAAATGCACCGAACACAAAACGCCGTTCGGCATAGGAGAGGTACAGCCGCTGCCGCGCCCTAGTGATCCCGACATAAAACAAACGTCGCTCCTCTTCCAGCGATTCTGGATTTACGCGTGCTTCCTCCAAGGAGCGAGCGGTGGGGAACAGATCCTCCTCCATTCCACAGATGAAAACAACGGGATATTCCAGCCCCTTGGCACTGTGGAGGGTCATGAGCGTCACTGCCTCTTGAGAGTCAGAACGCTCGTCGGCAGATGACATCAGCGATTTGGCTTCCATAAACTCGGTGAGGGTGGGGGTTTCCTCTT
The DNA here is from genome assembly GCA_964401715.1 of uncultured Gemmatimonadaceae bacterium. Taxonomy (GTDB): domain Bacteria; phylum Latescibacterota; class UBA2968; order UBA8231; family UBA8231; genus CAYNZV01. The sequence continues at coordinate 39,531 of CAYNZV010000022.1, read as the reverse complement.
CCTGGCTGAACTCCGTCATGTCGGCGATTAGCTGATTCATGTTTTGCTCGCGCACCTCCGCCTCGGGAGTACCCTCAGATTGCAACATCTGCCGATAACTGGAGCGCTCACACACCTCTACGCCGAGTCCAGGCAAATCGAGTGTTTCCATGGTCTGCCGAAGCTGGCTGATCAGATCGCGAAAGTGCTTCAGTTGTTTCTTGGCACGGGAGTTGAGCGCGTCGATCTCGTCCAGGTGATCGAGCGAGTCGAGTAAAGACAATCGGTGCTGACGGCCATGTTCGGCCAGCACTCTAAGCGTCGTGTCACCGATGCCGCGCTTGGGGACGTTAACGATGCGGCGCGTACTGATGTCATCGGCCGGATTGACTAGGATGCGGAGATAGGCCAACAAATCCTTGATCTCTTTGCGCTCGTAGAAGCGCAGTCCGCCGACGATCTCGTATTTGATGCCAGCACTCTGCAGTTCTTGTTCGAGAGGACGCGATTGGGCGTTAGTGCGATACAATACCGTTATATCGGCGGGAGTGTACGGAGAGGCCAAGTGACGGCATATGGTCTCGGTGATTTGGCGGGCTTCGCCCCGATCGTCGGTGCACCGGAACAGCTCGATAGGATCACCATCGGATCTTTCGGTCCAAAGGTTCTTGCCTTTTCGGCTCTGATTGTTTTGGATCACCGCATTGGCAGCGGCGAGGATGTGACCCGTGGAGCGGTAGTTCTGCTCCAGGCGCACTGTTTTGGCGTCGGGGTAATCCCGTTCGAAATCGAGGATGTTGCGGATATCGGCACCGCGGAATTGATAGATCGACTGATCGTCGTCGCCGACGCAGCAGATGTTTCTATGTTTTTTAGCAAGCAAGCGGGTTAGCAGGTACTGCGGACGGTTGGTATCCTGATATTCGTCGATGAGAATATACTCGAATCGCGATTGGTATTCGGTGAGCACCTCACCGTGGTCTTGCAAGCGACGAACGAGTTCCACCAGAAGGTCGTCGAAATCCATGGCGTTGTGCTGTTGCAACGCCTGCTGATAAGCGGTATACACCTCGGCGACCTGCTGTTTGCGGTAGGAATTCCCTGCTTCCTGCAAGAAGCGGGGTGCGTCGATCATGGAGTTTTTGGCTCGGCTTATCTGCGCCGCCACCGCACGGGGCGTCAAATCGTCCGAGTCGATGTCTAGGTTTTTCACAACGGTTCTGACCAAGGCGCGGCGATCGTCCTCGTCGTAGATAGTGAAGCGTGAATCGACCCCCAGCTTGTCACCATCGTATCTCAAGATCTTGGCGCAGATCGCGTGAAAGGTACCGAGCCAAATATCGCGCGAGTCCGGTCCCACCAGATCGACAACTCGATCGCGCATCTCTCCGGCGGCTTTATTCGTGAATGTTACCGCCAATATCCTCCAGGGAAGAACGTCGCAAGTGCGTATCAAGTGAGCTATGCGGTAGGTCAATACACGGGTTTTTCCGGAGCCGGCACCGGCGAGTACCAACACGGGGCCGGATGTGGTTCCGGCAGCTTCTTTTTGAGCGGGATTGAGATCGTCGAGTAAACCCATCGTCCTAGTTTCTCAGTTCGCGTACTACTGGAGAGCGTGCCGTCGCTCTAAGCGCAAATCACGTTTTGCCCTTTCATGTTCCTTATTGGTGAGACTGAATATGTGGCCACCATCGCCACGGGCGACGAAATAAAGGTATTCCGTATCCGCAGGGAAGAGGGTTGCCATGATGGATGCACGGCCCGGATTGCCGATGGGACCCGGGGGTAAGCCGCGATGGCGGTAGGTGTTGTATGGCGAGTCGACCTGAAGGTCGGAGTTGGTCAATCGCTTCTTGTGGATCCCCAACGCATACTCGACGGTTGCACAAGATTCCAGGCGGCGATTGAACTCCAATCGTCGCTGGAAAACGGCTGAGATGATCGGCCGTTCCTCTGCTATCTGTGCTTCGCCCTCGATAATGGAGGCAAGGGTTACAGCTTGGTGCAATGACAAATCGATCACCTGAAGACGTCGATGCAACGAATCGGCGAACATGGTCCGAAACTCGTGAACCATACGAACGATGACGTCTTCCTCGGTGGCATCCAAGTCGAGAAAATAGGTTTCCGGAAATAAATACCCCTCCAAGGTGGGGGCATCTATCCCCAAGCTGGCGATGAAGGCGCGGTCTTGCGTAAGGGCTACGACACGGGCCGAATCGAGGGGAGCCTGTCGAACCAATTGTGAAGCGGTCTGATACCGGTTCAGTCCTTCTGGTATGGTAACCCGCATGCTCTGAACCGGTGCGCGCAGAAAACCCTCGATGAGTTGCGCCGTGGTCCTAGTGCCATCCAGTCGGTATGTGCCGGCTTTCAGTTTGTGAGCCTGCTGGTTGAACCGGGTTACCCACTCGAAGATCCGGGCATCGTGGATCAGTCCTTTCTCTTGAAGTAGTTTGCCGATGGCGCGTGTGCTCATTCCCGGATCGATGCGGACTTCGTGCGTTTGTTTCACACCCGTGGGTTGATTGAGTATCCATACTGCCAACATCGTACCTACGGCGAAGAAACCGCATAGCAGGATTATGATGAGCAGTAATGTCTTGTTTTGACGATACAAGGTCGCGGATACCAAATGGCAGGGTTGAGAAATCTTCGGAGAGCGAGCAGAAGATAGTACGGTTTCTAACGAGATGGTGTCAAGACAACTCGATTTCCAATCGTGATCTCTACGGCCATATCACCGTCCGCGGAACAGGTCGAGGAAAAACTCATGTAGTTGTGGGCTGAGAGGTTTAAGTCTGGCGGACGGGTAATCTTTGTCCTCTTCAGTGGTGGGAAAATGGGATTCAAAGTTTGGACGTGAGTCCGAATTGAGTTGTGACTTGAAATCGTTGTAACGCGTACGACGGTTCGAATAGTCGGCGGCGAGATTGCGCAGCAAATTTTCGTTATTGGCGGACCAGGCATCGTTGGCGTCGTGAAGCTCTTCCGAGACCGATTCGAACAACTCATCCTGACCCCAGCACCGTTGGTGCGCACTCAAATGCACCAAGGTGTCGCCAGATAACAGCGTAGTTCCCGTGATGTTGTTTCCAGTAAATGCCAGCGATCGCCCAGTACTCTTGAGGCTCTTATTCTGCAGAACCAGGTTGTTCTTGCTGGCCTTGATGATATCAACGAGCACAGTTTGTGCTCGGCTTGGTGGCAAGACATTGGATCCAGGCTGGGTCACGGCGTCTAACAGTGCGCTGCGTAGCACCGAGGCGTAACGGTCTTCTAGGATCTCCGGGTCACTGTACAGCTCCACGAAAAGGTCATGGCCTACGGACGAGATAATGCCTATTTGTCCCGGTTGGTGAGGGAATGCGTCTTCTAAACTTTGCATCTTAAAGGCATTTTCGTTCAGGACTTCGTGGAGATCGTGGGTTTTGGATACGGTACCCGCCATGTTTAGGTACGATTTGATCTTTTCCCAAACTTCGTATTGCGGGATTTCTCCTTTACGTGCCAAGTGTTCCATCTTGAATGAACGCAAATACCACGGGCAGGTACTGGCTTGGGAAAACTTGGCCTGGTACTCAGTTGGTTGTCCCTCCTCGATACAGTTGACCGGCAATGACGCCCGACAATAAGGCGGTACTAGGCAGCTGTATTGCAAGGATCTCAGCTGTGTGGGGCCTAGAAGCACATCAGATTCGCCCGCCAATACTGAGGCAGGCAACGGGTTGTCCACGTGCACGCGATTCACCAAACCTGTATCGTGCAGATTTAAGCCCCGGCGCATCGCTTCCGACAGGGTGATGAATAGGGATGGATGAGGATCCAACATGCTGGGAAAAAGTGGATAGACGACCATGTTGGAGATACGGTCGGATCGATCGAATTGCGGCGGACCGACAACAATGTTGGAAAAATAATCATCGAGGAACTTCGAAAGCGAGAACGACATTATCGCTAAACTAAAGCGGCTGTGAAATTGAAGGCGCCAACGCCAAACGCTAGGCTGCAATAGCCAGCCAGAACGGCCAAACCCAGGCAAAGTGGAAAAAGGACAACCATCAGGTAATCGGGAGACGACTGCGAACTTGCTCGTAACTCCAAAACGGCCAAGGTGGCGTCATGTCCTAAAATCGAACCGACTGAAGCAGTGACGCCGGCGAGTACGATCTGGGGCTTTGACCAGTGCAAGAAATTTTCTAGTAGAAAGACGGTGGAGACAGCTAATAACAAACAAAGCGGCCAGCGTAGATGTCCGCCAAGAAAGCGGTGGAGCCGCATCAAGTAGATTGCAGAGGCAGCATAAGGTCCAAGTGCGAGCATGCTGACGCTGATGCCTATGGCTACCGTCAGAATCAGCGTCGTATGCGGATCCCAAAGAGCGATGGCGAAGCCGACTCCAAACCAGACTGCCATGAGCGGCCAAGTCGCCAACATGCGATCGCCAAAACTTGAAGCGGAGTTCATTTCGCGATGGTCTGTCGAAAGCGTTCCCTGCGGTGTAATAGTCTACCTAGATTTCTTATCGGCAGTTCCGCGTCTCTCACTCTCTCATTGATACTTTTCCTCCTCTGCTGCACTGATGAGAGAGGTGATTTTCACCACCCGATGCTTATCCTTGAGACCGGGCTGGGCGAGGAACTTCGGTCGTTTGCCAAGAAAAACCACGGCAGGATCGTTCTTTCTGGTGTCGAGTTTGACCACATCTCCTTTTTGTAGGTCGGACAGGTCTTTTAGCGAGATGTAACTGTGGGCCAGTTCCACGACTACGGGAACCTGCGCCTTATCGAGGCCAGTCTGCTGCGTCTGGACCATCTGAGGTTTGCGGCTTGTTCGATTGGCGGGTCGGAGTGGGGCCAGTGGGGTCAGCAAGGGATCGAGGGTAGCAAGTGGATAACAAAGGTGAATCTGGCCGCTTATGCCCTTCGAGTTGAGCTCGAAGGCTAGAATTACCGAGGCATCGGAGGCACCAGCTATCTGGATGAAGTCTGGATTCGACTCGAATGAGACGTCTCTGACCTCAATTTGCTTCGATGTCTCCCAGGCGGTCTCGAGGTCGTTGAATATAGACGTGGCCAGTCCGTTGATGACCCCGCGTTCTATCTGCGTCAAGGAACGCGGCTCACACTGTCCCCCTCTCGCTTGACCGCCGAAGGAGCGATCGATGACCATCGTGATGAGTTCGGGGGATATAGTCAGCAGAGCTGGCACGCCGGGCGGGTCAATGACGTAGCTGTAACCTGCACAGGGATTTCCCAATGACAATAGAAAATCCCCATATGGAAGCTGGTTGCAATTGACGAGTTCGGCATCGATCACCAAACGAGTCATCCTGGAGACAGAGGCTGCAGATAGACTAGCAAATTGCTGGTGGATTCCTTCGAGAACGCGTTTTTGTTCCGTATTGATTCGTTGTTGCCGCTTGAAGTCGAAGCTTGGGAGACCCGATGATTCGCTCGAGGAAGCATCCTGATTCGCCTCTGCGGCTTCTAGCAGCTCTCGGAGCTCTTCTTCTGAAAGGTCCTCAGACAACTGTAATGAGCCTCCCGGATATTCCTGTATCTACTTAACAAATATGAAGTTATCGTGTACTCGGGGAGGTGTCAACAAGGATCTGCGCTCACCATATCCAATAGCAGGACAACCTATCGACAAAGTTTTAAGCATTGTAGCCGATAAAGCAAACATAAATGATAATACTTAGTAGTAAGTAATAGATATTTTATCTTCGCTGAAATGTTCCGTCTACGCAAAAGAGACGCCAACATGCGACATCGGAGGCCGAGGATGATCGACAGTAGTTTCACTCCAGGGATGAGTCAGGGACAGGTTGTGCCAGCATTGAACCTAGAGAAAATACAGTTGCTGTTGATGCTGTACGACAAGGCTATCCGGTGCATGGACGAAGCTGTACGGCTTATTGAGGTAGGCGATGTAATCGGCAAGAACGAACAACTTATTCGCGCCCAAGATATTGTTTTGCAACTCAGCGATGCCCTTGAAAAAAATGCATCGGATACTGTGGCACGGTCTATTTCCACGAATCTTGAAAGACTGTACCTCTACATATATAGGCGGCTGATCCACGGGAATCTCTCCATCGATCGCGATGCCGTGCTGGAAGCACGTCGCCTGATGGAAACCCTGTACTCGGCTTGGACCCAAGCGGCTTCCGGGGAGCCTGATCTTGCTCTTTCCTCGTGATTATCCATTACAAAAGCTTTCATGGTAGAATCTAGAGGTGCCAACACAAGGTCAGTGCTGCAATATTTAGCAACATTTATCGGTGTGTACTGTATCCTTACGATAATTTTGTCTGAATTACCTATCGCATCTCGATATTTTATGGCCTGTGTCACTGAAGGTGCTTGCTTAATCCTGTCCTATCTCGGCTTTATGGTCGCGGTGGTTGGCAACTCAATCAACACTGGTTATGCAGAGCTCGCCTTCCAATCGTCCATTTACCTGGTTAATCAGGACTGCACAGGTCTTTCCCTTGTCTTGCTGGTGGCTGCAGCGACTGTGGCGGTGCCCGCACACCTCAGCTTAAGGATATTAGGTTTGACCTTAATCAGCCTTTTCGCAGCAATGGTAGGTTGCATGCGAATTGTCATCTTAGGATGTGTCGCCGAGTATAATCCTGAAATTTTTCACCTGTTTCACACCTACATCATGGAGGTGGCTACAGTGGGTTTCGGACTTTGGATTCTGACGATTTGGTTTGAGTTTGTGGAAGCCCAGCAATACCGATTTATAAAATGAAGTTGACTCGAGTAATTTTTGTCTTTTTGATGACATCAAGCACTGCATTCTGCTTGATGTGCTATTTCGGGATGCAATATGAAAAAGTGATGGTATATTTTGCCAATCACTTTATTCAAGGTCTTGATGTCGGCGCACTTCTTGTGCACAACATCGAACACCAGCTTTGTGTAATTACATCCCGACAAAGTATTCCGGCTCAAGTTAGGATAGATGGGCTCGATTGGATTTATGCGAGCCAGGCTGCCGCAATCGGAGTTGTATTATCGACCTGTGCGTCTGCAAAAAAGCAAGTAATCTGGATGACGATCGCTGTTTTAACGATGGCTTTCGCTCATATAGCGCTACTAGTCTTTGTCACAGCCGAACTTTCAAGGCATTATTTCGAATTCTATGTGGATATAGTAGCGTTCGGCCCCATTGCTTTAAAAATTTATCGGATTGGGACTCCCCTGATGCTGGCCGGAATCTGGTTAATATGCTCTGGCGAGGCGCTATTCTATGAGGCTTGCGTCAAACATCATAGGAAGATTGATCGGGACGATGAGATCTGCGAAAAGCAAGAGGAACGAAGAAAGGTCTCTTCCCTTCGACGCACAATGCCCTCGCCCTTGGTCCTAACTCACGCCGGCAATACTTGGAGATCGGAGTCCTGCCAACCGAATGTCCGATCGCAAAAAATTTCCCACAGGTAGGCCACTTCTGCCCGACACAGTCATAGGTCGCACCGTGATCAACCAACCTGACGATGTGGTAAGGTTTTTTTCGGAGCAGCATTATTCATGTAACTTCATCAATGGCTTACGTTCGCTTTTCCACCAATATCGATTGAGGGTTCGCTATGCCAAAAGCTTTCGATCTGACGGATCAAAATACAAAATTAAAAGGCGTGGCGACGCTTTTGAAAACGCCATTCGACAATGACAGCCGCTTGGATGAATACTCATACCGCCGCCAGGTGCGCCACGTAATTGATGCTGGGACAGTATTGCTAGTTCCGGGGATGCTAGGCTGTGAAACCTACTGTCTTTCGCCAGCTGAACGCGAGAAATGCCTTGAGATATCACTCGAAGAGGCAAAAGGTCGCATTGCGGTTTGCGCCGCAGTCGGAGGTGTCGGGGTAAATGAAGTTAGCAACGCGGCACAGCGAGCTGCCAAGATTGGCGCCGACATGATAGCTATAATTCCTCCGCCATGGGTGCTTAGAGAATCCGAAGCTGCCCAGTGCCTAATGACCGTCGCCGAATCAGTGCAACTTCCGGTGATGGTGCACACCATCTATGGAGGGCCAAGTAACAAAGTTTTTGGCGTTGACACCTTGGGTAGTCTCGTGCAGTCCCATCCCAATATTCGTTACCTGAAAGTTGAGGGTCCCCATTGGGTGCGCCAGCTAAGGACTATGCAGACGGAAGTAGGCAGTATCCTATTGGGAATGATGGCCGGGCCAAATTTTGTTATGTCCTACCGGGCGGGTTGTACGTTATTCATGACTGCTGCGGATGTTGTCGAACCGGTAATAGCGATTTTCGAAGCATTGAGGTCGGATGATGAAATCCTCGCCGAACAGATCGAAAGAAAAATGCTGGGTGTTATCTATTTAAAATCCTACATCGGAGGAGAATGCACAAACAAAGAAATTCTAAAACGTCGCGGTATTTTTTCATACTCAAATCTAGGAAAACCGTCTTTCTTTGATGCTCCCGATTCACTGTCTACGGACGAAGAAGAGCAACTCTTGAAAGCACTCGCGCCGCTTATGCAGTACTTCAATAAATGTCCACCAAACGGCGTGGCGTAAAGAAAATATCTCCATACGAAATTGATAATTCCTACGTCAAGACCGGCGCGCGTTCTTAGGATTCGGGAGTTCCGGGGTCGTAGACAAACTTCGAGTGGTCGGCGGTGTCGTACGTCCTCCCATTGTTTACAGGCCCCAAGTTACGGGTTTAGACAACGGCGGTACTCTGTCTTTAGCAATTGTATATTAATGGAATCAATAACAAACCGGCCAAGTTATCGTTCGCTGGCAAGGAGGTTTAGTAATGGCGAAGGAAAGTGAAATCTAAGGTGTGGGAGATGGCCATCAGAAGCTGATGGCCTCTATGAAGAAGATGAGAGAAGAGATGAAAGGAAAAAACAAAGAACTGTCGGAGAGAAGCTTTCAACGGCTAACACAAACGTATGACCGACAGAAACTACAACGGCGCCATGAATATTACCCAGTTCGTTTTCCCGAAAGGAAGATTGAACCTCAGAATAGCCGATCCGCGATATTTTTTCCTTACGCACCTTTGGTTGTTTGTCTACTCTTGGCAGCACTGTTGTCCTCGGCCTGTCAAACACCATCGGACGCACAACAGAAACTGAGCGATCGATTTATCGGCGTACGCCGCGAGATGGTCACCACCCAACTAGCTGCCCGGGATATAACTGACCCAGCGGTGCTCAGGGTCATGGGTAAGGTGCCCCGGCATCGTTTCGTTCTGGAGAGGTGGCGCCAGTTTGCTTACATCGATCGACCGTTGCCGATCGGTGAGGCACAGACGATCTCCCAGCCATACATCGTCGCTTACATGACCCAGGTGCTTCAGGTGAAACCGGGTGATCGTGTCCTGGAGATCGGCACCGGCTCTGGATATCAGGCGGCAGTTCTGGCGGAACTGGTCAAAGAGGTGTACACCATCGAGATCGTTCCCGTGCTGGCCGAACGGTCTAAAGCGTTGTTGAAAGAGCTCAGCTACGACAACATCCATGTCCGCACCGGAGACGGTTATCTCGGATGGCCGGAGGCCGCTCCGTTTAATGCTGTTATCGTCACCGCTGCCCCGGGTCACATTCCCCAACTGCTGGTCGAGCAGCTGGGGATCGGTGGTCGCATGGTCCTTCCCGTTGGCGAGGCGGCTCAGCAATTGATCCGGCTCCACAAAACCGAAACCAGCGTTCGCGTCGACACTTTATTTCCAGTTCGTTTCGTCCCTATGACCGGTAAAGCGCAGGAGCGCTGACCACAGTCCTAAACGATTCGCGCGCTCTTCTTCCTTTTCAATAGAGCGATGGCTGCAGGGACCAATACCAACGCTAGGGTGTTGGTATACCATAGCGTACGGCGCAATAATGACAGGCGAGGTATTAGAACGATTTCACTCCTACCCGCCGGAAGTTTGAGTGCGACAAATCCTCCCGCTGTTTCAAGTGCCTCGAGTCTTTTGCCATTCACGTGGATCCGAAGTTCCGGATAGTAGGCGTACGCTAACCGAACATAGGCGGGTGCCGACAATTCTAAGTCCATCTCCATTCGCTGATTCCACACATGGTGCTTTAACAAAACAACGTCTGGGTCGGTGCCTATGTCTTCAATATGGTGAGGACTGCGCAAGATGATCTGTTCGCACCTGGCTCGAGGTGCGTCAATTCCATACGCTCTGATCAACCACAATGATTTGAAGATGTCAGTGAGTTCGATCGGGTCGGGCACGTGCGGAAAGGTACGGCGCAACATTGCTGCGATCTGCCCCTGCGAGTGCATGCGATCGAAATCATCATAAGGGAACGCTGTTGTGCGCGGCGACACAAGAACTGGAGTGCTTACTTTCCATTCAAAGGTCAGAAGTTGGTTTTTCTGTAACGCGATCACCCGATGGATGTTGAGCAGCACCAAACCCCCGCTAATAATGTCGATTGCTGGGTTATCCAGCAGCTCTTTGGCATGACTGATGGTGTTGAAAATCGGTTCGGAAAACGTTGCCCAAGGCTGGATGAGATCTCGGTATGCTAACGGCGTCTCGTTGTAAAGTGCCTGGGACGTCGGAATGCCGGATGCAAAGCCCAACCAGCCGATGGTTTGAAACGGATTATTGTAATCCGTGGTGGCGAAGGTGCGGAAGTCAGGAAGACGTCCGTTGTCGAGTTGCTCATGTTGAATCTGGCGTAGAGACCAAGGCGGAAAATTGATCGGAATAGCATCTCGCGGCATATATGGATGTTGGAAGGTTGTCGGCCCAAGGTCCAATATCACCAATGCGATCAATACAGTGAAGATTCTCGATGCCGCGCGTTTGGAGGCTACCGTTCGTTCGATCGTCAGGATGGCTGCAGCCACCAGGTAAGCTAGGAAGAAAACTGCGAACAGCAGGTAACGTCCTGAATTCAGCGCGGTCACCGGCGGAAGGTCTTGTAGTATGGAAAGCCGATAACCGAAGATGATCAGCATTACCAGAATGAATCCAACCGCCCCCGGTATCACGGGAGCGAGGTGATGACCTTTGCGATACGCAACAACCGCACCGACTATGGAAATGAAGAGGAGCGACAAGCCGAGATACCCGCCGTACCAATGGTGGTTCGCTTCAGACAACGGAATTAGGCGAGTGCGGAAGTTGGACCAACCCAGAAGGTGTTGCCACGATGGATCCGGTACTCCAGATAGTGAAATTCCCGAGGCCAGCGAGGTCTGGTGTGCCTCCAACAGCATTGGTAGCCCGGTTGTCGATCCGAATGTGGTGCCGAGCAAGATCAGACCACCTCCCCACGCCAACAACGACCGTCTGCAAGCTCGTTCCAGAAGAAAACATTTCAGTACGACGTATACGACCAGAAAGAAGCCCGCCCAAAATCCGTATCCGGGGTGAATGAAAACAAGTAGGCCCAATGAAGCTGCCCCCAAACCCATGGCCCATTCGCGCTTGCGCCATATTTTTATCGTTTCAAAAAAGAAGAATGGTATCGGCAACACTGCGTAGAACAGGGACAGGGGCAAGCGTCCCATAAACAGGACCTGCTGTGTGTGCCAGAAGCTGAGCACGTAAGCCAGCGCGCCGAGAAGGGCGGCGCGGCGTGAACCCAAGGCCATCCGCAGCCAAGCGTAAGCGGTGGCGCCAGAGACAACGTGAGCTGTCATCAAGACCACCTTGAGGGAGGTGAAGATCTCCCCGACTAACAGATCGACGACAGCTACGCAGTAGAAGAAAAGAAAGCCGTAGAATTGCAAAAACGGCGATCCCGCTGAGAACCAATTCGACCAGATCGACCATTCGCCTGCCGCCAGCGCATCGGCCACGATCGAGGCGTAGACGATATGTTCCGCCGCATCTCCGGCCCAGCTCAATTGCCCGCGGCTGAGATAGTAGCGCACAAGCACGGCGCTGCCTGCGATGACCAGCAGCAAGACCCGTCCATCGTGGGCACAACAGTAGTCGAGAAACGCGGTGAGTCTGCGGTGACGGAATTCCAGGCCGATCAAGACCGCGAGGGCACCGCCCAGAAGCGCCAAAAGTGCAGCGTCCCAACCATCGAAACCAACAGTTCGCAGTTCGCCGAGAAATTCCCCCGGGCTTTTGAAGCCGGCAGATGGAGGCAGACCGTGGAGCTTGTCGAGGGTCACAAACTGCTGGCCGATAGCAACAATGGCGATCAGTACCAGCAAAATAATTGTACTGGCGTGTTCTATCAGCCAGGCGCCGTGGTCGTTTTCCTCCATTGTATTGTTTTTCAATGACTTACTCCGAGGCCGGTCATCTTCAAGTTTGCTATATGACCCACTTTTATTACTTTCCAATACCGTGTCTGCAGAAAGTCCAAATACGGGCAATAGATGTAGCCAATGAATGCGTCACAAGATCTGCTTTCAGCCGAAGTCCTCGCCAGCCTTCTCGTCGTTGGGTCATTGGTGATGTCGATCCGTTCGATCTTGTTTTTCACCAAGACAGCGAGCGACTTACGACCGAAACTGGAAGAGGTTGAGCTTGAGCTGAACAGACTGCGGAACGGCATGGCCGACAAAAAGCAACGCGTCGCCGAACTGCAGCCGGTTGTCGCCCCCTTGAAGTCCACAACCGAAAAAATGACAAGCTACTACGAGCAGCTGACAGACATGCGAATCGAAGACGAAAAACGCGTGCATGAGGCCGAAGGGGAACAAGAAACAGAGCGCAAGAAGCGCATTCAACGAACCATGATGGGGCTGAGGCCCTCTTAATTTCCGGCTTTCCCACCCTCAATTGACAGATCCAGACGTCCCACTCGTAGTATTAAGATTACCCGCGTTTAACGCGCTACTCAATTCCACTTCGACTTTACTGCTTCTTTTCGGATACTACTACATCCGTCGTGGCAGGATTTTGGCACATCGCCGTTCGATGGTTGGCGCTTTGGTCGCCTCCTGCCTCTTTCTTGCTTCTTACCTCGTGTATCATTATTACGTTGGATCGGTAGGATACCCCCATCACGACTGGACCCGGCTGCTTTATTTCGCGATCCTGATTCCGCACATCGTGCTGGCGGCGACAATGCTGCCTTTTATTGCGGTTGTCGTCTGGCGAGCGTGGCGAGGCGATTTCGCTAAGCACCGCAGGCTTGCTCGCTGGGTGTGGCCGGTCTGGATTTTCGTGAGCATTACGGGAGTCGTTATATACTTTATGCTCTACATCCGTTGAGGGATCAGCTGGAACTTTTACGGCCAGCCACCCAGGCGGACACCGCCACGGTCACAATGGCCCAAAGTCCGGTAACGCTCAACGCCAAGATGTAACCGGGTTGGCGCAGTAGGGCTGGCCCGGATTCGTAAAACGCGCCCCGGATCACCTCCATTGCGTATGTGACTGGATTCACTAGCATTACCGTTTGTAGCCAAGCCGCAGCCTGGTCTACAGGGAAGAGCGCGCCGGAAAGCAGCCATAACGGCAGCATGATCATGCTCATGATCGCGTGGTAGCCCGCAACCGTTTCGGATTGCCAGGCGACTACGAACCCGAGTCCGGTGAAGCCGATTCCCACCATCACAAATATACCCACCAGACTTACAACCCTGATCAACGACAACTCGAAGCCGGCAAACGGCGCGAGAATGAGAAAAACCGTGGCTTGGAAGACCGCGATGGAAGTCCCTCCAAGCACTTTGCCCAACACGATGCTCAATCGCGAGACTGGCGCCACTAGTACATCTTGTAGGAATCCGGCGGCGCGGTCTTCGATAAGGGTGATCGTGGAAAAGATCGCCCCAAATAGCAACAGCATTAGTGCCACACCCGGGAAAAAGAATTCGCCGTAGGAAGCAGGTAGTCCGTCAGCAACGAAGCTGTCCGCAAAGCCGGAACCCATGACCAGCCAGAAAAGAAATGGCTGGGCCAAACTGCTAAAGAGTCGTGTCCGCTGTCGAAAGAAGCGTAAAATTTCGCGATGAGCGAGAACGCAAACCCCGCTCATGCCGCCACCTCTTCCAGATTGGTTAGCAATTCACCCGCGAAGTGAAAAAAAACATCCTCTAGCGACGGCGGTGAAATGTTCAGGGAATCAAAGCGATCCCCAAACAGGGAAAGCAAATCATCGAGACTCAACGAACTTTCCAACTCGAAACGTAGCATGTTGCCGACAATGGTCCCATCGATGCCGAATTGGTCGTGCAGGTCAACTTTTAGCACGTCGGGATCTTGCGCGGTGATGGAAAGAACTTGACGACCTATCCGCGATTGGAGCTTGGCTGGCGTATCGAAAGCAAGAAGCCGTCCGCGGTGGAGGATTGCAGCGCGGTCCGAGCGCGACGCCTCGTCAATCTGGTGGGTAGTGAGTACGACCGTCATTTCGCGCTCCTGACGCAAGGTGCCGATGCGTTGCCAGAAGTCGTGCCGTGAAACCGGATCTAACCCAGAAGTGGGTTCGTCGAGAACAAGGAGGGCCGGTTCGTGGATAAGGGCTTTGGCGAGTTCGACGCGCCTCGCCAAACCTCCGGAAAGGTTACCTACCAGATCATTGCCGCGATCGGCGACGTCCATTTCTCCCAACCAGAACTGGATGCGAGGATCGATTTCTTTCGATTGGACCCTGTGTAATCGCGCCGCTGCCCGCAGGTTCTCCACCACCGTCATTTTTGTGTCGAGAGCCGGCTTCTGGAACACTACCCCTAGCGACATCCGTACCTTGCCGGCGTCCCGTGGCAATTGGGATGGCCCTACCTGAATCGTGCCCCCATTTGGGCATAGGGAGGTCGTCAACGACCGCAGTAGGGTAGTCTTGCCGCTACCGTTGGGGCCGAGAAAGGCGACCATCTCGCCCGGTGATATCTCGAGGGTCACATCCTGTAACGCCGTGCGAGATGGTTTGCGCCGAGTGGCGGGGTAAGCGTGGGTTAGATGGGAAATTCGGATAAACGCGTCTGAGTCTACCAAATCAGCATTCTCGAAGTTGACGGGTAGACCAGCAAGCTTCCGGCACACCCTGACCTGATCAAAAAAGCGAGGACTAATCTCGCCAAACTAGGGGTTGGGTCAAGAAACTGTCTGCTCTTCAAGTGCAGCCGAAGGTGATTAGCTTGGAAACTGTTGCTCTGACGTTCCCTTTTACAGCTTTCGACATACATTAGCTGTTGAATCATACTACTGATAATTGATTCTACATTTTTATTTCTCGAAGAGTGCGAAGTGCCGGAAATTTCTGTTAGAACTGCATTTTTGCTAGATTAAAATCGTACCAGCCCCTATTAGCTATGCGCGTCCTATCTGTCATAGGGGTGCCCTGTTTCGCTGTAAATACTTGAACCTCTACGAACTTTCCGGAGATTTTATTCTTGAGAGGATTGGAGTCATGGCACAAGAGATTATCCAAATCGGTTAAGATGTCAGCGTTTCAACTTTATAGCTTAAGGACAAAGGGTCTGTAATAAAGTGCTGCTGGTTCACGTTTCCCGCAGGCAACGTCTGGAATTTGGCTTCATGCAGGATAGTGACTTTGGAGCTTTACACATTTACTTACGATTTAAGGTCTTCTCTAATCGCTCTACGATTGCACGATAGACATTAAAATATGCTGGATTCTTTTGGAACTTTGAGATGGGCGGATCTTGTCGATATCACGGTAGTCGGTTTGTTGCTGTGGGCCCTCATGGCCTGGGCCCGGCGTGTGCATGCCGGCTTGGCATTGATCGGCCTGGGTCTCATAACCGGTTTTTACTTAATTGCCCTACAATTGGAGCTGCAGCTGACGGCGTGGTTTTTTCAAGGTTTTTTCGCAGTTGTGGTTGTCCTGCTGGTAGTCGTATTCCAGGACGATTTGCGTCGTCTTTTCGAGCAAATAGCGGTAATGAGTTTGCGGCGTCATCCGGCGCGGACTCCGGTCGATGGGATAGTCATCCTAGTCAGTACTCTCTTGCAGCTTGCCAAACAGAAAACGGGAGCCCTTCTGGTGTTACCGGGTCGTGAGCCGATGGAAAGACATCTGCAGGGAGGGATGTCGATTGATGCGATTATCAGCGAATCGTTGCTGTTGAGCATTTTTGATCCGGGATCGCCCGGCCACGATGGCGCGGTTCTGGTCCAGGGAGACCGCCTGGTGCGTTTCGCCGTACATCTTCCACTCTCCGATGCTCGCGCCCGGTTGGGTCTGGGGGGAACCCGGCATGCGGCAGCACTGGGACTAGCTGAACGCTGTGACGCACTCTGCGTGGTGGTGTCGGAAGAACGGGGCACCGTAGCAATTGCTCGTCGAGGTGAGTTACGGGTGCTGGAGCAACCCGAACTTTTGATGGGCGTAGTCCGTAAGCACCTAGCGCATTTGGGACAAGAATCTTGGGCGCACCTTAACGAGTGGAAGCGGCTGTGCCGGCGTGGTCTGGAAGGGGTAATCGCCCTTTTTCTTGCCCTATGCGGCTGGCTTGCTTTCGTACCGGGATCGACTGTTGGCCAAGTCAACCGTGCCATCCCGGTAGTGATTCAAAACATGCCCGACGGATACGCCCTTGAAAAAGTTGAACCGCATATAGTAGAGGTGAAGGTACGAGGTCCTAGGCGAGATTTATTGTTGGCCCGAGCGACGGATTTCCAGTTGAATATTGATGCCTCGCTGGTGAAACTTGGACGCCGCACCTTTGCGGTATCGCATGCTGCGGTGCACCATACCACAGAACTGAACATACTTGAAGTCTACCCGGACAAGGTACGCCTCTCCGTGAGCAAAAAGCCATGAACACCTGTCGACTTTAGGACTCGGAAATCTTCCGATTTGCATGTTCCGAAATGCTAGGATGTCTGAAGCCGACTAGTAACTCGTTTAGGTGCGCATAATAAAGGCCCACGGGGAGCTGCAAATACATGCATCCTGATGTCCTAGATCTGTTTCCTGACTTTAAAGAACATCTGGATTTCAAAACGTTCGTGTGAACTATCTCAGTGTAGTCTGGCATAGCTGCCTGGGGACTCACGGCTGCTCAGTGTAGTTACCACGAAAAGACAGATGGCCACTTTAGCAACAAGGAATATCAGACTGTGGGAATACATGGCCCCCGTCCTGAACTGGTTCAGGCAATGCCCGAGGCCATTGCTGGGGACGATAAGATTGTAAGCTATTCCCCTGCGAGAAGTGGATAATACGGGAGGTCCCATGCGGCGGTCCCGTATCTGGCCGACAAATAATCGGATATAGAGCCCAAAATGGCCGATATTCTGCCCGCGGTCAGGAAGAGGTCTAAGACCTCTATTTCAGGAAAAGCTTTAGACTTAAAGTCATCCTGCACCTCCTCGCGTCGGAACTGACCTGCAATGACTTGGTAATCGAGGATGGATTTTCTGGATCAATGCTGGCGTTAGACACGCGGCATTCTCTCAGTACTGCCGTTTCGTGATTACCGTATCGGTCGTCGTTCGCCCGTGTTTTGGTGTGGCTGATAGGGGGTGGGTGCTGACGCCAGGAAGCATGGCGCCGCTGTTTCAGAGACTCGAAAATATGCTCTATGGCCGGCCGTGATCTCGGCTTTAGCGGCGATACGATGCAATCCGATTGCTAAGCAAAAGCGTTCCTCAAAGATTCCGAGAATTCTTGGAGAATCACTCGGTAAACTTGAGTAGGTATTACGGGATAGAACCCGCTGTACAGATGCGACTTCACATCAACGTGATGCCCTTTTTTGGTACCTACACAACTTGGAACAATCACACAGGAAAAAGGTATATCCGATGGTTCGTGTGGCAGGATGCGGAAAAGGGCGCATCCCACGGGCGTGAGCTGGTACTGAACACGGGTACTACTGGCAGCCTACCACGCAAACCGAGATGTGACGGCTTATTGTTTGAAGAGCGATTTGACATCAACCGAAGCCCTCATTTCAGGGGGAAGACAGGGGGCTAAAGAATCTCACAATTAACGATCAAAAGATATATTTTGGTATCTACAAGAATCGTCTAATCGAGTTTTACGCCGGAGCCCCCGTATAGCGGGCTGTAGTGGCCACCGATTTGAAGCCACTTCCCATCGATTTTCACAGAAACTTCTGACGCTCGGGTGCGGTAATTCTTGACAATAGGGTTGTGATCGGCATCAAGGATATTACCTACCAAGTAATAAGCTGCGTAGGCGACGTCCTGTTTTTCGCCAACAATTCTGACGTTGATGTGGTAGGGTTTGAATGCCAGAACATTGGGGGAATCTGTGATCATCGATCCGAATTCCTCGGGTGATAGAAATTCCCACAAACCGCCCTGCGATGTGGCTACCCATTGGCCGTCTGGATGTCCCATGTTAACAATGGGCTTTTTGAGCGCGATTTCTCTCCATGTCTGCTCGATATGTGCCACGATATCTTCTCGGTCGCCAGCCGACGAATCGTTGGCCAACAAGAGCACGGTTGATGCAAAAAGCAATATTATCTTCATGACGATCACTCCTTGATGATAGTTATGGACATACCTGGACTTACTTCCCCTGTCTAGGCCAATTGACACGCCATAGTGGATTACCCAGATAGTGCCATATTTTTGCGATTATCAGGTCTCAATTTGGCCCTGATGGTCTGTGATTCTCGACTGCCAGGAACATTGTTGGAATACGACGAGTCCCAATTTTCTTCGTGTTATGAATCGGCTATTAATTTCTGGACAGTCTCGTAAGCCGCCTCCGGGTCTTCGATGTCCCGAATTTTAATTCCACTGCTGGCTTTTCCTCCAGCTGTAGACAGAAAAATCGTTCCTACCCCGTAACGTTTTTGGATGACTCCGCGACTCATGGATGTTTCTGAAATTCGATCGTATCTAATAGTTTTCTTTTCTGCAGTCCAAAATCCCTCTGCATATTCCAGCCGATCTTTGAAAAAGAGGTACTCTGTCTGAGCATAGGTTCTTTTTTTTGCAGTATACAGGAGGAAGGGCATGCCTAAGCCAATTACGCAGCCGAAGAACGCATAAGGGATCCAAAAAGGCACGTCAAGATCCAACACTTTATTAACCACTACCGAGGACAGCGTGCCTCCAAAGCCGGCACCCCAAGCGGTGAAAAACAGTCCTAAGGGCAGGCTTGAGAGTAAAGTAAGCGTCTTGTTAAAGAAAGGCCGAGCAACGAGATGTGGTTCACCACTGTCTGGTTCATTCACGGTTGGAGATCCCGGTTCGGCAACCTGCGCTCCGCACTCCGAACAAAACTTGACCTGGTCAGCTATCTGCTTTCCACATTGACTGCAGAACATTATAACCTCCGTCATTGTCTACGGTTCAGTTCGACCAAGAACAATTATTGCGCCGTCAATATACATATGTCGTAAATGGCTACAAGCATGTGAATTCTTGCAGTGATTTGTGATTCTCATGTTACATTAACAATTAGCTCTTGCCGCTTTTACTGACCCTTGAATAGATCAGGCGCTAGTTGTTTTTCCTAAGGAGCCAAGATTAATTCTTGTCGAAAAGGCAAGCGATAGTGTGCATGATCCAAAGGGAAAGGGAGGTTT
>CAYNZV010000022.1:0-19987 GCA_964401715.1 uncultured Gemmatimonadaceae bacterium | reverse complement strand
CTTTCGCGGACTGATGGGCGGCTGTTTTGTCAAGCATCCACCCCAGTGTGAAGTGATCGTTGAGCCCAAGGAAAGACACGATCTCACCACCGGGAGTAGGTCCTTCACTCTCAGAGACGAGCACTACATCATGGAGATGTACGATGACGACATCGACATCTTCTTGCACGCGCGTTCCGAGCACGGGACTCAGCCAGCCGGATGGTCTCGATTCGAGGGCAGCGGCCGTGTGGCAGTCTTGACTCCAAGTCATAATCCGGACGGATGGATGCATTCAAGCTATCAAGCTCTTCTAGGCAACTGTTTGGACTGGTGTGCCGCGAACCAGCGATAACCGACAAACGAGAAGCTTAATTGGGAGGAACCACGACTATGGTCGTTACGCCACTCACTTGCCCACGAAGCCGCTGGGGCAAAACCGAGCTATCTATCCCCGTCATACCCTTTGGCACCCAAGGGTTTGGAGATAACTTTGGACCCGTTACGGAAGGAGAAGCCAAGGCACTGATCCGCCACGCTGTCGACTTAGGGGTGAATCACTTCGATTGCGCACGGTGCTACGGTAATTCGCTCCGAAAACTCGGCCTGGCGATCAAGGATGGTGTCGTCAGTCGTGACGAAATCATCATCAGTGGCCGAGTCTGTTGCCACAGCGCCGCGGAGTGGGGCGGTTACGGCGAAGGATGCCCCGATTATAGCAAGGCCAGCGCACTAGCAGACGTCCAGGATCAGCTCGGGATCCTCGGCATAGAACGCTTCGATGTGCTGTTTCTGCACGACCCGCCGGAGATTGAGCCGACATTGCAAGTGGGAGGGGCGCTGGAGGGTCTGGAGGAAGCACGCGCGCGAGGATGGGTGGATTTCATCGGCTACGGCATGAATCCGCACGATTTCCACCTCACTGCCATCGAATCAGGACGTATCGAATGCTTCCTCTGTTTCAGCGACTACAATGTGCTGCGCCAGAGTGTGGCGCAGCGGGTACTGCCTGCCGCAGATGAGCGGGACATCGGCGTAATGAATGGCCGGTCAATTATGCGAGGCTGGCTCACCGGAACCCCGCTGGAGCAGATTGCCCCCCGCAACGACTGGAACGACGATCAGCAGCGTGCAGAGCGCATGCGGCTTTGGTGCGAAGATCGTGGTGTAGACATGCTCTCCCTGTCCCTGCAATTCTGTCTGCGCGAGACTCGGATCCACGGCCACCCTATCGGTAGTCTTAATACGGAACAACTCGAGGCCAACGTCACAGCTGCCGCTGCCGACGTCCCAGATTCAGTAGTCAAAGAGTTTGTTGCCGCTGGGCTTTAGCTCCTTGGGTGGTGGGGGTGAGAACGCTCCCTCAGTGCCCTTGAAGTATAGAGTGTTCCGTAAGTGGTCCTGTGAGAGAGGAGGAAAATACGTTTACATCTAGGTAAAGCTATATACATTAATTAACTAGACAGCGAAGCGTTCAAGATTTGGCTACTGAATAATTGACTCGGTTGTCGAAATTTTTCACCGAAATGGATCAGTAGCGGCAAAGCGCTCACCACTGATCAGCTTTTCAGGAATCGCCTTCAATTTCTTAATAATGGATTTTAGTCAAAAGCTCACTGCTCAACATGGCGCGGAACCGCTGCCCGCAACGTAAGCATATTGTGTGCGATCGACCTGCGACACAGCCTCGGATCAATAGTTAGATTTAAGAGTGTCTATGGAAACACTGTATGATCTGATCATAACAGCCGGACGATTATTCTCTACCGATAGTGGATTGTATGGTCCCGGAGCCGTGGCCATTCGTGGAGATCGCATCGTCGCGTGTGGGACCGAAGTGAATGGATCTGCCGTCCGCACGCTCCACTTTCCCAACGCGTTACTGCTCCCAGGGTTGGTCGATATGCATGCTCATCCTGCCCGAAGTGGTTCGCGATACGGCGTCGATCCAGACGAGCATTTTCTGCCGCGCGGCGTGACCACGTGCATGTCGCAGGGGGACGCCGGGGCCTTGAACTGGTCCGCATACAGGGACGATGTAGTCCAGAGCTGCAGGACTCGCGTACGGCTGGCACTGCACCTTTCAAAATTTGGCGAATCTAGGCCAGGTCATTGTTTTGAGTTCCTCGAGAACGCTGACGTTGATTTGTGCGTGGATACCATTACCTCTGCCGGACCGGATATATGGGGGATTGCCTTTAATGCGACCACGCAGCCAACTTATACCGTCGATCCAAGAGAAATCGTGAGGCGCGGCATTGAGGCAGCCGAGCGCTCGGGATCGCCGGTACTTTACGGTCCGCGTCTAAATCGAGATTTCCCACTGGAAGAGCAGCTACCTAACCTGCGCGCGGGCGACCTGATGACGTATACTTTCACTTCGTTGGAGGATAACATTATCAACGGAGGGAAGGTCCGAAAAGCGGTCTTGGAAGCGAAGGAGCGTGGGGTGCTTTTTGATGCCGGCCATGGCATGCGGTCGTTCAGCTTCCCGGTCGCCGAGACCGCGATAGCGGAAGGATTCCACCCAGACACCATTTCCACCGATCAATACAACAAACATATAAACAGCAATCCCCAGCACGATCTGCCGCGGACTATGTCGAAGTTCATCGCCGCGGGCATGTCGGAAGTTGACGTGTTTGAATGCGCCACATCGAAACCAGCCGAACTTCTTGGTTTGAAGGGAGAGGTGGGAACCTTGGCTGTCGGTGCGTGTGCAGACATCGCGGTTTTACAGTGGAATCGAGATGGTCAACTCTCCGATGTAAACGGCATAGATCGACCCGGGGGATGCTGGGAACCTGTGGCTACAATTCGCGGCGGAAATCTTGTCGTGTGAACCGCGTCTACAGAATTGGGCGATCGGCGTAGGAACTTTGCATCTCCTTGCGGTCAGAGTAACTCGCACACCACTCTTGGCACGTAGCTCACGAATTGTTTAGCCAGAAACAGGGCATGAATCGCCTAACGGGAAGCGATCAAACGGATAGGGTCAACATAGGCCATGATGTGCTCTATGCAGGGACCAGTGCAAGTGGCGATGGCTTCTCGGTTGGCAGTTTTAACAAGACAGGAGAAAATGAAGTCCAGTTGTAGGCTGGTGATTATGACAACGGTGTCGTCTATAGTTGGCGTATCCGCATGTATGTCGCTACAGAAACTACTTCATCCAGCTATATTCACATAGTGCTCAGTAATATGGATCTGAACATTAGCGCCCAGCAATTTTCTTATTTACGCCAGTGTCTTGTATGCCAAAGAAGGCGCTCATGGGTCCTATCATTCAGACGCATGCATTAATCTCTGTGGGGGAGAGCAGTGCTCGCCCTTGCGGCTCATTTCCACAGCCGATCGTCTGTAGTTTCGCGCGAAGCCGCCCGATCAGAGCGAAAAGTGGACATTCGGACACGCCTGTACCGAGCAATCCGTGAACAAGATTAATCATGAAAAATCGCGTTAACTACGATGCGTTTGGGCTTCAGTCGATCCCCGACAAGGTTGTAGTCCTGACGTTCGACGACGGTAATAGGTCGGACGTAACTTTTGTGGCACCGCTCCTCAAAGAATATGGCTTCAAAGCGACGTTTTTCATCACCGAAGGATTGAACTTCCTGAGCAACAAGCAACATTACATGACTTGGGACGAAGTTCGGAGACTCCATGAGGAAGGCTTTGAAATCGGTAACCACACGCGCCATCACAAGAATGTAAATGATCAATCGCGGGAAGAATTTCTCGGCGACCTGGCGCACGTCGATTGCCGATGCCAGGAATACGGCATCCATTTACCGAAAACGTTCTGTTATCCCGGCTACGATCATGGGCAAGCGGCGGTAAGAGTGCTGGCAAAACATGGAATCTGTTTTGCGCGGCGTGGTGTTGCGCCGGAATTCATCTATAATCCCGAGGGCGGGCGCGGACCTGCCTATGATCCAACGATCCACCATCCTTTACTTCTCCCCACCACAGGGGCATCGGGTCCAGATTGGAACTTCGATGATTTTGTATGGGCAGTCGGACAGGCAAAGGAGGGCAAGATTTGCATTTTGACATTTCACGGCGTCCCTGCGTTTGAACATCCGTGGGTCGATACCAAACCCGACGCATTTGAAGCTTACATGACCTACCTGCACAAGAATGATTGCACCGTTATCGCACTGGGGGATCTCGCTCAGTACGTCGATCCCATAGAAGCACAGAAGCATATAGGTCAGGTATAGCTGTCAGCGTATGTTCGACATCCGTTCTTTCGCATGAAAACTCATTAGTACGCTTTGAGCTCTAAGGGTGGATCTTCAGCTATCAGCCTTGTTGCTATCCTGCTGTTATAAGTAGACGGATATCTGGCATATGCGTTCACACGTGCAACCCATTGCATAATGGCTGTCTGGAAAATTGAGTCAACTATCTTATTTCAATGAAGACTACGATTTGTCGCAAAAGTCTCCTCCAATAGTCATTCTCCCACATCAGAACCGGTGGAGAGATGAATTTGAGGCCTTGGCGAAGCAAATTCGTTCGATCGTATCTGACCAAGCGTTGAGAATTGACCACATAGGGTCGACCTCCGTGACAGGGCTCGCTGCGAAGGACATCGTTGACATCCAGATTACGGTTAAAGATTTAGATGGTCTTGAGAAGCTTCAACTTCGATTGCAGGGGCACGGTTTTGTCTTCCGAAGTGACATACGTTCCGACAACTTTGTTGGTTGTTCCGATTCGGATTCAAGGGAGTGGGAGAAGGCGTACTTTCGTGAGCCGGAAGGCCAACGAAGAACACATATTCATGTTCGCGAGGTGGGCAGAAAAAATCAAAGATATGCGCTTCTTTTTAGAGACTTCCTGCGTGTCAACGCAAATGTTCGTGAGACGTATGAAATCATAAAGATGCGCCTCGCCGAAGTATTCCCAGAGTGCATAGATGGATATCTTTTCATCAAGGATCCTGTGATGGACATCATTTTTGAGGCTGGGGCGTTCTGGGCGCACCAAACACAATGGACGCCAGACAATAACTACTTCTGACTGGTCGGAACAATAATTGGAACCCTCTGCTAAGTTTATCATTCACGATATCCAACAAACGACCTGACATCATGAAATATCTCTTTATCGATGACCATCACATAGAAGAAATAGACAATCTGGCACGGATTTTACACCAACCCCGGAAATTCGGGGCCGTTCTTCGGCCAGAGCACGGTTGGGAAAATATCCGCATCGGGACGAGGTCGGCGCCCATTTGGGATCCGATTGAGAAGGTTTATAAGCTGGTGTACAAGGCTGAGGCCGAACCGGTGGACTTGTCTGCGTCTGATCTCTTTATGGACTCTGTTTCTGCACCCAAACGGTCGCAGAGCCACTACTGCTACGCTATCTCCACCAATGGGGTAGATTGGGAGAAGCCGTTCTTAGATCTGCATGAATACGACGGAGTGTCATGGGATGGGAAGCCGATTTTAAGTCAGAACAATATCATTCCCAACGGAACAGACGCGGTTCGTGATCCCAACGACCCAGATCCCAATCGCAGGTACAAAGGCCAGCAGCACTCGGATGATACTCGCTCGAAGAAGAAAAAATTTGCCGTGTCTCCAGACCTTTTCAACTGGACCTGGCTCGACGTGCCGTCCATTCCAAAGGGTGGGCACTCAACCCTAGTGTACGATGAGGGAAACAAACTTTTCATAATCACCGTGAAACGCAGGGGTCCTTACGGACGGTCGGTCTGTCTTACGACGAGCACGGACTTCGTGAATTGGTCCGAAGCCGAGTTAATCTTTCATGCGGATCAGGTGGACCAGGAGCACGGGAGGGAGAGGTTGGCGAGGTTCTATGATGATTCCAGTTACCTGGCCCCGGTATCGAACAGGATCGAGGAGTACAAGACCGATATTTATGAACTTCCAGTATTCCCTTACGAGGGCATGTATATAGGAATGCCAACGATGTTTCATCACTCGGGAAAAACTCCACCATTGTATGAAAACGTGTGTGGCCGTAAGACGGTAGAACTGGTTTGCAGTAGAGATTTACGTGACTGGGAAAGGGTAGCCGGCAGGAAGCCCTTTTTTGAGCTTTCCCCCATCGGGGACGGCAGCGCCTATGATACCGCGCAGTTGCGGCCGACGAACCGTCCTATAGTCCGCAACAACGAACTTTGGTTCTATTACGGGGCATCCAAACACCGTGGTATCACGCAGGCCTCTGCGTTATCACGTGATTACCTCGACGGAGGTGCGATCTGCATGGCGAAACTGCGACTGGATGGGTTCTGCTCGCTGAAAGGAGGAGTCGAACCGGGAAGTGTTTTGACCGCCCCCGTCGAAGTGAGTCAGAACGAACTGCACATCAATGTGGATTCATGGCGCGGACACGTTAGAGCCGAGGTGCTCGATGTCTCCGACGGGCGTCCTGTTCCGGGCTATTCGATGGAAGAGAGCATACCGGTCGTAGTTGATCAGGTCGATGAGTCGATACGCTGGAAACACAAAAGTGATCTGTCTCAACTCGTCGGAAAGGTGGTCCGAATCCGTTTCTCGCTTTTGAGGGCGGAGCTGTATGCCTTCTGGTTTGGCGGATAAGCGCGCCATTCGGCGCATGGTCTAGTGCAAGCTGTTTTCGCGGCTTCGCGTTTATGAAAACGTTATAAGCAATGGCCATTTAGTTGTGGCTACAAATGACTGAGACGTTCGTCGATGTTGGAAATCTTCGTTTGTGGACAATCGCACAGGGAAATGGGGTCCCGTTGATCCTATGTAGTGGCGGCCCTGGTTGCTGTGATTATCTGGAACCCGTTGCAGGAATGCTCGATAATCTTTGCCAGGTGATTCGTTTTGATCACAGGGGATGTGGTCGGTCTGACAAGGGCGAGGTGTACACACTTGGAACTTGTCTTGAGGACCTGAGCGCTATTCGTGAACACTACGAATTCGGCCGCTGGATTGTGATTGGTCATTCGTTTGGAGCCGACTTAGCATTGGCCTATTCAATGCGATCTCCTGAATACGTTCATGGGTTTGTTTGTCTTTCAGGTGGTCGAGTAAACAACGACAGAGACTGGCACCAAATTTACAGCCAACGACGTGATCAGGGGCTTGAAATACCACCAGAGCAGGCATATCCAGCGAACATGGAGGTGAACAAGCAGGTCAACGAGTCTTGGAAGGACTATATAAAATGCCCGACGCTGTTACGAGATCTGGCATCATTGACCTTGCCCGGACTCTTTGTGTACGGCAAACAGGATATCAGGCCAAGTTGGCCGGTCGAGCAACTTGCTCAATTGCTACCGAATGTACATATGGAGGTTTTTGAGACTTCTCATCACCAGATTTGGATTGGGCACGAGGGATTACTCCAAAATTGCCTGCAGAAATTCGCCAGGAAGTTTGCCTACAGCACATAACACGATCACGGACGGGTCGGGCTTATTAGAGCGCGTAACCGTTCGTGATATCTGGGAGGATGAAGCCCCTGATTTTCCCCCTTGGCTCGCCAAAATGCGGAACGTCGTGTTGCTTGGCTCAGCCATCGGTATTTCGTAGGAGGTGATTACTAGCGAGCGTAGCGTTGGTTTGTTCTGCGCCGACAACCTAGCTATACATGCTGGGCACGTAATTTTCAGGCGGTAGGATGATTTCGTTGATCTGTTCTACGTTATGACACAGCCGTTCTGTGCGGATTCGGACCATACACAGCAATGGTAATATCCAGCGTTGCATGGCGTGCAAGTTCCTACACTTATTTTGCTGTGATGCCACCGTTTTCCAATAACGTTTTGATGTAGCTGACTCTCGCAGCGTGAAAGTCGAGCCGTCCTGCAGATTGCGTTTGGGAATTCCGGCGAATGGTACAGTTTAGGGGAAGGGACGGAGTTTAGGAGATACGCTACTATTCGCCACCGAACCCGAAGCTATAGTAGACAAAATAGGGGAAGGTGTTGCCCCAATACGAATCCCCGTCTTCCGAATAGCGCCTAATCCCAAGGATTGGGAAAAGCGGCGTCTGATCATAGAAGGGAATTTCTCCGACGAGATAGGTTCTGCGCCCCATCCGCTTTTCTCCGCAAATGATTGCTACAGGTCGGTCCGCCATATCTCTCCCCTCAAACCCGTAAGCTACAAGTAAACTCAACGAGGCGCCGGTGTCGCCAAGAGTGGCCACGCCATATAGGGAACTCAGTCGCTCGTCGAATGCCTTCTGGTTAACCGATATTAGGCCTACCGCTACCCGCGCCGATTTTGATCTGTAAATCGAACTCTTGGTGCCGAAATAGTAGAGCTGATCGTCAAATTTCACGCCCGGCATCAAAGACATGCCTCCCAGGAATGCGTGCTTGTCGTTCACTCCATATCCCACCGACCAGAAGAAAAGCATCATGCTCTCGACATATCCGGTTCCTGACTTCAGAGAGCGCGCAGTGGGTGCAAAGGTCAGGCGGTATTGTGCGGTGTGGCCACAGGATTAGTCTCGTTGATTAGCCGGGATATCACCTCGGGACTGATCGAATCTACTAACACCCACTGTAAGTGCTTGGTAACATCTGCTACCCTTCAACACTCTCGGTGAGGCTGTCGGCCACTGCAGAGAATTGCTGCCGTGCCACTCCTGGGCCAAAGGCCAGAGTAACCACGAATAATGCGGCCAGCGAGACGTAACCGATCGTCTGCGAATTTCTCAAGGCCAAAAGCTCTTTTCTGTTTTTCCGTATGATATAAATTGCAAGGGCAGTGGTTTGAGAGCGGAAAACGAGCTTCCTGCCAAGCATCTGCTCCATTGTGCCCGTTGCCTGCAGATCTTTGGACATGAATCTGAATGCTTTCGCACTTCAAGTGGGGGAGAAGTGGGCGCTTAGCGTTTTTTTGCACCGTGTCGCAGGCAATGTTTTTTTATAGCGTCATTTAAGGAGGTCTTGAAATGGCACAGGACGAAAAGATCTACGTATAAGGACAGGGAGAAATGGAAACCAAGATGTGGAGAATCGTAGTCAAGGTAGCTGGATATTTTATCGCGCCAGGGAAATTGATAGCAATCCCATTGGCATATGCGATCTGCAAGCTTGTCATATTACGAGGATACAAAAATTATTTGCTCGCCAATTGGATGATATTAATGATGAATGAAGAAAAGAATTATTCTAAGAATTACCTCCACCAGTGTTTCGCCGCTATGTGGTTTAAAACCGAATATCTACGAGAACCTGATCCAGATAAGAGAGAAGAAATGAAGGATGTTATTTTCGGAGGAGAGACTGGGGTAAATTGGGCACGTAATTATAGAAAAACGCCTATTGATATGAATAGCACTGTCGGGAATATAAATATTCGGGAGTCTCATCCGTTTTACGATGAAATCGAAAATACCCTACGCAACAGTGATGCCGAAATGGTTGTTGTTCAGATCGGATGTTCTTCTGGTCGAGAAATAGCGTATCTCGCTAAACGTTTTCCAGGCCACCATTTCATAGGTACTGATATATATTCGGATGTTGTAGACGACTGCAATAAGTTCTACGACATCGACAATTTGTCATTTGACGTCTCAAGTGCGAAATCGATCCATTTTGTAATCGCTAAACAGCGTAAATATTCAATTGTTTTTTCGTCAGGAAGTTTACAGTATGTTCAGCCCGAACACATGACAGTGTTCTTTCAATCACTAGGACAAATCGCTAATGTTACAGTTGTAATCGTAGAGCCAGGCGACAAATTGGCTCTGAACAGTGGCCTTACGGGAAGCAAATGGCGGGGATATTTCTCATACACACATAACTACAGTTGCCTGGCGGAAGAGGCTGGTTGGATAACACAGAAGAAGAAACTTATCGAAATTCATCCAATTGAGGATCCAGCACACGGCAATACGGTTCACAGCTATTTTGTTGGAAACACCACAGTTGATTCTATGTAGTGTCACTGAGATTTCGTTACGATAATCGAAAAATCACACCATATCAACTTCATACACGACCATCCCACAGAAACAGATTTGATCGGTCAACAATCGTTCCAACGCGAATAATTGCGCTCCGGCAAATTGATCCGGAGTTTTAGCGTGTTTTAGTGTAAGTACCTTTGCCGTTTCTGATAGGGTGACAATCGGAAATTGCTATCGCGGGATTCTCCTTAAGAATATATACAATCGGTTTCCTGTGATGGCCGGGTGGATTTTCACAAAGTAGCTTCTTGTAAAAAACACAAAATAGAGTCATGGACATCCTCGAACGATATGTGGCTATAGATAACAAATGTGCTTGGCCCAATCTTACGCTTATGCCAGACGGCAGTCTCCTTGCAGCTATCTTCGGCGAGCCCTGTCATCTGTTATGGGAAGGGGCAGCCGAATGCTGGCGCAGCCAAGACGGTGGCAGAACCTGGCTGTTTGCGAGTGTGCCCGTTCCCAATCAACCGCTGACAAACCGGGGCAATCTGGCCGCAGGGCTTACACATAGCGGCGCATATGTATTACTGTGCGGTGGCTGGAGCAACGTCTGTCCCAAAGGAGAGCGCTCGTCGTTACCAGTAGCCCCGGGTGTCCGCAGCATAATGCCGCCCATCGTCGCCCGATCCGAGGACGGAGGTAGTAGCTGGAGTCACGAAAGTCTCGAGTTGGACCCGGAAACCAGCAATCTTTTCGTCTATGGCGATATCCTGTGTCTTCCTGGAAATCGTCTCGCTGCCGCATGCTACGTGCAAGGCGAAAACGACTGCACTGCGTGGATCTACTTCAGCGACGATGACGGAAGAACATGGGAAGATGCCCGTGTGATCGGCTACGGCAGGTACAATGAGACGGCACTGCTATCCCTTGGCGAGGACAGGCTTATTGCTGCCAGTCGTGCCGAGTTTACTGCAGAAACCGAGATCTTTGCATCTGATGACGGCGGTCAATCGTGGACCTGTCGCGATGCTGTAACACCGGCGCGGCATATGCCCGCACATCTCACCCAGTTACAGGACACATCGATCCTGCTCACCTATGGGGTCCGCCTGCGGGGTATGCTTGGGGTCTACGCTTGTATCAGTCGCGATGGCGGCCAAACCTGGGATGCTCCACGGGTGCTCTTCAATACTTCCGCACACCAGTCCGACACGAGCTCCACGGGGACGGACGGCGGCTATCCCTCCAGCGTGCAGTTAGCAGACGGCAACATTCTCACCGCCTACTATTGTCAACGGATTTCCATGCATCAACGTTATCACATGGGAGTCGTAATTTGGAGAGAATGACTGTTCCGATTCGATGGGACCACTGCAGAAATAGTCTGCTGAGTCAGTTTTGCGGCAAGAGCACCATCTGGGATTATTGTGATCCGCGACTCCTGGTCGTGGTTGCAGTCTTCGCATGTGCGGCGTCGATCTAAAGCGTTCGGCGCTCGTAATTGCCACCTCGGCAAAGCCCTTCGTATTTTTTGACTCTGCGCAGCCGTGAAGATCCCTTTGCGTCTTCGTTTGGAAAGCGACTAAGAGTTGGTTGGAAACCGATCCCGGCGCCACTGCGAGGCCTTGTTTTTCAGCCTTATGGGTAAGTACCCAGATACCTGCAATCCTAGCCAGTTTCGGGCGCTATTGCGGCGTTTCAGATACTGTCGAAAGGCGAGGGATACGCGATTATTTTCAGAGCAAGCATCGACGAACGGCCAACAGAATATGGTGTTCAGCCGAAGGTTTGAGTCTCAAATTTTTGGCCTTACGTCCCCGATGAAATAGTCATATGAGGCAACAAGTACAGTCAAGCCAGTGATGTCGGACAGGTCAGATAGGGGCAATGCGGACTCAGCTTCATGTCGTTAGTGGTAGAATAGAGTGAGACTCACGACGCATAGAAGGTTCGTCTATCAAAAGCATACGCTAATATGCAATTCCGCTGGTGTGTAGAGTTTTTAAGTAATTTAACACAGGCAGAGAGGCAATTAGCGGATTAGCCTGGGGAACCGGATTGGCAAGTAATTATGGCGTCACAGGTAATTGATGCTTAGATATTTCTCAAATGTCACCTTTTCATATACCAGTGTCCGTGTAAAACGTAATTGATTGTTGGTCCTATTCGTTCACTGCGCAATACGACTCTGCATGGGACGAGCCAGATGAGATCACCACTCTTCCTACTGTTAGTTTCGTTCCCCTGCAGCCTTTATGCGGGTTGCCACATCTTAGGGTGGCTGTATCCAACCGCGTTTTGGGGGACCGATCAACTCGCGTACTATCCGGCCTGGGTAGGTGCGTTGTTTCTTTTCGTGGCAAGCGGGGCGATATCTTGTTCTGCATTCCCGAAACTTTACGATCGGCTCCGCAACCTGCAGGTACACCCGCTGAATCTCGCACGTCCATCTGCAGTAGCCAAAGCGATCTTCCTTTTTCTTTTCCTTCTGGGCGCCTACACATTTCGCGACCAGGGTCATCTTCTGGGCGACAGCGACATGTGGCTCAAGAACCTTGAGTTCGCCTCAACGGAACAAGGCCGTCGGCAAATCAATTGGATTCGGGGGATTCCTCTTAAAGGATGGGAGTTTATCCCTGCTTTTGAGGCGCTCGATTTTCTGATACATCTGAAAGTCTACGAGATCGGCCGAGAATTCGTGGGCTTTGAACCGAGAGACGCCTACGAAACGGTGAGCTGTGTTTGTGGACTTCTTTACGTGATTGGTTTGTGGAAGATATCGGGCAAGTTGCAGCATCAGAGCGAAAACCGAATTCCTCTGTTTCTGTTCCTCGTTACGTTGGGTTCTTTGCAGCTGTTCTTTGGATATGGGGAGAGCTATACCGTTGTTACCATGGTTTCATGCTGGTACGTACTTGCTGCGCTGCGAGGTATGCAAGGAGGTTCCCTGATTGTTCCGACCTTCATGCTGGTGCTATCAATAGGTCTTCACGTGATGGCATTGTCATTGGTGCCTTCGTATGTCGTGATGTTGTGGTTGAGGTATGGATTGCCGAAGGCCGAATTTTTCGCCGCGAGGTCGTTTCGGTTGATTGGGATTCCTCTACTAGTCGTCGGGGCCTGGTTGATGTATGCATATTTTTATCCCCATAATCTGCCTCTTTTCGAGGATGAAAATACGGGTACTTACGGCCTGTTGTCGCCTGAACACATACTGATTGCGATGAATGCGCTGATTCTAATCTCGCCATTTGGTCTGCTCTGGGGCGGGTATTTTGTTTTGTCGAGACAGCGGACCGATTCTACAGATGTGTTTTTTCGGTGGGCCACGATCGGCCCCCTGGCGTTGATGTTTTTGCATAACGCATTTTTAGGCGCAAGGGATTGGGATCTCATGAGTTTCCCTGGTTTTTTTTATTCCCTGTGGGGGGTTTATTGCCTATCCAGAATTGACGGTGTTGATATTCAACGTATGGCGGTGGCGGTTGTACCTCTCATGGTCATGCATACGGCCTTGTGGGTAGCAATTAACAGCAACACCGACAGGGCTTTGGAACGGCTAGAAAACATCATCGCAATTTCGAACACAGAGCCACATTATAGAGCCTTCACACAGGGGCATTTTTATCAGAATGTTAAGAATGCCGAACCTCTTAGAGCCGCGCAGTTTTTCAGAGAAGCTGCCGAACTAGCTCCATCTCTCGAAACGGCGACTCGGTACTCCAAATTTCTAGGGGGCGCGTTGGTGATGGCCGGCTTGTACGAAGATGCTATGGCCGTCTTTGAGGAGGCGTTCAAGAGACAGTCTAAGCTTGTGGAGTTCAATTACGATATGGCATTCCATCAAGACTGGGCACAGGCGGGATTACAAGTAGGGAAGACATACCAGAATTACGGCGAAAGGGCGAAGGCACTGCAGGTGTGGAACGCGACAGCAAAACGATTGAGTGAAGTATTAAAGCTGATACCAACCTCCGGGTTGTACTTGCATCTCGGTCTAATACAGCACGCAGCAGAGCGATTTGAGGATGCGGCTGAATCTTATTGGAAATGCCTCGAATTGGAGGAAGACAGAAACCTACAGCATGCGACGTACATGTTGCTGGCGAGTACGCTGCAGGAGACTGGAAATAAAGAGGGTGTTAAGGCTACTCTCGAGAGGGCACGGAATTTGAAACCAAAAGATCCCGAGGTGCATTTTTTCTTGGCTAATGCAAATCTGAGCGAAGGAAATCATCGGGAAGCCATAGATTTGTACAGAACAGCCATCCGTTTGGATGCGAGTAGAGTCAAATTCCATTTGATGTTGGGGATTGCCTTGGAGGAGAACGGATTCCTTGTGGAGTGTAGGGATGTCTATGCAAGAGCGTCTAGGATGAGACCCGGTGATGCGGCTATCGAAAAGCGTTTGGATCAGGTGAACCAGCGTCTATACAAGCTCGGTCAATAATTGATAATTTTTCTATTTTGGTATGAGCTGTGCAAACGTATCTAACGCAGTAATGCGTCCTTCGCCTCATGCAATACGATCTGGATCAGATTGCAAAGCCCGGTTGCAAGCGCTCCACCTATTTGCTCAATTGCTCTTTTTCGTCTACGGCCTTCTCAAAGGCCCGCATCGAATCATCGGTTTGACCCAATTGTTGCAGGATTTTTCCTACGTGCGCGTAAATACTAGAATCCGCCCCCTCGAGATTTTCGTCGATAGTTCGCAACAAAATCTTATGGGCCTCTTCTAACTGTTCACTTTCTAGATAGAGTCTGCCTAGACTCAAATAGGTATCGATATTCTTTGACTGTAGCTTTATCGCCTTCATAAAGATCGCCTTGGCCCCCTCGGCGTCATTCTGTTCGAATTTCAAACCCGCAAGATTGTGATGAAATACAGGATTGTCGGGTTGTATTTGGATTGCGTTCCTGTAGGAGCGCTCAGACTCACTCAGTCTTCCCAAGGATCTCAAGGTAGTACCAAGGTTGGAATGGGCCAGAGCGTACTCAGGATTTATAATAATTGCTCGGCTGAAAGCTTGGACGGCCCTCTCTAAGTTGTATGTTTCGAAATAGACGATGCCCAAATTGTAGTATACCCTGTCATTGTGCGGCACAAAATGATTGTAGTAACTTGCGGGGGAAAGAATTTTTCGATTAGCATGTAACACCTGCCGATAACATTCGAGCGCTGCCTTACAAAAAACTTCTGCCCTTTCGATATCGCCTTTTTGATATTCCTGATCTCCAAGTCTAAAAGAGGCAGCAATTCGTGCATGGTGCGAAGAAAGCTCATTTGCTGACCGTCCAGCCGATTCACAATTGGGATACAGCTCCTGAAAAATATCAATCGATTCTTGGTATTGGCCGTAAGTCACAAGCCCCAACCCTAGGGCCTCTTTATATCGACTTCGATATTGTCCTGTTGGATCTATACTATCAGGTGGGGCAAAAGCAATTGCTTCACGAAGCCAACGGACGCCCTCGTCGATGTCCTTTTTTTGAATATTTAGATAAAAATGGCCCAGAGTGAACGCTCGATAATGTCGTGGTTGATTGCTGGATTCCAATAGGAAGCCTAACCGGTTTGTTGCGCGTACTTGATTAGAATTTATCCCGATCCACAAGACAGTATGTATCACCATTATTGGCAATACAACTAGTCGTACCTCGCGATTTTGTTTTTGGTTCATCGGAAAAAGCTGAAGGCATGAAATGCCCCACAACGTGTAGTGCAAGCTGGGGTAACTCATCAAATCCCAATCCCTTCCCCCTAAATAGGCATCGTGGAAAACGATCAATAATCCTGTGCCCAGTGCAGCCCATCCGAAAAAACTGGTATCCGCCTTAGAAGGGGTTCTGGTCAGTAAGAAAATGAAACCCCAGACAATGCCGAACGGTGATAACAGCAAGATCGCATTGCCCAGGAGGAGAAGATGAGGAAGGGAAAAAAGTGCATATTGCCCTTCTTCTCTCGGTGTCACTAAAGGCAAGTTGTTTGGGTAAAAACCGCTGTACAGATAAAAGAGCAAAACACCGCAGATAGTTGTTGCTGGTAGATAAATATGAGGTTTTTTAAACAGGCCTCCGGAAGGTCGTTTCATTTTGTGCCAAAGCAAGTACAGCCATGAGGGGAGGAGTGAAAGTGCCATTATGTGGAGCGCTGAAGAGAAAAGGAGACACAGAGTAGGAAAGGCAAAAGAGTGTCCCTTCAAGAAGCGCAAAGAGAACAACACGTAGAGGGCAGACGACAGTGCGAGGAGAGTATAGCTTTCGCCATACCCAAAGAAAAGTTGTATGGAACCTAAAGTGAGAAGTAGAAAAAAGAAGGTATATCGGTCTGTAAAATTGCTGCATAGGAAAGCTGTTATTTTCCAAATAGATGCCACATAAAACATCCCTGCAATACAGCTCAGGTGCGCGTATGTATCGGTAGGTGTCCAAGCAAAAAAATGGTGGCCAAGTCGGTATACCTGAAGATGAATAATGAAATCCAACGGTTCGAAAATAGGGATATCACTGGCGACAAGACTGAATAAACCTTCCCCTTGCCATAGCGCTGTTGCAAGTTCGTTAAACCACTTACTGCTGTCGCCCAGATGGTGGGATTGCGCACGATACGTATAGGCTGCAAAGAGAAATAGAGACGGAAAAATAACTTTCAACCATAAGGGTTTTTCTTGGAGAGGTTCGAACAGCCGGATTATGAACGAATCTATATTGATCGACCAAGACGTTTTGGTGGCGACCAATAAAGCCGCAAGGCAAGCAGATACAAAAACCACCAGCATTGAAGAGGGGTAATAGTGAAGTTGGTCGGTGCCCCAAAAAGTAGCCGGATAGAACCGACCGATTATATGCAGTGCACAATACGCGAACGCAGGTATGAGAATCATCGCTTATTTAGGGCGGACTACACTTTTTTTAGGGGGGCCAACTTGAGCGGTGATTTCGGAACTGCTATTGAGGTGCCGGTGAGCAACCCCATTGAACCATTTGCACTCGCAATGACGTTGTACAATACAACTAGTTAAATAGTTGTAAGAAATATCAATATCGATACCATGATCGTTATTTGTGCTGGCGTATACATAATACTTCACGACCTGGGTTATTACTATCCGGTCAGGGGTCGGGATGTCGAGTAGGTCCATTATTACCCGAAACCGCTATTGAATGTTTTTGATGTGGGGACCAATACCACGTGGCGTTCGAACGCGCGATTAACAACTCGGACCGATTCGAGGGTCGAAGCGGTGAATTTGATTGGGGAATCCGCTACGTCGAAGGACGATAATGCACCGTGATAAAAATATTTGCGCCTGAGGGGCCCAACCGAATAAGGTATATACAAATGGATATACTATATCTACAAGTACCAAATTCCGGACAACCGCGACCTTGAAAGTGTCGAGCAAATCATCATTCACGGCGCATCGTGGTTTGATTGACGTCTTGATGCCTAGAGTAACTTTTAAAATGATATCGGGACCACGCTTTTATCTAATTGACCAGTTTCGTCGTGAGCCAGGTTTTTAATAATATTTATTTCTATTTCAAGTCGTCGAAATAGAAGATTTACATTTAAAATAGTGTAGATGAAAGAAATGTGGTCCAAGATTACCCTGCTTTCGGTGAGTACCCTTTTAAGTCTGGTAGCAGCGGAAGGCGTAATTCGCTGGCTCCTGCCGCCGCCGCAAACGGTAAGTATTCGCAAAGCGGTCAATGCGGAAATGCGCCGCGAACTAGAGAACAGAGAGGGGCTTCTCATCAAGGTATCAAAAAGCCCAGAGGAGGCGCGAGGTTATTCGTATATTCTGACTCCAACCGGTCGTCGTCTTCGCGCTAATATCCACACGGTGATAGAAAACCACAGAACCAGCGGAGGAAGGCGTATAGACCTCGTCACCAATAGCCTCGGATATCGCAACAGGGAAATAGGACCAAAGCAGGGCAAACGCCTGGTTTTTCTCGGCGATTCTATTACGCTTGGCGATTACCTCCAAGAAGAAGAGACTTTTGTGCGTCTAATTGAAAAAATGGCACGGAGCCAGGAACTCGACTGGGAGACGATCAATACGGGGGTTAGCGGCATCAGTTTGAAAGAAGAGCTCGCAATACTAATCGAGACGGGATTGGATTTGGAACCAGATGTTGTTGTCTTGGGATTTTTCCTTAACGACTTTCGGACGTCACCTGGTGTTTTTGTCAGAAACCTCCCGCCGTTAGCTAAACACAGTCGCCTTCTTTACTATCTGTTGCGTGATGCGTTTCTCGCGCGGCCCGACACGCTGGATTTCGATCCACAGAATATGCTCAAAACTCGAAACGGCGAGGAATACCACGACGCTCTACCCAAACTCTACCGTCGGGAAATCTCAAGACATGAAAAAATAGTCCGCGGCTGGAAGGAGACGTTTACCTCTGGGCTCCGTGCACGTGGAGAGCGCTCGCCATTTTATAGGGAAGTGATCAAATGGTTTAGTGCTTGGGGAGGAGCCTGGAGTCCTGAAATGTGGAGACATGTGCGCCCACTCTTTGTTGAATTGAAACGCTTGTCAGTCGAACACAATTTTCGACTATTCTTTGTTTGTTTCCCAGTACGCTGTCAGGTTGAGGATCAGAAGTTGTTCGACTATCCACAGCAGCAATTATCCCGGCTCTCCCACGAACTGGACGTTCCCTATCTCGACCTTTTGCCAGTATTTAGATCTGAACACCGACGCCAAGAGACGCCACTTTATTACGACCATGCCCATCAAACACCTGCGGGTAACAGATTGATTGCAGAAAGTGTCTATCGCTTTTTGTCTGAGCAACTGTAGATATGGGATGCTTCATCATCCACAAGTTGTCGAAACGGTGAATTGGAATAACAGTGGCCTAAACTAGGCGGCGAGCACTAAAAGAAGGATTACGAGTTTCCGTATCTCCTATTGTTTTTCGATCTACTGGCCGGAGTCGGACCGGCGGACTACCCACTTATAGTTGATCTATGCGCGTGTACGACGACCCTTGACGAGTAGGCTGGTTACACGGGCTACGGCTGGTGATCTACCGATATTTTCTTGGTTTTTTATGCCAGCTCTGTACACTAAACAATATGTTGACTTCGAGTTTCTATACACATTTAGCCGTTGGTCAAACTCCAAGACGAAACAAATAAAACATCAAGAGCTGAAGGCACAACGACCATACAACGCAAGTAGAACAGGCAGTAGTGCGCGCTGGACATGGCGGGCTATGTCCGAGGATAATTTTATAGTTTAGCTTCCTATCGAGTGACAATTAAGAGCAATTACGTAAACGGACAAGCATTACCGGCTACTTTCACAAAGGGACTCTAAGATGATTGAAATGAGTGAACGCGAGAAGTTTCTCTTCGACCTGCAAGGATTTCTCCACGTTAAGGGTTTTCTTACTCCCGCCGAGGTAAGGGCTCTCAACGATGCAGTGGATGCCAACGTCCTGCCTGCTGAAGATTACGATTGGAAGGGTCCAAGTCTGTATGCCGGCGGTATGGATGGAGAATTTGAAATTCGCACCGAGAGCGGGATGTTAACTTGGGAGAAACCCGCGTGCCAGCCGTTTCGCGATCTGATCGCCCATCCGAAGCTGATTCCGTACATGAATTCGCTGTTCGGTCGCGGCTGGAGATTGGAGGGTCAACCCGCGCTTATAATGGCCCGCAAGGGATGCGGCGGACATGGCCTGCACGGATACACTAGCCGCGAGCACGACGGATCCCGCTATTATACTTACGCTAACGGGCAATTTCGCACAGGCATGACGGTAATCCAGTATCAATTGCGGGATATCGAGGAGGGCAGCGGTGGCGTAACGGTCATGTCTGGGAGTCACAAAGCCAACTTCAAGTGCCCGGAAGATATCATGCTTTACAACACCGACAGGGAGGTCGTGCGCAACTTGGAGTGTAAGGCGGGTGACTTGGTTATTTTTATGGAGGCTACGATCCACGGTTCGCTACCTTGGCAGGCGGACTACGAACGCCGATCGCTCTTGTACCGTTACAGCCCCAAGCACTGCAGCAATTCAAAAGGGCTTTTCGAAACCGAAATGCCCGCATGGTTCAACGAACTCACGGAGATTCAGAAGGCGGTACTAGAACCTCCTT
>CAYNZV010000021.1:47221-49084 GCA_964401715.1 uncultured Gemmatimonadaceae bacterium | reverse complement strand
ATCGAAGGAAGGATTCTATGTCTTGGATCAAGAAGCTCTTGTTTGGGAGCGGCGACACCGCCAAGGAAAATGTCATCGCGGATTGGACGACGGTTCCCGAAAGTAACTACGTGCGCTCGAAGACGGGTCTGCTCTACTTCGACTTGGTAGAAGGCAAGGGAAAATCACCAGTCAAGGGCAACACGGTCACGGTGCATTACACTGGGTGGCTGCTGAGTGGTCGTCGTTTTGACAGCTCGCGAACAAAGAACCGGGCGTTTTCGTTCGACATCGGTAAGCACAAGGTGATTCGGGGCTGGGACGAAGGCGTGATGTCAATGAAGGTAGGAGGTCTGCGTCAGTTGAAGATCCCGCCCACACTTGGATACGGTGCTGCTGGATCTCCGCCTGTCATTCCGCAAAACGCTACGCTTATTTTTGAGGTAGAGTTGTTGGAAATTCAGTAACACATATCGCAATCGTTCGGAGCTTACGGTCGCGTAGTCACTATCGACGGTGGCGCCTGTTTGGTGACTGCCTACATTATCTGGCCGTCCGAACAATTCCGTCTGGCAATCATTGCTCGCCAGACGGACTCTCAGCATGGAGAAGAAAAATATGAGCACCACACTTGTGCACATAGGTGTGCGCGCAAGCGACATCGAAAGAACTATCTGCTTCTGGCGGGACGGCTTGGGGCTTGCCGTGGTCGACCAGAAGGGCACGTGCTACGACTTGAGCGATGGCCATCATAACTTCCGCGTCTTCCAACACGACGGGCCCGACCGACCAGATCACGTGAAGGGAATGGTGGATTATCTCCATATCGGAGTACGGGTGCCAGACCTGGAAACCGCTGCGAAACGCCTCCGCAAAATGGGATACGAGCTATTCTCGGATGGTCTGAGCGGCAAGATACCCGAAGGCGAGGAGATTACCCAAGGAGCCTTCAAGGTGGAAGATCCTGATGGAATAGCGGTCGATGTCACTGCCAGCGACGATCAATGGCCCGGTGCCGTATTGAAACAAGTCGGGAGCAATGCAAGATCTTAGAGTTGCCGCGGTACAAATGACTTGCCGCGTTGCCGACGTCGACGGCAACTTAGACACGATCAGGCGAATTACTGCCAATGCGGCACGACAAGATGTCGAAATAGTCTGTTTTCCGGAGCTTTGCGTATGCGGGTACAATGCCGGGGACACTACGACTCCGCCGCCGGAGACAATCGATGGGAGTTCGGTGGAAGCACTGGCCACCATCGCTCGGGACAGCAATATCACCCTGCTCGCGGGGTTACTCGAGTTGGACCACAGCGGTATCGTCTACAACACTCAGGTTGTTTGCGGGCCAGAGGGATTGATTGGCAGTTATCGTAAGACCCACGTACCCACGTCTGAGATCGGCACCTTCTGTGCGGGAAGTAAACTACCAGTGTTCGATCATCCGAAGGCACGTTTCGGTATCGAGATCTGTTTCGATTCCCACTTTCCAGAGATCTCTCTGCATCTAGCTAATCGCGGTGCCGAGCTAATCTTCCTGCCACACGCTTCCGGCATGGGAGAATCGCGCGAGGACAAGATGAATCGTTGGTTGCGTTATGTGCCGGCTCGCGCCTGCGACAACGGGGTGTTCGTTGCGATCTGTAATCAAGTCGGGGACAATTGCATGGGCAATACATTCGCCGGTGTCACCTTTGTCTGCAATCCAGAAGGAGCAGTGATTGCCCAAGCAAAATCCGGCACCGAGGAAGAAATGGTAATTGCCGACCTGCATACGGCAGATTTTACCGTTCCGCGGACGGGAACGGATCGCTTTTACCGGCATTTTCGCCGTCCCGAAATCTACGAAAAGTGGCAACGGGAATGATCGACGGCAGTCGTAGA
>CAYNZV010000021.1:23762-47121 GCA_964401715.1 uncultured Gemmatimonadaceae bacterium | reverse complement strand
CAAGGTTCTAGACCACCGCTCATCCAAGCCCATGACCATCGAATACAAAGACAGCATCGAGATGGTTACCTCGGCTGACCTTGAGGCGGACAGGTTCATCTGCTCGGAAATTGCCCGTCGATTTCCGAGTCACCGAATCTTGTCAGAAGAATCGGCACCCGACCTTGAGGATTCTCGAGCAATTTACGAACCCCTTTGGATCATCGACCCGATCGACGGTACGGTCAATTATGCATACCGCCACTACCAAGTCGCCGTATCGATAGCCTACGCTGAGGGAGGAGCGGTACATGCGGGTACCGTGCACTGCCCCTCCCTTGACGAGACGTTCAACGCCGCCAAGGGAAAGGGTGCGTGGCTAAACGGCAAGGAGATATCGGCTTCGTCTCCTATAGACCTGAAAAGCTCGTTGATCGCCACGGGTTTCCCCTATGACAAGAGTATGGTTTTCCCCTTGGTTACCAAACTGCACAAAGTCCTAGAGCATTGTCGCGATATTCGCAGGACCGGATCCGCCGCTCTAGATATCTGCTGGGTCGCCGTGGGACGATTGGACGGGTTTTACGAGAACCTCAAACCGTGGGATCAAGCTGCGGCTTCTCTAATTGCCACCGAGGCCGGTGCAGGACGTGGGAGGTGGGGACCTTCCACCTCAAATCTTCCCGAGGACATCGATGGGGCCAACTTGGTGGTAGCCTCAGACAACATCATAAAGGAATTGATAGCCCTATTGCACACAGCATAAATCAATCGGCCGTACTGTTCAACATGCATTGTGCATATAGTTAAGCCAGAGAGGAAATGAGATGGAACCTATTGTCGACACCCACCAACACCTGTGGGATCTCGAGCGCTTCAGTCTTCCGTGGACCGAGGGCTTGGCGACTCTTGAACGGACCTACAAAACCTCTGATTACCTAGAAGCAACAACGGATTTGGGTATTGTCAAAGCAATCTATATGGAAGTGGACGTTCGCGATGACCAACGACCAGACGAAGCGGAGTTCATCGTCGAACTGTGTGAGCGAGATGACAATCCGACGTGTGCGGCGGTCATATCCGGCCGGCCAATGGAAGAAGGATTTCGGGATTATGTAGACAGATTCAAAAAGCACGAGTGCATTAAGGGGATCCGTCAGGTCCTGCATCCCGACACCACACCACGACGCTTCTGTCTGAATCAGGGGTATATCGCGGATATCCGCTATCTGGGGGAGGTTGGATTGCGCTTCGACATCTGCATGCGGGCCTGTGAGCTATCGGACGCAGTAGAATTGATTGAGGCTTGCCCCGACACCCAGTTTGTGGTGGATCATTGCGGCAATGCGGATCCCAATGTCGTCAATGGGTCAGAATCCAGAAGCGACAGCGAAGGCGGACACTCGCGAGATCGTTGGCACCGGGACATGGAGGCGTTAGGAAACCTGGAGAACGCGATGTGCAAAATTTCCGGTATCATTGCACGCGCGCGGCCGCAATGGTCAGCCGCCGATTTGGCCCCGACCGTCAATCATTGCCTCAATTGTTTCGGTTTCGAACGAGTTCTTTACGGGGGTGACTGGCCGGTTTGCACCTTGCGCGCTTCATACCGGCAATGGGTAGAAGCATTACGAGAGATCGTGGCGGAACGGCCAGCTGAAGAAAGACAGAACTTGTGGCACGACAACGCTATGCGATTCTACGCGCTCGAGTAGATACTTAATCCTTGATCAGTTTTCCGTGCGCGGTGCCGGCTCGCCCAGGTCTCATCTCGGTTGCTGCCTCGAAAGCGGCAACAGCAGCTTCTTTGTGACCCAATTTCTGAAAAACGCCGGCTATGGCGATGTAGGAGGGCACGTGTTGCGGATCGAGCTCTATGGCCCTTGCCAGCGCCCGTTCCGCCGATTGGTAGTCATTCAAACCCTCGTAAGCTAGCCCGAGCAAGTAATACGCCTGCTGGAAATTTGGATTGAGTTGCAGCAATTGCCGTAGGGTGCCTATCGTCTCCGGCAACCGCTTCTCGTTCATGTACAGTTGAGCCAAGACGAAATGTGCCGCCGGATCCTGCGGATTGTCCGATACTCGTTGGCGCGCTCCCTTCAATTGCCGATCGAATGCCTGTAAGTAATCGTAACGGGCGAATGCCTTTTCGCCTTCTTCCGTTCTACCTCTTCTCATATGCGCTCTACCCAAACCGGAATGCGACCACGGATAGTTCGGGTCGAGCGCGATGGCTGATTTATACGCTTCAATAGCCTCTTCGTACTCGTCGCTGGACGCGTGAAGATCACCGATCAACGTCAATAGCTTGGGGGTTTGACCCTGCAGATCCAATGCCTTTTTGTACGCTTCGAGGGCGCGATCTCTTTCTCCGAGCGTCGCGAGCGATTCCCCCATATTGCTGTACGAGACCGAAACCGTTGAGTCCAACGCAACCGCTCGCTCAAACGAGGCAACGGCCGCCAAGTGGTCGCCCAGCGCAGCCAACGCGCGCCCAAGATTGTGATGGGCCATGGGAAAATCGGAGCCAAGCTCGATCGCCCGCCGAAACGATTCCGCCGCTTCTGAGACTTCACCACGAACAATCCGCAGGTATCCCATGTTATGGTGAGCCGAGGCTAGTTCTGGATCAAGTTCCAACGCTTTGGCAACCACCTCGACAGCGCCGTCGAGATTGCGCATTCTGCGATAAACGTCGCCCAAGTCCAGATAGAGTTCGGTGTCATCCGGGGCAACGTCTATTGCTCGCTGCAACAGTGAATCCGCGTCTTGCAAACGGTTTTGCCGAACATAAAGGCGTGCCAACTGATGCATGGCCTTCACTTGCAACGGGTCGAGCTCCATGGCCCGGCTGTACTCCATAG
This sequence comes from uncultured Gemmatimonadaceae bacterium, assembly GCA_964401715.1. GTDB lineage: Bacteria > Latescibacterota > UBA2968 > UBA8231 > UBA8231 > CAYNZV01. The sequence continues at coordinate 44,278 of CAYNZV010000021.1, read as the reverse complement.
CCGCCTGGCCCGGACGTCCCTGTTCCAGCTGTTCGGCGGCCTGCGACATATGTCGGTCCGCCCGTTTTTTGTTCCACACCTCCAAACCGAACGCAGTAGCGGCGGCAACCGCCGCCAAAAAAGCGACGATACCTACGATTACTGTCAATTTGGAAGAAGTTGAACCAGCTTCTTTCGATCTGCTCATCTCGGTTACCGCCAGTCGTCGATGCAAACACTCTTAGCGCATCGGCAGCCCAGTATGCGCCAGTAGCCGTTGGTTTCCCCCCCCACAACCACGGCATTAATAGAATCCCTTTGAAACATCGGTATCATTGCGTCTGGATCCGCATTAAGCAAGGAGGCGTACGGCTCTTCGCCGTTCAATGCACGCGGATAAACATAGTTCTCGATTAGTTGATAATCCCAATACTCGCTGGCTTTGATGGTAGCCGTATCGTAGATCCAGTCCGCAAGTTTCTCCTTCGTATCGAAACCTCCACGGTCAACGAACTGGCGAGCAGTGATCGGATCGAGCACTAGGGTAGGCGGATTGAACGGATTCATTCCGCGAAGCATATGGGTCACATGCTCGCGCCAGTGTTTTTCTCGCAATCCCAGCAAAAAAGAAGTTGTCTTGACATCGGCGACAATGGTGACAACGCTCTGCTCGAGATCGAAACCTCTCTCGACGTGGAAGGGAGTCCATGGACTGCGTTCCTCATTTTCGGCAAATGTCGGATTTCCGTATCCGTATCCGTTTCCTTGAGAACCAAGATACGTCACTCGCGGAACCGAACCACCTTGAAGGTTCTGCGAAAGCAAACCGTAGGCACGGCCTATGGTCGCATTGGCGTGGTTATATGGACCCATGGCTCCGATTCCGCTGTTCATGCCAATCTCTTCGCGAATCGGGCCGTTGATTAGCGCCATGTTGGCGGATGAACTGGTCGTGCTGCCGCGGGCGGTAGCCTCGCTTGCAGCCAACGCCAGTATCACAGGAAAATACTCTGGCTTCGCTCCTGCCATGACTGCATTCACCGCCACCTTTTCGACAGTGAATTCCCAAGCCTCTCGGGTCGATGTGGGCCTCAGATGACCGACGACCTCGTCCGCCTTGTGGCTGCTACCGGCGAGCATTACCCGAACCCGCTCTTCGGTAGGCAGAACGATCGGCAGCTTGTCAGTCCAGTCGTTGACAAGAAACATTTCTTGCAGCTCATCCTCGCTGTCGGCCTCCAATATGCGTGGAGAAGAGCGGTCGTAGCTGGTCTTCATCGTCTCTTCTGCAGCGAGCGGTTTGGTGAGTGACGCTACCACCTCTTCCATGAACGGACGACCGGTGATCGCATCCGGACCCTCTACGTAGGCCCGCAACTCGTCGGACGATTTACCCATCACTGGTTGAGGTACGAATACGAACCGTTGATGTGGCATGCCCTTCTGTCTTGAGGAAACGCGAACAACCGGTTCGAATATGTCGGTTTGTACGGATGCCGTAGGGATCCCGTACTCTGCCTCGAGTATCTGACATTGGTCGGCGACCGCCGGCGCGCAAGTACTTCAGTGGCCTACGCCGACTATGGCAGCGTCCCCCTTTCCTTTGATCTCCTCGTAGAGCTCGTTATCGCGCTTGGTGTACACGCCCGACTTCCTTCGAATCTCCGTGCGCACTTCGGGCATGTTCTTCGAAAACCAATCTTCCACCTGAGCAATGAGCTTGTCGCCATCGTCGAAACGACAATCGACCAGGTACACCGTTTTCCCTTCGATCTCGTCCAACCGTGGAGCCATCGCCAGATGGTTTATTTCCGGCGGGAATCCTATAGGGCTCAGCGCGCTTTGACCTGTACTCATGGTTCTCTCCCCCTATGCTTTGAACATTCCAAAAGCAAACGCTTCTGGTAACTCATCGAAAGTGATATTTCCCTCTGCATCAGTCTCCAACAGGGTTGACATGTACTCGCTCCAACGATCCAACACCTCCACGTTTCTGCTCTTTTTCCAGTCTTTCTCAGTTGGAGCTACGGCATGCAAGAATAGCCGGTCTTCGAATCGATAGATCGACATGCTTACGTTGTTGACCTCCATGCTTTCCGCCAAGTCGGGCCAAAGTTTATCATGGGCCTCCTTGTACTCGTCGTAACAGCCATGTCGCACCTTCATGCTTAATCCGATTGAATACATTCATCTCTCCTTTGTGCACGCCGCCGCTGTAGACGGTAAAAGCTTAAGTATGGTGATATTCGGCATATTCGGCGCACACGCAAGCTTCGCAGTACGATTCACGGCGCGCTCCAGCCAACAGTTTTCAAGACATTGGCGAAGTCCTCTGGAAGTGTTACCGTGAACACGAGTTCCCTCCCCGACACGGGATGCTTGAATTGCAGCTTGGTTGCGTGCAACGCTTGGCGATGAATCATCTTCAACAACAACTCCGCTTGGCGGCGAAAATCGGCCTTTATTCCCCGGACTTGATTGCGGCCCCCGTACATCGGATCGCCAAAGACTGGGAAGCCGTAATACTGCAGATGAACGCGGATTTGGTGGGTACGTCCTGATTCCAGCTCTAATTCGAGCAACGTCATGAAGTCGAAACATTGCACTCTGCGCAAATTCGTCACAGCGTCTCGACCACCCTCGGCTACAGCCAAGCGCTTGCGATCGCGTGGATGCCGGCCTATCGGTGCTTCGATGCGATCTACCTCTGCCCCGACCACACCCCAAACCAACGCCGTGTAGGTGCGCTGCATAGAGCGATCCTCCAGCTGCGCAGCCAAGCCTTTGTGCGCACGATCAGACTTGGCTACCACCAACAACCCGGTTGTGTCTTTATCCAACCTATGCACGATTCCCGGTCGCAGGACACCGCCGATACCCGACAGATCATCACAATAATGCAGAAGTGCGTTGACGAGCGTCCCCGTACTGACTCCGGGAGCAGGATGAACGACCATGCCAGCCGGCTTATCCAGTACCAGCAGGTCCTCGTCCTCGTGGAGGATATTTAGTGGTACATTTTCGGCCGCCAGCTCCATCAATGCTGGCGCCGGAACGTCGACGAGAACCATGTCCTCCGCGCAGACGGGGTAACTGGATCGTCGTCCTTCGCCATTGACTGTAACCGCGCCGTTCTTGATCAGCTGCTGAACACGGTTCCGAGAAAACTCGGAGCAGACGCGGCTCACGAAGAGGTCCAAACGCTGAGACTCTGCTTCGGGTGGTACGCGGATCTCCATTGTGGAGTCGCGAAATTAACCGGTTGATTCGGGGTCAGAGGAAGCCACCTCAGTGCGGTGACCTTGGAGCAGATAGCTGACTGCGATGAGTAAAACTCCGATGGTGACAAACGAATCGGCCACGTTGAATATCGGCCACCGCAGCGTGCCGATGCCCACATCAAAAAAATCGACTACCACACCCAAACGAACGCGGTCAATGATGTTGCCCACAGCACCACCTAGTATCATGTACAAGGCCGGCCTCATGAGGCGATCCTCGCTGGGAATCGACCTGAACAGCCACGCCAAGGCGAACAAGGCGACGACTGAAACTAGTGTGTGGATAATTGGAGGACCAATTTTCAACCCGAACGCAGCCCCGGCGTTGTGGATGTAAGTCAGACGAAAAAAATCGCCCAAGATGGGCGTCGAATCCTGCAACGCCATCGATCTCTGGACGATATGTTTGGAAACCTGATCGGCAACAATAACGACCGGCGCCAACCAAAGGAACTTCACTCTGTTTGCTCTTTTTCCTTCATTTTTCCCTCCACGCTGAGACTCGTGGTGGGCACCGCTTCCAATCTTGCTTTCGGAATGTCCTTCCCGGTGACTCGGCAAATGCCGTATGTCCCATCTTCGATCCGCTGAAGCGCTTCGTCGATTTCGTCGACGTAGTCCACCTCACGCTGCGCCAACAGCATCGACTTCTCTCGCTCCATTGCGTCAGTACCATGATCGGCCATATGCATGGAGTAGGTAGACCGGTCTCCAGATGTGCCCTGTATCTCCCGGTCCCGCGAGGCATCTTCCAGCGTCCTGGCTTCCGCCGTTACCTCTTCACGACGTTTGAGCAGCAGATTCTTGAAGTACTCCAAATTTTCCGTGGACAACGGCATTCTCTACCTCCGAACTTCTGCTCTGTGTGGCGCAGCATTTTGACCGAAAAGCAAGGAATATAATTTACTACGTGCAGGAGGCTTCGTCTACTTAACGTTAGCCCTCACTCCCGGCGCAAGCGATCCCGATCGACCCCGCGTGACCGTTGATTTCAAATTCCTGCTGGCTTAGGACCGGAGTCGGCATGCAACCAATCAAGACTTCCAAGGCCAGGGTCTCTTCGGCCACATAATGGTTATGCCGGCGCACAGCTTCCTCCAGTTCCCCGTCTCCCCGCACCCCGACCTTGATCCGATCTGAAACCTGTAGGCCTGCATCCTTGCGCATGTTCTGTAACCTGTTGACAAACTCGCGCGCCGTGCATTCGAAAACGAGGTCCTCATCTAAATGTATATCCAGCCCAACTCCGAGATTGTTTTCGATGGCAACCACCACGTCGTCCTTCTCTTGACGATGAATCTCGATGTCATCAATGGTCAACGAGCCACCAGCCACCTCCAAGCGGTCTCCCGACCGCAGGATCCCCAAATCGTCTGCGGTGAGTTCTTGGATCCGCTTCGTCACTTCTTTCATCTTCTTGCCAAACCGGGGTCCCAGCGCCGGGAAGTTAGGGCGGTAAGATTCGTCACTGAACACCGAGGCATCCTCCACCAACTCGACTTCCTTGATGTTCAGCTCATCGGCCATGAGAGTGATCATCTCCGCCAGCTGATGACGTCCGTCCTCGTCCGGTGGCAAAAGGTATAGACGGCGCAGTGGTTGCCGCGTCTTGAGACTGTGTTTGTTGCGCAAGGCGCGACCAAGCACCACCGCTCTTGTGGTCAGGGCCATCTGACTTTCCAAGCGTTTGTCACGCCGAGCTTCATCCGCCAGGGGCATGTCGCAGAGATGTACGCTCTCCGGTTGTTCCTCGCCATGGGAGCGAATCAGGTTCTGGTAGATCTTCTCGGTAATGAACGGCAGCACCGGCGCCAGACATTTCGTCAAGTCCACCAAGACACGATACAGCGTGGAGTAGGCAGACGTCTTGTCGCTGTCATCCTCTGATTTCCAGAATCGTCGGCGACTGCGCCGGATATACCAGTTTGTCAGCTTTTCCACGAATTGCACCATCGCCGGTACGGTTTTGTACAGACGATACGCCTCCATCTCTGCATTGATCTCGTGGACCAGCGTCTGCAACTCTGACAAGATCCAGCAATCGAGCAAATGGGTGGGTTGCACTTCCTCGTCCGTCGACGGTGACCAGTGGTCGATGTTCGCGTAGGTTACGAAAAAACTGTAGGCATTCCATAGGGGGATGATCACCGAACGCATGCTCTCTTTGATACCAGCTTCGGTGAGCCGCATCTCCTCCGCCTTGAGGGCAGCTGAATCGAGTAGGTATAGGCGCAGTGCGTCGGCACCATAGGTGTCCATCATCTCTGTCGGTTCTGGGTAGTTCTTGAGTCGCTTGCTCATTTTGCGTCCATCTTCGGCCAGCAGCATTCCGGAAACGATACAATTCCTGAACGCCGGCTTGTCGAACAACGCCGCGGCCAGCAGCGTCAGGGTGTAGAACCACCCACGGGTCTGGTCCAAACCCTCGGATATAAAATCGGCGGGAAAGTTGCTCTCGAACTGCTCCTTGTTTTCGAACGGGTAATGACTTTGCCCGTAGGGCATGGAGCCCGATTCGAACCAGCAGTCGAGCACTTCCGGGACACGTCGCAGTGGACCGCCACCGTCTCGGCTTGGCAACTCTATCAAGTCGACGTGGTGCTTGTGGAGATCGCCCACCGTCCTGCCGCAGTGACGCTCTAGCTCTTCGCGGCTGCCCACACATACGGTTTCCCCGGATTCTTCGTTGCGCCATACTGGAAGTGGGGTCCCCCAGTATCGATTGCGGCTTATGGCCCAATCTCTGGCCCCCTCCAACCATTTTCCAAACCGACCATCCTTGATGTGTTCGGGGACCCACCAGATCTGCTGGTTCGCATCAATCAGCTTCTGTTTGATCGGTTCCAGGTTTACGAACCAAGTGGTGACCGCTCGATATATCAGCGGCGAATCACACCGCCAGCAGAACGGATAGCTGTGGTTGATAGATCCTTCGCTGAACAGCTGGCCGCTTTCGCGCAGACGACGAAGGAGGGGTGTGTCCGTATCTTTGACGAATTCACCCTCATAGTCGGGCACTTCCGACGTAAACCGACAATCTTCGTCAATGGGGCAAAGGGCCGGCAAACCTTCTTTCTGCCCCAACACGTAGTCGTCTTCCCCAAAACCGGGGGCGACGTGCACAATGCCGGTCCCGTCCTCGATGGAGACGAAGTCGGCGGCTACCACCCGGAATGCGCCATCGGTGCGACAGTCAGCAAAATAATCGAAGAGTGGTTCATAACTTCTTCCCAAGAGCTCATCCGTTGATTGATCTTCAATCCGCAGCACCTCGTCTTCGTTTTTTGATAAAACTTGACGCCTAAGCGCTTTAGCGACGATGAGTTGTTCGTGGTTACGCATTGTGACCCGCACGTATTGGATATCAGGGCCAATCGCCAATCCTGTGTTGGAGGGCAGGGTCCACGGCGTGGTTGTCCACGCCAAAATCGATGTGTCGGGATCGTCCGACAGCCTGAAACGTACGGTGATGGATGGATCCTGGGTGTCCTGGTAGCCCTGATTCACCTCGAAATTCGACAGAGGGGTTGCACACCGAGGGCAATAAGCCAGGGATTTGTAACCCTCGTAAACCAGTCCTTGATCCCACAGCGACTTGAAGACCCACCACACCGACTCCATGAACTCCACGTCCATGGTGCGATATTGATTCGACCAATCCACCCAGCGACCCACCCGCTGTATCACTCCCTGCCACTCGTGCGTATAGCGCTGCACCAGACCACGACAGAATTCGTTGAATTCCGCTACGCCATAATCAAGGATATCGCGTCTGGATTGCAGACCGAGTTGCTGCTCCGCCTCGTTCTCGACCGGCAGACCGTGACAGTCCCAACCGAATCGCCGATCGACGCGGAATCCGCGCATGGTCCAATAGCGCGGCACAACATCTTTGATGATCGAAGCTAGAAGATGGCCGTAGTGGGGCAGGCCGCTCGCGAAGGGCGGGCCATCGTTGAAAATGAAACGCTCGGCATCGGCACGATTCTGCACGGATTTGTCATACAGATCGCGTTCCTTCCAGAACCGCAGTACTTCGCGCTCCAGCGCTGGAAAGTCCACCTGAGATGAGACCTCGGTGAATAGGTGGGTCGAAACCATTCCCGCCATCGGTTTTCAGAATCTAAAACTCTCCAAAAAGAGAATGACCAGTTGAAACAGCAATATTAGTATCAGCGGTGAGAAGTCTAAGCCGGTAGAGTACAGGAATCCCGGCACGAATCTGCGCACACCATCAATGGCTGGATCGGTCACCCCGCGAAGGAACTGGACGATGGGGTTGTAGGGATCGGGGTTTATCCAGGAAATCAAAACCCTGATGATAACGATCCACATGTACAGGTTCAGTAACGACGTGATTATACCGATCACCCCGTTGCTAAACCCGCCGTAGTCAAACACGTCCATAAATCCTCTTTTAGGCCTTACGCGGGCCAAAGAGCGCCGTTCCCAAACGGATCATGTTTGCACCCTCGGAAATGGCAAGCTCAAAATCGCCGCTCATACCCATCGACAATATCGACATATCCACACCGGGCATTTCGCGAAGTTGCTCTCTGACTTCGCGAAGTCCGCGGAAGCTGGCACGAATCTTACTCTTGTTCTCGCTGTGCGCCCCAATAGTCATCAAGCCGCGCACCTTGAGGTTGTTGAGGTTGGCGACCCCCGCTGCCAACTCGTTTGCTGCGGTTGGAGAAACGCCAAACTTGCTTTGTTCTCCTGAAGTATTGACCTGAAGGAGTACGTCTTGGGTTTTCTGCACCTCACCAGCCTGCAGGTCCAACGCTCGTGCTACCCGCAGGCTGTCCACCGACTGTATCATCTCGAAAAGCGCCACGGCCCGCTTGGCTTTGTTCCGCTGCAAGTGACCGATCAGATGCCAGATAATACCTTCCGAGAGTACGGCTATCTTCCCGTCCGCTTCCTGGACCCTGTTCTCACCCACTACCGTGAGACCACGTTCCGCGACGGCCCGGATTTCGTCAGCAGTCCTAGTTTTTCCGACCGCAACAACTTCTATTTCATCTGGATCACGCCGCGCCTGTTCGCAAGCAAGATTGATTCGAGCCCGCAGCGCTGTCCAGTTTTTCTCGATTTGTTCCATAAAAATATGGAATTGTTCAATATAGCTTGATATCAAAACAGGCACAATTGGCCCGCTCAAAAGCCGTAGCACGTTTTAGACGACTTTCCCGGCGCCGATTTACTGGGTTTCGATAGTTGCGGTCGCCAACTCCGGTTCGGGCCCTGGTCGATGCCTTTTTTCCATCAGTGCCAGAGCAATCGGCGCCATCACCAAGCCATGAAGCAGGATCTCGGCATGGACTACCTGTCTAATGAGCTGCGGCCACGGAGCAGGTAGAAAGCCGCCTGCGGCGTTGAAATGGTTAGCCACTTCGAACATCAGCACCCCCCTAGGGATCCACATCCATGCTTGGCGACCATTGCCTATGAATAGGTGCCGGGACAGACGTGGGAGCAGTAAACGTGCGACCAAAAGCACGGCCACCTGCACAAGAAAGATTGGCAGGAATCCATGGGGAGGGTGAGTGAAAGAAAACGGATCGATGGAAACACCGATGAGAACGAAGAGGACCATGAAGGCAATCGGCTGCGAGGTGTCGAGAACAGCACAACTGCGGCGACAGATCTCCGGAGTTCGGGCAAGACATACACCCGCTGACAAGCCAAACATGACGGCCAGCAACCCTGTTTGTACGATAACCGCAGCGGCAACAAACACTACACCCAACATTGAGACGGCGAGGGCCGATGGCCTCGTCGCGAAGAACTTTAGATTGCGAACCACCTCTGCAGCGAGTGCGCCACAGGTCAGAGACAAGCAGATTTTTCCCGCAAATTGAAGTGCGTCGCGGCCGAATGGACCGTGCGAATACGACAGGGCCAAAACCGAGGTCAACAGCACCAATCCGGTTCCGGTGCCTACCAAAGAAGCGAAACGGAGTTCGTCGTCAGGCGTTTCCGTGGCACCCATAAAAATGGGGCCCCAGAAACTAGTCAAAGCCCCGAACAGGATCGCGACCCAAACGGGCAGCTCGAGCACTAGCACCAACGCGACGACGACCGTGACCCCCACCAGCAGGCTGTTGATGCCGATTGCAGTTAGCAGCGGCCAGCGCAATGGGGATTGCCAGCGCATGCGAATGCCGACGTCGAACCCAACCCACGTGGCTACGATCGCGAATGTGTGATCTATCGGGAACGACGGTTTGGGTCCCAGCAACGGAAAACCTCCTAGCCCCAGAACTACTCCGGCACACAACCACCCAGAGACGGGCGCCAACTTCAACCGCTGACACATCTGCTGAAAGAGAAACGCGACGATACCCGCCATGCCCAAGACCCACAGCGGCTCCAAACTGTTGGTAAGGGCGCGTTGAGGGCCCAAGGCGCCAAGCGCGATGACTATGCTGAAGACTACGAGCGTTTTCATCCTGCAACGAAAATGAGGCGGCTCCCGTAGGGATCACCCCATTGATCCGCGATCCGGTCCCGACACGAGAACCGGGTTTCCAACTAACTCTTATTCTCCTTGCGGTCGTAGTACATCTGGCCGATGTATAGGGCAGGAGTTGCTATGAAGACCGATGAATAGGTTCCAATGAGAACCCCGATCATTAAGGTAATAGTGAAATCGCGGTTCACTTCTCCGCCCCAGATCATGAGCACTATTACCGCCATGAGAGTAGTCACCGAGGTCACTAATGTACGGCTGAGGCAGTCGCTGACACTGATGTCCAGGGTTGCCTCAAAACCTTCCTTGCGCGGCGTATGCAGGTTTTCGCGAATGCGATCAAACACGACGATGGTATCGTTGAGCGAGTATCCAACGATCGCCAATAGTGCCGCAACGACCGCTAGCGTGATCTCGATGTTCAGCAACGAAAGCAAACCGACAGTAATGATCACATCGTGAAATAGGGCAATAACGGCTGCTATGCCGAAGAGTAAACGACGGAAACGCCAAGCCATGTACATCAGGATCAGAAATAGCGACACCATCACGGCCTTGACGGCCGCCTCGCTTAATTCACTGCCTATCTTAGGACCGACCTTCTCTTGACGGCGGATCCATTCTAACTCGTCCTTGATGCTCGAACCAAACCCAGACTTCAACACCTGTTTTATACCGTCAGCGACATCGGTACCGGACTCGCTTTCGGCGATGCGAATCAGGATGTCGTTCTTCGACCCGAACTGCTTGATCTCGCTTGAGCTTAGATCCAGCACCTTATCATTCACCGGGACCTCGCCCATCTTGTCGCGGATCTCCTTCACCTTCACGGCGGGATCAAAGTGAACCTCGAGAAGCGTACCTCCCGCGAAGTCGATACCCAACGGCAAACCGTTGATGCCGACGATGGAAACGACGCCCAATCCGAGAACTGCTACCGAAATGGTTGCTGCTACTTTACGCACAGAGAGAAAACCGAAACGCAGTCCTGAGAACAAGGACAACGGTCCGATGCTCAAGCTGTCCGTTTGTTTGGCACGGGTGATCAGATCGAACAGAAGCCGCGTAACGAAAAACGCCGTGAACAAGCTGGATATGATGCCGATACATAGCGTCAAAGCGAAACCGCGGATCGGACCGGTCCCAAATTGGTACAGCACAATACCCACCATGAGCGTAGTCAGGTTGGCATCTATGATAGCCGAAAGGGCATTGTTGTAGCCGCTGTCGATAGCAGCGCGTACCGTTTTGCCGGAGCGCAGCTCTTCCCGGATGCGCTCGAAAATCAACACGTTGGCATCGACCGCCATACCGATGGTCAAGATGATGCCGGCGATACCCGGTAGGGTGAGGGTGGCGTGGAATCCAGACAAAATCGCCATCACAAAGAGGATATTCAGGCCTAGCGCCACGTCGGCGATAAACCCCGCTACCCGGTAATACAACAGCATGAACAGGACGACGAAGATCATGCTGTAGATCGCCGCCGTCTTACCTTGCGCGATCGAATCGCGACCCAACGACGGTCCCACTGTACGGTCTTCAATGATCTCGACCTTCGCCGGCAACGCGCCCGCACGGAGAACGATCGCCAGATCCTTAGCTTCCCCTTCGTCTGTGCTTCCGGTGATGATCGAACGCCCGTTCGGAATCCGCGTTTGTATAGTGGGCGCCGAATAGACCGTGCCATCCAGCACAATTGCCAGACGATCCCCTATATGGGATCCGGTAACACGTGCAAATAACCGTACGCCGTCATCCGTGGTGGTGAAATTGACGATTGGCTGACCCAGATATTCTACGCTCTGTCCGAAAGAAACGTAGGCATCCTGCACCACGTTCCCAGTCATCTCTGGTTTCTTGCGCACCAGATACAACCGGTAATATCTATTTCCTTCCGGTCCCTCTGGCTTGCTGCTGTAGATAAACTCCATGTCATTGGGAAGGATTCCCAGCGTTTGCGGGTCCTTCAAGATCGACCGAACGCGTGGTAGACTCTTGGCCTCAAATGCCAGATCGTCGCCGATGGGAGCCAAAAGCGAGCCGAGCACACGCGTCGCTGCCGTTTCCTTGGTTTCCACCGTTTCATCGAACAAACCAGTTTGAGCCACTTGGTCGGTGGTGTCGGCAACGTCCGTTTCGGCATCGTCCCCCATTGTGGCGTCGATCCGCTGAATGACGCGGTCTCGTTCAGCTTCGCTCTCGAGAAGTTGGAATTCTAACAGCGCAGTTTGACCGACGAGGTCTTTGGCGCGCTGCACATCCAGGACCCCCGGAAGCTCGACGATAATCCGGTTGTCGCCTTGGCGTTGAATCGTCGGTTCGGCAACACCAAATTGGTCGATGCGATTGCGAATTACTTCCTGCGCCCGATCTACGGCATCGAGAGCCTCTTCTTCAGGGAGTTCGCTGAGATCCACCTCCAGCACGAGATGGATCCCGCCCTGTAAGTCCAGACCGAGATTCAGGGATCGTTTGTGCAAATCAGCCAGCTTCTCGGGAGCGGCGGTTTCCATCTGCTGACGCTCAGCCGAGCTCATGCCGTAAAACTGCAGGGTAGGGAAGATAAAGTACCCGGCTGCTGCGATAAGACCGATGATGAGAATCGGCTTCCAGTGTTTCGTCATTTCCTGTCCCGCACTTTTTTCAATTGGCGCATATCGTTCGGCTCAAACCGTTTAACATAAGGAATATATCACGGTTGCGCGATCTGCAGGTGCCCTGTAACACCGCTGGTGTATCGATGCCGCAGTTGTCCATCCCGCTCAAAGAACAGCAGCGCTTCCGCACGTGGTAAGGATTCGATCCAGGCCATGGCAGCATCCGGGCCCATAACAAATGCGGCAGTCGACAAGATATCCGCGTCCATGGCGTTGTCGGTCCACACCGTAGCGCTTACAGACTCCCGCGCGGGGTATCCCGTGCGCGGATCCAGGATGTGGTGAAACCGTTGGCCATCTTGCTCGAAAAACTGCTCGTAGTCTCCCGATGTTGCCAGAGCGTTGAAGCCGATATCTCCAACCTCTATGATTTGGTCGCGACGACGAGGATGTTGGATCCCCAAGCGCCAGCGGGAACCATCCGGTTTCTCACCCCAAAAGCGGACATCTCCGCCAGCTTCAATGAGGCCACTGCGGACGTCCTCGTTTCGCAGGACCGCCGCCACACGGTCCACAGCGTAACCTTTGGCAACCGCTCCCAGATCCAAACTCATTCCCGGCCGCAGCAACCGCAGGGTATCTCCGGTCATTCGCACCAAGTTGTAGTCGACCGAGGGAAGTGCGGCTCGTAGATTCACGCTGTTGGGTACCGCCCAGGCTTCGCCAAAGCTCCACAGGCGGGAAAACGCACCGACAGTTATGTCGAAAGCCCCGACGCTGGCCTTCGACCATTCTTGGGAACGGCGCAGAACAAAACCGAGATCGGTGGAACAGACCGTCGCCCGGATCGCAGCGAGCGATTCCACCTTGGCCAACTCACTGGTCTTGGAGTAATTGCTCATAACCGCTTCGATGCGGTCAATCTCGGTCGTGCCCAGCTCCAACGCGCGGAGGCTGGCATCTCGATCGCCGTAAAGGGTGAAGGTGACCAAGGTGCCCATGGCAATGTGGGTGCGCCGCAGCGGACCAGTAGCTCGCCAGCTTGGAAGCAGATACACGATCAATAGAAGACCCAGTGCCGCCAGTAGCAACCGAAGTATTATGCTGCTGGCGCGTACCGCCCGAGGGGTCGACTCGGACCGGCTCTGGAACTTCATTGGATCAGCTGTTGCGATTCACCACTAACCGTACGCCGAGTTCGAGCACTTCGCGCGCCGGTGACGAAGGCAGCTCGCGCAAACAAGCCTGCGCTTTGTCGGCATATGCCATGGCTAGGTCGCGGGCTGCTTGCACTCCTCCCCACTCCTCCACGAAACGCACTACCTGGAGTCCGTCGTCAGGTGATTTGTGCTCTTTGCGCAGAATCGCCTCGATCTGGGCCCGCTCGCTTTCGGGGGCATCGCCGAGTGCCATTATGAGTGGAAGAGTGATCTTGCCTTCCTGCAGGTCATGGCCCACCGGTTTTCCCAAGGTCCTAGCATCCCCCGTAAAATCGAGTACGTCATCGGCGATTTGAAAGGCCAAACCCAAAGCTTCTCCGTACGCGCCCATGGCATCGGTGAATGTCGCTGGTGCTCCCGCAAGGTATGGCCCCAACTTACAGGCCGCGGCGATCAGCGAAGCGGTTTTGTCGCCCACCATGGCGAAGTACGATTCGCGGCTGGTGTCCGTTTCTCGACTGATGTGAATCTCGAAGATTTCACCCTGACTGAGCCGCTCAGTGGCGCGGGTGACGGCGCCTAAGGCTTCCAAGTTTCCTAGGTCGACCAGCATCCCGAGCGCTCTAGCCAGCAGAAAATCGCCCATGAGCACCGCTACTTGGCCGCTCCAGACCGAATTGACCGAAGCATTACCGCGTCTCATGGTGGCAGAATCCACCACGTCGTCATGGATCATCGTTGCTGCGTGTATCATTTCCACCGCAGCTGCCCCTGCGATGATCCGGTCGTCCCACGATGCGGTCGCTTTCGCTCCCAACAACGCCAAAGCCGGACGCAGCCTCTTTCCCCTCAGCTCGGACATGTAGCGGGCGATTTCGTGGACCATAGCCACGTCGGAGCTCAGCGCTCTATCCAGACATTCTTCGACCCGCTGCATTTCTTCTTGGACTGGGGCCAGAAATCGATCCATGTGCAGATATTCAGCAAAAATCGGTCCGATCGGACCTTTGGCGCGGTGTATGTAAGAAGGCCGAAATGCTAAGAATCAACGTGTCGGATGTCAACGCAACTGAGCTACATGGATTGCGTCTCGTCCAAGGCGTAAATGCGACCGGGATTGAAAATCGCCTGCGGATCCAGCGCGTGTTTGAGGATCTGGTTCATGCGCACCACGGCGCCGCTCGGCGGCGTGAATGCTTCTTCGTTGCGCTCGTCGCCCGGACTCGCAAGTCGCCAGGCGATAGCTTCGTGGCGCACGGCGGTACGGTGAATAACCCCGATTTCCGCGTCCGTATTGAACAAAGCCCACAACAGACCTCCCGCCCAATCGAATCCCCAACGCTTCAAGCCATGGGCCCGAAGCGCTTCCATCAAACGCACCACGCGCGTGGGCGGACCCGAGAAGCGCCAGCGCTGCTCGTGGTCTGATGGCGTCAACCACTCCAGTTCTTTCCACTGGCGCCAGAATTCGACCGAAGACTCTTCTTCAAGTAAGGCGGTCTCGAAGCCGCATAGTTCCTTCAAACTGTCGACCTGCGTGGTCACCGCTCGTTTAGGACCCTCAATCCGCGCCATCAAACCAACCTCGGGCGCAAACGCCAAGCCTGTTATTTCCATGGGAAGACCTGCCCATGACAAGGCGACCTCAAGAGCTTCCGCGGGGTTCAGATCGGGCATCCGGAGCGTCGACTCGTAATCCGGCAAAGGCAGTACCTTTAGGCAGACCTCCGTCAGTGCTCCCAAAGTGCCAAAGGAACCGGCCAGAACCCGGGGCAGGTCGTAACCGGTAACATTCTTGACCACACGTCCGCCAGCCCGGATGCGTTCGCCGAAACCGTTCACCATTTCGATGCCGAGTAGATGGTCGCGCACGGCGCCTGCCCGGTAACGCCGCGGTCCGGACAGATTGCAGGAAATCGTGCCGCCGAGAGTAGCGGCGTTGCCCCACGAGGGCGGCTCGAACACGAAGCGCTGGCCTTCTCGCGCCAACATCTCCTCAGCATCGCTCAACCGAGTTCCCGGCTTGGCGACCAGGATTAGTTCCGCCGGCTCGTAGGTGACGACACCTGCCAAACCCGACACATCCAAGGGCGTCAAGCCCGGGACCCGTCGTCCCAAGCAGGATTTGCTGTTGCCGCCCACGATGGTAAGCGGAGTTTGTTGGGCCAGGGCCGCTCGAACTATCTCCTCGACGGCCGTCGCACTGTCTGGTCGCGAAGAAGACATGGTGTCAAGAAGGATCGCAGTGGTTTGCGGCGTTGAGGGGAACTTCCAACTCGGAGCAGATCGCCATGTTCATCAGAAGCGCTCGAGGTCTGGAAACTTCGTTTCGCCCCCGTGCACATGCATGCGGCCACCCTCTATGCAGCGACGCAATACGGGAAAAACCTTGCCGGGATTCAACAAACCTGACGGATCGAAACAATCTTTAACCCTTTCCTGCATGTCAAGATCGGCATCGCCAAACATGCAGGGCATCAAGTCTCGCTTTTCAATGCCGATCCCGTGTTCGCCACTCAAAACACCGCCTACCTCGACGCAGTATTTCAGGATCTCGGCGCCGATCTCCTCGGCCCTTTCCATTTCACCTGGCACGTTGCCGTCATACAACACTAGAGGATGAAGATTGCCGTCTCCGGCGTGAAATACGTTAGCTACCCGCAAACCAAAACGTTCGCTGAGTTCGGTAATGCGTCTGAGCACCTCGGGAAGCTTGCCGCGTGGGATGGTGCCATCCATACAATAGTAGTCCGGGCTAACGTGGCCCATGGCACCGAACGCTGCCTTGCGGCCTGCCCAAAGCCTTAGTCGCTCTTCCTCGGTCTTCGACACGCGGATCTCTTTGGCGCCGCTGTTTTGCAACAACCCTTCGAGGATCTGTATCTGTTGCTCCACCTCGCTGGCCGGCCCATCCAGCTCCACCAACAGGAGCGATTCGGCATCCTTCGGGTATCCGGCGTGGACAAAATCTTCCACCGCTCCGATCGACAAACGATCCATAATCTCCATGCCGGCAGGAATCATGCCGGCGCCGATGGTGTTTGCTACCGCCCTGCCGGCAGCTTCCACGGTGTCGTAAACCGCCATAATCGCCTTCGCCGTCTCGGGCCGTCGCAACAATCTGACGGTTACTTCGGTGATAACGGCGAGCAGTCCTTCGGAGCCAGTCAACAACGCCAACATATCGTAGCCAGCTTGATCCATGCCTTTGCCGCCCAATCGGACGACCTGCCCGTCCGCGAGAACAACCTCCAAACCCATGATATTGTTGGTTGTGACGCCGTACTTCAGACAATGCACTCCCCCTGAATTTTCCGCGACGTTGCCACCAATGGTGCAGGCCAGCTGACTTGAGGGATCTGGAGCGTAATAGAAATCTTTGTGCTTCACTGCCTCGGTTATGGCGAGGTTGGTGACACCTGGTTGCACCGTGGCAGTACGGTTATTTAGATCGATGTCGAGGATCCGATTCATGCGCGCCAGACTCAACATTACACCGTCTTGTAGGGGTAACGCTCCTCCTGACAATCCGGTGCCGGCTCCCCATGGTACCAATGGAATCTCGAACTCTTTGCAGGCACAGACCGTGGTCACTACGTCGTCCCGATCGTTAGCCAGCACCACCGCCATCGGCCGCTGCCGATAGGCCGAAAGCGCGTCACATTCGTACGCTGCCAACTGTTCCGGTCGGCTAATTAGCTGATCCTCGTCCACCAATTCGCGAAGTCGCCGCAACAAATGCGGGCGCTTTTTTAGCCGCGATGTTTTCGGTTCGGGTAGTTGCATAAGCAGGAATCCCGCAAAGTTGACTTACGAGTAGAATGTGAACACGGGGGCACCCTGTTGCAAACTAGAAAAACGGTCCTGTGCGTCGAAGACACAGTGATGTGTAAAAACGGCAACCGAGTTCCAATCGGTTAGTCGAGATGGCTGGTGAAAAAACGGAGTCTGAGTGCGCCGTACTGTGCGCGCGCGGGGGAAAATTGGGCTTGGTCTGCGTTCGGACTGTTAGTAGTTGTAGGCGTCCAGCGTGCGGCCTAGTGGAACCTCGAAAATGGCTAGCTATTCTAGTTCGTTGATCTCGCGTTCCAGTTGGAACAGCTCGCCGACTTTGAGTCGGCACAGGAGATTGAAATACTTGCTGCCCATGAGGTGAAGATATCGAACTGGTCTGCGATTTTGGCCAGGATCGTCGACAGTCGCCAGATCATTTGCACGGCAACCGCGAACACAAAAGCGCGGCCCAAGAGTAGAATTTCTGAGATTGTTCCAAGTACGTATTGTTGGCCCATTGGTTAACCGAGTCTCTGGATCGGTGTCCGCCAAAACCGAAAAACAAACCGAACGAGATGAAATGATGGTTGCCGTTAGCAAGATCGATATAATCGACGTTCCGCATGCTGCACTCGGTTTCGAGGAGATGCTTTCCTCCGAATTAGCAACATGTCATTTTCTACTATCGAAAAGGCGGTGATACCATTGCGAAGACGAACGCGAAGGAATCGAATCGCGAGAAAATCCTATTCTTCTTCGACTGACATGGGAAGAGTGATCCGCACGACTGCTTATCTAGCGCAATCCCATTCTTTTCAATTTTTGCAGGTAGATGTCGTGATGATCTTGTGAAAACAACGCGAACAACACTGATGACGGAAACTCGTGCTTGTCGAGAAAAGAGAAAGCTGCGTCTACCGCGATAGACGCAGCTTCTTGAATCGGATAGCCATATATGCCGCAGCTGATGGCGGGAAAGGCGATCTGATTGAAACGACCATCCGCAGCCAGCTGCAAGCTGTTGCGGTAGCAGTTTTCGAGCTTGTGCGCATCGTCCGGTTTGCCGCTATAGATCGGTCCTACAGTATGTATCACAAATCGCGCCGGCAGCAAGTACGCTCCGGTTATCTTTGCTTCCCCGGTTTCGCAACCGGTCAAGGTGCGGCATTCCTCCAACAAACCCGGGCCCGCCTTGCGATGAATGGCACCGTCGACACCACCACCACCCAACAAACTTCGGTTTGCGGCATTGACTACGGCATCAATTTCGAACTCGGTGATGTCGGCGCGAACGGCTTGCATGCGATCGACTGTGTTCATCTACATTTGCCTTTTGAAGGCAGGCTGAGTTGTAGCGGCAAGTTCACGCAGCAAACAAAAAGTCTGTCCCTTCGACCAGAGTGGTCGAGGCTAGGTGTCGACGGATCAAACCTCGCGCACCGCGCGAAGCGACGGCGATCACGAGGAACGGTCGTTGCGCTTGACGCCAGTGTTCCTCAAGAGAATCCGGTGCAATAATTGGTCGTCCCCGAAGGGTCGAGCCGATCTTTTTCTGGTCTATGTCTACCACCATCAATGGCGTTTTCCCACCGCGAATGAGATGTTTGCTAAGGCGGCGACCGGTCTTCCCCGCTCCCCACAAAAAAAGCGTGTCGCGATCTGCGAGGGGTCCTGCGATCAAGAAGTGCGCCTTGGCTCTGAGGAAGTTCTCGACAGAGTAGCGACCGTCAGTGCGCGTCAACCTGTGCGGATGTTCCCGCCAATAAAGCAACACCTCTTCTACCTTGGCGAACCGGCCGCCGCGCAGAAAGTACCGCAACCAGAGGTCGTAATCCTCCGGCCACCCGCAGTCGCGATAACCATTTAACTCCACCAGATCCTGACGACGAACCATGGCACTCGGATGTGCGATTGGACTTTCAATGAAGATCTCCATCGTTATCTCTTCGTGATGCACCAAGCTGTTGAGCCATTCCTCGTACACCAGCAGACCTTCGCGAACATCGCTTCGGGGTATCGTTTCCACGAGACTCCCCACCACGCTCAAATCGGGATCATTGGTAAACATCTTCACTTGTTTTTCCAAGCGCGTGGGGGGAACGATGTCGTCGGCATCCATGCGGGCAACCAGAGGGGCGCCGCACAACTCTATACCGGTGTTCAAGGCAGATACCAAACCGCGGTGGACACAATTTACGATCCGCAAACGGGCATCCTCGCGCTGCCATCGTTCCAATACGTCGGCGGAGCGATCCGTCGAGCCATCGTTGACCACGATGACCTCGAAATCGGTCAGGCTTTGAGCGCTGATGCCCGCCAACGTTTCGTCCAAGGTAGAAGCAGCATTGTAGACTGGCAGGAGTACCGAAACGTTGGGTTTCAAAGTAGATTACTGGATTACGCCTACGCTGTCGACGAGCCTGATTGGCCCGCGGTTTTATGGTGTTGGCAGAGTGTCGGTTCTTGACAGAATGGAAACTATGTTCCGAACTTTCCGTCGCCGCCACCTCTCTCAACCTTTTAATATGATCCATCTCAAATCAGCGCGCGAGATCGAAAAGATTAGAGCCAGCTGTCGCATTGCTGCGGAGGCGATGGTGGAGGTCATTGACGAGGTAAAACCAGGTGTCAGTACTGGGGAGCTCGACAAGGTGGCCGAAGATTTTATTCGCGCACACGGCGCAAAGGCTAGTGCCAAAGGTTACAAGGGATATCCCGGGAGTATCTGCCTCTCAGTAAATGAAGAGGTCGTTCACGGCATCCCGGGAGTGCGCATCCTCGAAGAGGGGGATATCGTGGCCATCGACATCGCCGTGAAGAAAGATGGATATCACGGGGATATGAACGTAACAACGGACGTCGGCAATATCGGAGAAGACGAGCGACACCTCATCGATGCCACGCGAAAGGCGATGAATTTGGGCCTAGAGTGCTGTGTGTTGGGTAAGCGCTTAGGTGACGTGGGTAGTGCCATTCAGACCTACGTCGAAGCCGAAGGGTTTTCGGTAGTACGCGAATATTGTGGTCATGGTTTGGGACGCTCATTCCACGAAGAACCGCAGCTTTTGCATTACGGAGACCCGGGAACGGGACGAAGGTTGCAGGCGGGCATGGTGTTCACCGTGGAACCTATGGTCAACAGCGGTAGTGCCGCAACGCGCCTGCTGCAAGACAACTGGACCGCAGTCACCGTAGATGGCTCCCTTTCAGCCCAATTCGAACATACCGTCGCAGTAACCAAGAATGG
>CAYNZV010000021.1:0-23662 GCA_964401715.1 uncultured Gemmatimonadaceae bacterium | reverse complement strand
CTAACCGGCGAACCGGTTGCTTCTTCTTTCTGTCGATTCCCCGACTACCGCAAGGGCACTATGATGGTTATGTCGAAAAAAGCAATTATCGAGCATCTGCGAGCCGGCACGACTATAGAAACTTTCAAAGCGGTTCTTGTTAAGCGGCACGGCAAGCGAATTGTAGACAGGCTTTACGTAAACCACTAGGGGCTCGTTTGTGCCTAAAACAAAAACTGGGCGATTCAGAAGCATTGCCTCCGCTTTTTATACATAGCTTAGGCGGTTAGATCACGACTTCTGCAGCAACCTTTCGATCCCTTCGGCGAAAACGCGAAACGATTTGACTCCCCAATAGGATTCAGCAACGTGCCCTTGGCGATCCAAGAGGAACGTCGCGGGGACGTAGGCAAAGCTGCCGAATCTTCTGTGCAGCACTCCTTCGTTGTCTAGAAATATGGGGTAGTCGATCTTGTAGTCTTTCCTAAACCTTTCCAGCTGAATCCGCAATTCCTCCGAGGTGCCGTTTTTGTCTAGAGAGATGCCGATGATGACAACCTCGTTACGATCAAACTGCTTGTTCAAACGAACCAGATCGGGGATCTCAATCCGGCAGGGGCCGCACCAAGTTGCCCAGAAGTTCACCAACACCACCTTGCCCCTGTAAACTTCCAAGTCCAGATTTGCCGTAGACTGGATGACAGACCCCGACTTGGCGGAATCCGCAGCCGGGGTCTGTTGCGGCGAACATTCGAGAAAACCTGCCAGCAAGATTATATATACTGTAGATCTCAGCGAGCTCAAATCAGAGCTTTCCGTTTATTAGTCCAATGTGAAATGGAAATTACAGACCTATGATACGGGGTCAAACGGCGGAAACAGACCATTCCGCTTCTGACATATCCTTGCCCGACTATCGGGTTCAGGCTCGAGCAAAGCGATTGTCCGAACTGACCGGAGCAAACTGCTGTGGCGCCGCCGTGAGCCAGGTGTGCTTGGGACCAATGAGTCCGTCAATCTCCTTTAGCAACTCGTCACAAGGCCGAACTCGAATGCTTCGCGAACGCACCACGGTGTCTTTTTCGGCACCGTTCTTCAAATGAAGAAGAAGTTCTACCTCGCCAAGATAGCGTTGGCACAACTGGCGCAGTTCGATAAGCAGTTGGTCTTTCACTTCCCCGAAGGGCAGTTCCAAATTGAGCGATTTAGTAAATTGTTCACGAGCTTCTTCCAAAGGAAATGCGGAATTGGCTTGCACGCTTGATCTTCCGTTGCGCACGGAGACGCTGCCTCTCACCAGCAAACCACGGCCATCCTGCAAAAGCTGGCTGCAGGTCTCGTAGCAGCTGGAAAAGAATGCCACGTCCCCCGCACCGGTGAGATCTTCTAGTGTCACGAAGGCAAATCGCTTACCACGCCTTTCAAAATCCCTGACGCGAGTGACCAGTCCGCCGACCCGAATCGGCGTGCCCTCGTCCAGTTGTTCCAAGCTAGCCAATGGCGTGGCAAATGCTTGAAGATCGCTGGTATAACGGTTCAGCGGGTGGCCCGACAGGTAAAACCCGAGGAGTTCGCGTTCCTTCCGTAACTTCTCCGCTTCGTCCCAATCTTCCACGTCTGGCAACTCGAACCTGCTCAGCTCTGCAGCAGCTCCGGCACCTGCCTGCTCGCTGTTAAACAGGCTGATCTGGCCACGCTCGCGATCATCTTGGGTCTTTTGGGCCCACCGCAACGCCATGTCGAGCGCCCCGAACTTCTGGGCCCTATTACCGTCCATACTATCCAAAGCGCCGGCCGAGATCAGGCTTTCCAGCACTCGGCGATTGACCGCACGCAGATCGACGTGTTCGCAGAATTCGACCAAACCGGGGAAGCTACCCCCTTTCAAGCGCGCGTCGATGATACTCTGCGCCGCCCCGGCACCTACGTTCTTTATGGCCGCCAATCCGAAGCGAATGCCATCTTCTGTTGGTGTGAAGTTCAATGCGCTACCGTTTACGTCTGGCGGCAACACCCCGATCTCCATTCTGCGACACTCATCTAGTAAAACGGTCAGGGTGTCGGTGTTGTCTCTTGCCACGGTCAGACTCGCAGCCATGTACTGTTTGGGGTAATTGGCTTTCAAGAAGGCGTTCTTGTAGGCAATCTCAGAGTACGGCGCCGAATGGGATCTATTGAATCCGTATCCGGCAAAGACGGCGATATCAGCGAAAATCTTTTCGGCGGTTCTTTGATCGACCTCTTGCTCTTTGCACCCCGCGATGAAGTCTTTCTTCATCTCAGCCATCTGATCCGTCTTCTTCTTGCTTATCGCTTTGATCATGGTGTAGGCCTGACCCAAGCTAAAACCTGCCAGTTTCTGGGCTACAGACATGACCTGTTCCTGGTATACTATCACCCCGTAGGTTTCCGCCAATGCTGATTCCATGTCTGGATGATCGTAGTCCACCGGTTCTCTGCCGTGTTTGCGCGCAATGTAGTTCGGGATCTTCTCCATGGGACCGGGGCGATACAGGGCATTCATGGCGATGATATCGTCGATGTTGTCCGGCTTCAGCTGCTTGAGGTATTCCCGCTGACCACTGCTTTCGAACTGAAACACCCCGATGGTGTCGCCCGCTCCAAAAAGGCTAAAGGTTGCTTCATCATCCCACGGAACGGTCTCCAAATCGAACGCGGGCTCTACAAGACGAATGAGCTTCACGGTCTCGTCCATGAGGGACAGTTCCTTTAGCCCCAAGAAATCCATCTTCAGGAGCCCGATGTCGTTGCAGGTGTTGCCATCGAATTGGGTGGTAATGCGGCCGTCCTTGGGAGCTCGATACAACGGCACATAATCAGTCAAATCTCCGGGCGCGATGATCACCGCCGCGGCGTGTACCGAGGCGTGCCTGGCCAACCCTTCAAGCTTTAATGCGTGGGCGATGAGCTGCCCCTTCTCATCGCTTGCCACACTCATCTTTTTCAGCTCCGGCACCCGCTCTATTGCTTTTTCCAGCGTGATCTTGAGCTCGTTGGGAACGAGCTTTGCGATGCGATCGACCTCCCCGAATTCCATACCCAGCACTCGCCCTACGTCGCGGATCACCGCCTTGGCACCCATGGTCCCAAATGTTATGACCTGACAGACATTCTGCTCGCCGTACTTGTCGATGACGTAGCGAATGACCTGGTCACGGCCGGTATCGGCGAAGTCAACGTCAAAATCGGGGAACTCCTTGCGCTCGGGATTCAGAAAACGCTCAAAGAGCAGTCTGCGTTTGATCGGGTCGGTCCCGGTGATCCCCAGACAATAAGCGACAAGACTCCCAGCCCCCGAACCGCGTCCCGGTCCCACCGGGATTCCCGTTCGACGAGCGAACTGCACGTAGTCCTGTACGATGAGGAAATAACCCGAGTACCCCATCCCATTGATAGTGTTCAGCTCGTACTTGAGTCGTTGGTACAGTTCGTCGTCTGGATTTTCGTACAACCTGACCAAGCCCTGCTCAGCGAGATAGGTCAAATACTCCTTCTCATCTGCGTGCCCCTCCGGAATAGGAAAATTGGGCATATGCATGTTGTCGAACTCGAACTCAAAATCGCATTGCTCGGCTATCCTCAAGGTGTTTTCGATCGCATCCGGGAGATCACCGAAAAGCTTCTGCATCTCTTTCGGGCTCTTCATGTACAAGCCATCGGGGTAACACATGCGATTCTGATCCGCCACCGTTTTACCGGTTTGGATGCAGATGAGGGCATCGTGTGCAGCGTGGTCGTCGGCGGCTAAAAAGTGGAAGTCGTTAGTGGCCACCAGAGGAATCCCCAGCTTTTCGTGCAGGATCAGAATGCCCTCGTTGACCTTCTTTTCGCGATCGATGCCATGACGCTGGATCTCCAGATAATAGCGGTCGCCGAATATACCCAAGTATTCGCGGGCGGCCGCTTCCGCTTCGCTTAATCCCTCGCGGTCAAGCAGATGAGCTATCTCGCCGCTGAGGCAAGCCGAGAGGCAGATCAACCCCTGGTTATATTCTTGCAGCAGCTCTTTGTCTACGCGGGGGAAATAGTAATATCCCTCCGTGTAGGCCTTAGAAACCAGCTTGGTAAGGTTGTGGTAACCCTGTTGGTTTTGTGCCAGCAACACCAAGTGATTAGAGGCGTGGTTCATACCGCGGGCAGCTTGTCGCACCTGCCTATTGCCGACAGCAACATAAACCTCACAGCCAACAATCGGGGTAATGCCAATCTCCCTGCACGCTTTGAAATGTTCCACTGCGCCAAAAAGATTGCCATGGTCCGTTACAGCGAGGGCGGGCATACCGAAATCGGCCGCCTTGGCGGCCATCTTGGACACATGGCAACCACCGTCGAGCAGACTGTATTCGCTATGACCATGCAAATGCACGAATTCAGAAGTACTCAATGGTACACCTCGCCTCCGTCCGGAGCGGTGAACAACGGCAGCAGCGCTAACTCACGCGTTTCGAGCGACCACCGTCGGTGATGGTGAGGAAACTGGTAGGGGAGAGATGGGAACCGAAGAACCGCGGCCAAGAGTGGCTCCCTCCCTGCGGTCAAACATAGCCATCGCAATTGGCGTCGTCAATCGACCTCACTGATCCGTTGCGCATCGATGCATTTTCACTAAACTTATTGAAAATAAATACTTTATGATGACGTTAAAACTGTCTATTTGGCTCAAATTCGATGCTCAAGCTTGCATCGCTTCGCCGAGCACGATATCCCTTGGTCACATTGCTAGTAAATGGGTGCCCGGCTATATTGTGTGCCCATTTTCGCACCGCCGCGCGCGAATCCCACGTAAACCATGAAAATACTGGTAGTTGTCGGGGCGCGTCCCAATTTCATGAAGGTCGCCCCGTTCTTGACCGAATTGCACAAGTTTCCCGACGAGTTTGATCCTCTACTCGTCCACACCGGGCAACATTTTGATTTCCAGATGTCCGAGGTGTTTTTCGCTGACCTCGACCTCCCCGAACCGCGGTATTACCTCCACGCTGGCAACGGCAATCCCGCTCACCAGACGGCGGAGATCATCGACAAGCTCGATCCCCTGCTCGAAAGAGAAAATCCAGATCTCGTCGTCGTCGTTGGTGACGTAACCTCCACTCCTGCCTGCGCAATGGCCGCAAGCAAGAGGGACGTGGCCATTGCCCACATCGAGGCTGGCTTGCGCAGTCGCGATCGGCGCATGCCTGAAGAGTTGAATCGATTGGCCACCGACGCACTGTCGGATCTCCTGTTCACTTATTCTCGGGATGCCGACGAAAACCTGCTCGCCGAAAACGTCCCGGCCGCCTGCATCTTCCGCGTCGGCAACCTCATGATTGACACCCTGATCCGATTGCGCCCACGCGCCGCCGAGTCAGACATATTGCGTCGGGTTGGCGCCAGTCCCCGACAGTACGCAGTCGCCACCCTGCACCGGCCGTCCAATGTGGACGATCCAAAGACGTTACAGGGCATCCTATGGGCGTTCCGGCAGATCCAGGAGCGTTTGCCCATCTTCTTTCAGGTTCACCCTCGCGCTGGTCAGCGTTTGGAGGAATTCGGCATGCGGGCGGACTTGGCGATGCCCAATCTACATCTATTGGAGCCACAAGGTTACCTGGACTTCCTTCACTTGCAGGAGCGGGCGCGGCTGGTGCTTACCGATTCAGGCGGACTACAGGAAGAAGCTACAGTTCTGGGCGTTCCCTGCTTAACCTTGCGACAGAACACGGAACGACCCATCACCATCGAGCATGGCACCAATTGTCTGGTGGGGCAGGATCCCGAGCGGATTGTGAAGGCTGCTTTGCAAACCTTGGAAACCGATATGACGCCCGGCCAAGTCCCCGAATTGTGGGACGGTCATAGCGCCGAGCGTCTGGTGGCCATATTGCGGGGTGGCATCGAGCGCCGGCATTAAACCGGCAACCTAGAAAAACGAGGAGAAGATATGCGCATTCTGGTAACCGGAGGCGCCGGTTTCATCGGCTCACATCTATGTGACCGTTTCCTCCAAGACGGCCACGAAGTAATCTGTATGGACAACCTGCTGACCGGAAGAGCCGACAACGTCAGTCAAAATTTTAGCAATCCGAGATTCAGCTTCGTCCACTATGACGTGACCAACTACATTCACGTGGACGGACCTCTGGACTTCATTCTGCACTTCGCCAGTCCCGCAAGCCCAGCCGATTTTGAGGACATGGGCATCCGCATCCTCAAGGTCGGTGCGCTGGGCACCCACAAGACGCTGGGATTGGCGGTTGCCAAAGGCGCGAAATTCTTCCTCGCATCTACCTCCGAGGTTTATGGCGACCCGCTCATTCACCCGCAGAATGAGGATTACTGGGGAAACGTGAACCCGATTGGTATTCGGGGAGTCTACGACGAAGCGAAACGCTTCGCCGAGTCTATGACGATGGCATACCACCGCCTACATGGAGTGGACACCCGCATCGTGCGCATCTTCAACACTTACGGGGAACGCATGCGGCCTGACGACGGTCGGGCAATACCGAACTTTATTACCCAAGCGCTCACCAACCAAGAGATCACCGTCTACGGCGACGGCAACCAAACCCGCAGCGTGTGCCACGTCAGTGACCTGGTCGAGGTTGTCAATCGGGTCATGCATTCGCAGGTCAACACCCCGTTCAACATCGGCAACCCTTCGGAACTGAGCATGGTGGAGTTGGCCAATAAGATCGTCGAACTGTCCGGCAGTAGCAGCAAGATTGGTTTCCGTCCTCTACCCGAAGATGATCCCAAGATCCGACTTCCCGACATCACCAAAGCCAAAGAGATCCTGGGTTGGGAGCCGAAGGTTTCTCCAGACGAGGGACTCAGACGCACAATTGCGTGGTTCGCTGCAAACCTGAGCAAGAAACCGTGACCACCTCCGCTCCATCATAACTGGTGGTCGGATTTTTATTTTTACACTTCTTTACGAAACGGAAAAACTCCTGCAATCTGCCGTCCGTAAATTTCGACTTATCGTATTCCGCAACATTCTGCAAACCGATTCATGAGAGCCGGAGCTATGAATTGGCTTCCGTGGCCAACTCAGGTATATACCACTGTCGTGAGAACGATTCAGCTCGCCTTGTCCTGCCAGCTGCTTGCTTGCGCATCGCCTCCCAAGGTCGTCATCCCAGCGCTCGAGGTGACTCCTCCGACACACTGGGCGCGCATCGACAGCGTCTCCATCCCCGTTTCCAGTCCATGGTGGATGACATTTGGAGACACAGTGCTAACCGCGTACGTCACTGAAGCGTTGGAGCGAAATCACGACCTTCGCGTGGCGGCAACGCGCGTCGAGGCAGCCGGTGCGCAAGCACGCATCGCCGGCGCCACGTTGATGCCACAAGTGAGCACCAACGCGGATGGTTCGAGGCGCCGCCAGAGTTTTATCGGACTCCCGATCCCCGGGTCGGGTGCTTCTGTCCTGAACTCGACGACAACGACCTACGGAGCCAATCTCAACATCAGCTGGGAACTAGATCTTTGGGGTCGGTTGCGAGCAGGCACCTCTGCAGCTCTGGCGGCCCAGGGAGCCAGCTTGGCAGACATGGAAGCGGCGCATCTTTCGCTGGTAGCACAGACGGCACGCGCTTTTTTTGCTGCCACCGAATCTAACGGGCAGGTCCGTTTGTCCGAATCGACCGTCGAGAACCTACGGCTCGCTTCCGAACAGATAGGCGAGCGGTACTCACGAGGTCTACGCCCCTCGCTTGATCTGCGGTTGGCACTTTCGAACAAAGCGAGCGCCGTAGCTCTACTGCAACAACGCCTGCGGGTACGGGACGCGACTCTGCGGCAACTGGAGTTGCTTTTGGGGCGCTACCCGTCAGCCAGCATTACCACAGCGGACGAGCTGCCACCGCTCCCTCCGGATGTGCCGGCCGGCCTGCCTGCGGAGCTGATCTCCAGGAGACCGGATCTTATTGCGGCGGAGCGACGACTGGCCGCGGCGGGTGCACGGGTGAACGAAGCCCGGCGCGCACTCTACCCGAGACTTAGCCTAACTGCCTCTGGCGGGCGTTCGAGCATCGAGTTGAAAGACCTGTTGGACGGCGATTTTACCGTGTGGAATCTCGTCGGCAACCTGACTCAGCCCCTTTTCCAAGGCGGGCGTCTGCGGGCCGCCGTCGATCTGGCCGAGGCAAACTCCGAACGCGCGTTGTTGCTTTTTGCCCAAAGTGTTTTGCGCGCCTTCGGCGAAGTTGAAACGGCACTCGCAGCCGAATCGTTTCTCGTGCGTCAAGAGAAGGAATTGTGCACATCTGCGAGCGAAGCGGGAGCCAGCTATGACCTCGCCTTAGAACGATATGCACAAGGGCTTGCAGGCATGGCCACTCTGCTGGAAACTCAACGACGATCGTTTGAAGCCGAGAGTCAGCTGTTGTCGGTACGTCGTCAGCGCATCGATGCGCGCATCGATCTGCATTTGGCGATAGGAGGCGATTTCTACACGTCGATCCCAGTGATCGGGGAGTCAACTAAATGAAGAGAATCTTACGTCTTGGCGCGTTGCCCATCGGCATCTTGTTGTTCGGGTTTGTTTTGTTCCAGCTATTGATGTCCATGGGCGGGGCTCCCGCAAGGGTTGATCGGCCTTATAGCGGCCCACTGGTGGAAGCTGTCGATCTGCCCGCGGTTTCAGTGCGGGTCACCGTCGATGCCCAAGGCACCGTCCGGCCCAGCGCACAAATCGACCTAGTGCCTCAGGTGTCCGGTATCGCAATTTGGAAGTTACCGTCGTTGAAGGCTGGCGGGTTCTTCTCCAAGGGTGAGTTGCTGGTGCAAATCGATCCGGAGGAGTACAAGCTTGCCCTAAAACGCGCCCAGGCGGAGGTCGCGCAGAGTCAGTACCGTCTAGCGGTGGCCAAGGAGGAGTCGAAGGTGGCGCGCCGCGAATGGGAACGACTATCGCCCCAAAACGCGGGCAGCAGCTTGACCGCCAACGCGCTGGTCTTCCGCTTGCCCCAGCTGCGAGCAGCCGAAGCGGATCTCAAGGCCTCGGAAGCGCGCTTGGCCGAGACCCGTTTGCGTCTGCAGCGTACCCAGCTGAAAGCGCCCTTCGACGGTCGGGTACGAGGTAGCGCTATCGACACGGGACAGTTCCTGAACGCCGGGCAACCTGTCGCGCAACTCTACAGCATCGAGAAGGCAGAGATCGTGTTGCCCGTACCAGACGAGGACTTGGCATGGCTCGAGATTCCGGCTTTCGATCGCCGCGACAGATCAGCGACGATGCTCGGAGACGCCGCAACAGACCTCGCGTCGAGGCCGGTCGACGAAGAGCGCGGCGCCGAGGTAATTGTCGCTGGACGATACGCCGGGGAGGAACACCGCTGGAATGGTCGTCTGGTGCGTGCACAAGGTGAATTGGATCCCCGTAGCCGCATGGTGCACCTAGTTGCGGAAATCGAGCGACCCTACGACGATAGCTATTCCGCGCCGCTGGTCGTCGGCATGTTCGTGGACGCGCAGATTCTAGGGCGCGAAGTGGACGGTGTACGGCGGGTGCCACGGCGCGCCATACGACCCGGTAACCTAGTTTGGGTGGTCGATCAAGAACACATCCTACGGGTGCGGCCGGTCCAGGTTGCACACGCAAGGAAAGATGAGATGCTCGTAAGATTGGCCATGAAGCCAAGGGAACAGATCGTCGTGTCTCAGTTGACCGGGGTCACCGACGGCATGAAGGTGCGCGTCGCTCAGGATTCCAAACTATGAAGCGACCCGTCGAATGGATGGCCCGCAATCACGTTGCAGCGAACCTGTTGATGCTTTTCCTGATGCTTACAGGCCTACTCGGCATATTGGGCATGAAGAAGGAAACCTTCCCTGAGTTTTCTCTCGACCAGGTCCAAATCCAAGTACCATATCTAGGAGCCAGTCCAGAGGAGGTGGAGGAGGGCGTCAGCAAACGGATCGAAGAAAGGCTCTCAGGATTGGAGGGCATTCGCAAGATTCGCTCTACCTCTTCCGAGGGTATGAGTGTCGTGTCGGTAGAACTGCAATCGGGCACCGACATGAGGAAGATGCTGGACGACGTCAAGAATGAGACCGATCGCATTGACACCTTCCCCGAAGAGACCGAAAAGCCGTTCATCAAAGAAGCGGTGCGCCGCAATCAGGTGATCGATGTGGTGGTATATGGCGAGGTCGGCGAGAAGGTGCTCAAGGTCGTCGCCGAACGGGTGCGAGACGACCTCCGCGAAGCACCCATAATAACCCAAGTAGAGCTCGCCGGCGTGCGCATCGACGAGATTTCTATAGAAGTATCGGAGAGAATGCTGAGGCGTCATGGACTTTCCTTGGCCCAGGTAACCGATGCCGTAAAAGGTGCCTCGCTGGACTTGCCTGGGGGTAGTGTAAAAAGCGAGAATGGGGAGGTGCTGGTCCGAACCAAGGGATTGCGCTACACTGGGATGGAGTACGAAGACGTGGTGTTGTTAACCAGGTCCGACGGCACCTCGTTGAAGCTGGGTCAGATCGCCACCATCGTGGACGGCTTTGAAGACAGCGACCTCATCTCCCGCTTCAACGGCCAACCGGCAGCCGTGGTTCAGGTCTACCGCACCGGGGACCAGAGTGCTCTCGAGATCAGCGAGTACGTGAAGAGCTACATAGAGCAGCACCGCGTGCAATTGCCAGCTCGCGTCAATATAGACTACGGTCGCGACGACGCCCGTCTTCTGTTGAGCCGGCTGGATCTGGTCCTGCGCAATGCCCGTCTGGGACTCGTGCTGGTCTTCATTCTACTCACCCTATTCCTCGATTTGCGACTGGCATTCTGGGTAATGATGGGAATTCCCATCTCTTTGCTGGGCAGCTTCCTATTGATGCAACCGTTTGGTGTCTCCATAAATATGTTGTCGTTGTTTGCGTTTATCGTCGCCTTAGGCATCGTCGTCGACGACGCCATTATCGTGGGTGAGAATGTCTTCACTCATCGCGAGCGTGGGAAGGGACTTTTACAGGCGGCCATAGACGGCACCTTGGAGGTTGGCAAGCCAGTTACTTTCTCCATTTTGACCTCCATTGCCGCATTCATGCCCCTGTTCTACGTCGAAGGACTAATGGGCAAGTTCATGGCGGTGATTCCGGTTATCGTCATATCGATGCTCGCCGTCTCCCTCATCGAGGCTTTGGCCATCCTTCCTGCCCATCTGGCGTCTTCCTCCCAAGGTTGGCTGACCACTACATTTGTCCGTGTCTTCCGGGCACCGCTGGCCTGGCATAACACAGTCCAGGGTTGGATGGATCGTCAGTTGAAGGAATTCATTAACAACCGCTATCGGCGCATTGCCAGATTGGCCATTACCAACCCTTTGATTACCACCGCCCTGGCAGTGTGTCTCATGCTGGTCACATGTGGATGGATCGGCGGCGGTCACATCAAGTTCGTGTTTATGCCGAAAATCGATTCCGACTGGCTGACCATATCTGTGGTAATGCCGCAGGGGACCACGGCCGGGCAGACTGAACAAATAGTGAAGAGGATCGAAGCTGGCGCATTGGCGGCGCGCGATGCTTACGACAGCCGTCAGCCGGCCGACGGACCTTCGGTGTTTCGCAATCTGTTCACCATCATCGGCGATCGTCCTACCGGACGGCGAAGCAGCATGTCATCTAGCGGACCCAGTAGAGGTCAGGGACATCTGGCTGAGATTACCATTGAGCTCTTGCCGTCGGAGATACGGGAGTTTTCCAGTACGGAAATCGCGGCAGAGATCAGACGCCGGGTGGGAGAGATCCCGGGACCGGAGTCGCTGACTTATACCGCTTCGCTGTTTTCCGCCGGGGATCCGGTGGACGTGCAGCTGTCTTCGGATGACTTCTCCCAACTCCTGCAAGCCGTCGAGCGCTTGAAATCGGAGCTTGCCAGCTACCCGGGTATCAGCGACATCCAAGACAGCTTCGAGGAAGGCAAGCTCGAAATGAAGCTGGGGCTGAAACCGCATGCCCGCACCCTCGGCATCACACTATCCGATCTCGCCCGTCAAGTGCGCCAGGGATTCTACGGCGATCAAGCGCTGCGAGTCCAACGCGGCAGCGACGACGTCAGGATCATGATTCGTTATCCGGCAGAAGAACGGCGCAGTATCAGCGATATACGCAACATGAGGATACGAACGCCTGCAGGGATCGCGGTGCCTTTTGACCACGTAGCGGATGTCACAGTGGGCCACGGATACGCCAGCATTGAACGCAGCAATGAACAGCGCATCGTCTCAGTAACCGCAGATGTTGATGAAAAGACCGTGAACGCCGACGAACTCAATCGCGACCTGGCGGCGCACGTCTTGCCCGCCTTGATCCAAGATTATCCCGGGCTACGATACAGTTATGAAGGTGAGCAGCGGGAAAGGGCAGATTCTTTCGCCAGCCTAGGCCGCGGTTTTGTCGTCGCCATGTTCGCCATATATGCCCTGCTGGCCATACCCTTTCGCTCCTACTCGCAACCGCTGGTGGTCATGAGCGCCATCCCTTTCGGAATGATCGGGGCAGTGTGGGGGCACGTCATAATGGGTCTGGACCTGGCTTTATTGAGCATGTTCGGCATCGTCGCCTTGTCGGGCGTCGTCGTCAACGATTCGTTGGTTCTACTTAACTTCTACAACGAATTGCGATGTCGGGGTATGGGGGTAGAAGAGGCCTTGATCGAAGCGGGATGCCAGCGTTTCCGACCGATCTTGCTTACCTCGCTGACGACGTTTTTCGCCCTTTTACCCATGATCCTAGAAAAGAGTGTTCAGGCGCAGTTTCTCATCCCTATGGCGGTAAGTCTGGGATTTGGCATTCTCTTCGCCACTGCAATCATTCTCGTGGGCGTCCCGGTGGGAATGAAAATGCTGCACGAATTGCTCTCGTTTTTCGGCGGCAAGAAATCATATAATCGCTTCGAGGAGGATGCGGTGGCCAAGGTGGCAGGATAGTTATCTACCCTTGACACTCTCCTGCCACCTGAGCTTATTTAAAGCTCATTTTTCACGCCTGAACTATTCCTTCTAACCACGCAGCGAGAGTGGGTCCTTCTTGAAAGACTTCGAATACGTCACCCCCAAGACGCTCCGCGAGGCCGTCACCCGGCTTTCCGAGAAAAACGGCAATGCCCGGGTCCTTGCCGGAGGAACTGATCTCATCGTGCAGATGAGAATAAAACGCGCACAACCCGAGCGCGTAGTCGATGTGAAAAGTATTCCCGAACTCAATGAGTTGTCTTATGGCCCCAAGCGCGGTTTGCGCGTGGGGGCTGCAGTGCCGTGTTGGCGCATCTACAACGACCCTGATGTGGTCGAGCGCTACCCGGCCATCTTCGACTCGACGGCAATCATCGGTGGCATACAGATCCAAGGACGTGCAAGCATCGGCGGGAACCTGTGCAACTCGTCACCCAGCGCGGACAGCACCCCTACCATGATCGCGTATGGCGCCACCTGTGACATCGTCGGTCCCAAAGGTAAAAGACAAGTCCCGGTGGCTGGGTTCTGCACCGGTCCCGGCACTAATGTGTTGGCTCCGGATGAGCTCCTGGTGGCGATCAATTTCCCGCCTGCGCGCAAGTTTACCGGAGCTCATTACCTGCGCTTCATTCCACGTAACGAGATGGACATCGCCGTGGTCGGGGCGGGCGCTTTCGTAGAGCTTGCCAACCGCAAGAAAGATTTCAAAATCGTGCGCATCGCTTTGGGCGCGGTGGCACCGATGCCGGTGGTGGCAGAAGAAGCGGCGAAGATGTTGGAAGGTCGAGCAGTTAGCGATGAAGCGATCGAAGAAGCGGCCGAGGCGGCCAAAGCGGTCGCCCGACCCATCACTGACATGCGCGGTACCGCAGAATATCGCACCCATCTTGTGGGCGTTTTGACCAAACGCGCCCTCCACGGCGCAGTGAAACGAGCGCGGGGAGAATTCGTTCCGAATGCGGTCCAAGAGCCGTCGAGCAATTAGGATTACGAGGAGCCGATAATGAGCAAAACACACGTGCACACCAAGATCAACGGGGAAGACGTGGAATTTCTCTGCGAACCCCGACAGAGCCTGCTGGAGGTTCTTCGCGAAGAGCTGGGCTTCACGGGTACCAAGGAAGGATGCAACGACGGCAACTGCGGTGCCTGCACCGCCATTATGGACGGCGTCATCGTCGACACCTGCCTTGTGCTGGGCGTCGAAGCGGCAGGCAGCGAAATAACCACCGTCGAAGGTTTGGCCACGCCAGAAGGCTTGATACCGCTACAGCAGAAATTCCTCGAACACGCGGGGCTTCAATGCGGCATCTGCACACCGGGGTTTCTGGTAGCCGCCAAAGCGCTGCTCGACCACAAGCCCAAACCTACCGAGCACGAAGTGCGGCACTGGTTGGCTGGCAATCTGTGCCGGTGCACCGGCTACGACAAGATCGTACGGGCGGTACTCGACACAGCTCAGGGTTGAACCGCTTGTTCAAATTATAACCGAACCAGGATTGCCATTCTCCCAGCGAAGTCGCTGCGGCAAGGAGGAGAGCATGTCTAATAACGGAAACGGTAAATACAAGGTCATCGGAACGCGGCCGATTCGCCACGACGGCACCGACAAGGTGACCGGAAGGGCGATTTATGGTGGGGATGTTCGTCTGCCGAACATGCTGTTTGGGGCCGTATTACGCAGCCCTCACGCTCACGCGCGGATCAAGTCTATAAACACGAGCAAAGCGGAATCGCTAGCCGGGGTGAAGGCGGTGGTCACCAACGCCGACCTGCCACCGATCCAGGCGGACGAAATGATCGACCTGGGAGAGGGGCCAGCACGCTTGAAATTCATGCGCGACAATGTGCTCGCGTCTGACAAAGCGCTGTATCGCGGACATGCTATCGCCGCGGTCGCCGCCATCAATCCCCACATCGCCGATGAAGCCGTTTCCCTCATTGAGGTCGACTACGAGGTGTTGCCGTCAGTGGTGACGGTGCACGATGCCATGAGGGAAGGAGCCACCCTGGTTCACGAGGATCTTACTACCAAGGAAGGCGATGAGGATACTGGCAAGAAGAGCAACGTCGCTAAGCATGAGCACCACAAGCTGGGCGATCCGGACAAAGCGTTCTCCGAGGCGTATGCCGTTGTCGAACGCGAGGT
Source organism: uncultured Gemmatimonadaceae bacterium (assembly GCA_964401715.1). Classification (GTDB taxonomy): domain Bacteria; phylum Latescibacterota; class UBA2968; order UBA8231; family UBA8231; genus CAYNZV01. The sequence goes on along the minus strand of CAYNZV010000021.1, from coordinate 8,566 downwards.
CGATACGGCAACGGTTCACCAGGGATACATCGAGCCCCACAATGCCACAGCAATGTGGAGCCCCGATGGTCAACTCACAATCTGGACCAGTACGCAGGGAGCTTTTGCCGCCCAGAAACAGACCGGCGCCATCATCGGACATTCGGTCTCGAAGATAAAGGTGATCCCGGCGGAAATCGGAGGTGGATTCGGGGGCAAGATTCCGGTTTACCTCGAACCTCCTGCTGCCCTTCTTTCCAGGAAGTCGGGACAGCCGGTGAAACTGATCATGACCCGCTCAGACGTGTTTGAGGGCACCGGACCAACTCCAGGTTCGTACGTGCGGGTGAAGATGGGCGCTGACAAGGACGGCAACATCGTCGCCGCGGAAGGGTATCTCGCGGTCGAGGCCGGCGCCTATCCGGGCTCACCGATGTTTGCCGGCGTGATGTGCGTGCTTTCCTGTTACGAAGTTCCCAACGGCACCATTGACGGCTACGACGTGGTGGTGAACAAACCTCGCAGCTTTGCCTATCGCGCACCGGTGTCGACGCAGGTTGCCTTCTGCACGGAGACCGTGGTCGATGAGTTGGCGGCAAAGCTCGGCATGGATCCGCTTGATTTCCGACTCAAAAACGCAGCCAAGGAAGGGACTCGACGGGTCGACGGCAACGTCTACGCCCGCGTGGGTTGTGTAGAGGCGCTGGAAGCGATTCGCGACAGCAAGCATTATCAAGCCCCCCTGGGCAAGAATCAAGGACGCGGTATCGCCGTGGGCTACTGGTTCAACGTCGGATTGAAATCTGCCGTGACCGCCACCGTCAGCAGGGACGGCTCCGTCAATCTGGTGGAGGGTTCCACCGACATTGGTGGAAGCCGAACCTCTATCGCCATGCAGTTCGCCGAGGTCCTGGGCTTGGCCGTAGAAGACATCAACCCCCAGGTGGCTGACACCAACTCTATCGGTTACACCGACGTCACCGGCGGTAGCCGCACGACCTACGCCACTGGCATGGCGGCCCACGACGCAGCCCACGATGTGAAAGAGAAGATGCTGGAAAGGGCAGCAAAGTTATGGGAGGTCGACAACGATCAGGTCGAGTTCCGCGATGGCATGTTTCTGCACAAGAGCGATTCGTCGAAGAAACTCAGTTTCAAGGCACTGGCTGGTGAGCTTGAAGACACTGGCGGGCCTATCGTTGGCAGCGCATCGGTGGATGCAGGATTCCTGACGGCAGGCGGCTCTTTTGCAGCCAACATCGTCGACGTGGAAGTTGATGCGGATACGGGCAAAACGTCTATTGTCCGCTTCACAGCTATTCAGGATGCGGGGACCGCGATTCACCCAAGCTACGTCGAAGGTCAGATGCAGGGCGGCTCCGCGCAAGGAATCGGCTGGGCCCTAAACGAGGAGTATTTCTACAATGACGAGGGCACCATGGTTAACTCCACCTTCCTCGACTACCGGATCCCGACATGTCTCGATCTCCCGTCTATCGAGGCAGTCATCGTGGAGGTTCCCAACCCGAGTCATCCGTTCGGCGTGCGCGGGGTGGGCGAGGCCAACATCGCACCGCCACCGGCCGCTATCTGTAACGCCATCAACGACGCCGTTGGCGTGCACTTGAACGAGCTGCCGATGCGACCTGATCGACTTCTAACTGCACTGAAGCAGAAACAGTCCACGGAGGCATTAGCAGCCGGATAATCATGCCGACGGTCTGGATACCCTCGCTGATGCAGAAACTCACTGACGGACAAAGCCAGATCGAAGTCATCGGCAAAACCGTTCGTCAAATCATTGACGAACTTGAAGCCTCGTACCCCGGTTGTAAATCTAGGTTATGTGATGACGATCGCTTGAAGCCGGGAATGGCAGTAGCCGTGGACGGCGAAGTCAACAACGAGGGAATGCGGCGTAAAGTGCCAAAGGACAGCGAGGTTCACTTCCTACCCGCCATAGCTGGCGGTTGACCGCGACCAATATCTAATAATAAAGGCCCGTCCCACTTCCGTGGACGGGCCTTTATTTGATTGTACCAGTAGTATCTCGATTCGATCGGAGACGATCTTCAAACTCATCTCATCGGCCTCCAGTTGATCCGAATCCGCCGGAACCACGCTCAGACTCTGCCAACCTGTCCACTGCTAGCATTTCGGCTTGAACCACCGGCGCGATGATCAACTGCGCCATGCGATCGCCGTGTTCGATTCGCTGAATCTCAGTCGAATGGTTTATCAAGATAACGCCAACCTCGCCACGGTAGTCGGCGTCGATAGTACCCGGAGCATTGAGCACGGTGAGCCCTTGCTTGAGCGCCAATCCGCTGCGCGGTCGTACTTGCCCTTCATAGCCGCGGGGTATCTCGAAACACAGTCCGGTGGGCACGAGAGCCCGATCACCAGGAGAGATCTTCAACGGCTTGTTGAGATGGGCACGGAGGTCCATGCCGGCACTGTCGATGGTTTCGTAAGCTGGCAGCGGATTGTCGGTGGCACGCGTTATCAACACGCGGATACGGTTAGCCGTGCTCATACTTCTTGAGGCTGGTAGCTGGCTCGCCAGCGATCCCTGAGCGTCCGCAGATAAATCGAACCGAAGAGGTAAGATATGGAGGCGAACAGGCAGAGAATGGCAGTTATAAAAACGATCAACAAACGTTGCGGCCTTGAGTGCTCCTCGGGCACGGTGGCAGGGTCGAGGACCTGCACCGTCGAGGTCTCGTTGCTGGCTTCGATGAGAGCTTCCGCCTCCTGCTCTAGAAGCAGCTTCAGTAGAGCAGCTTGCACCAGGACGTCTTTTTCCACCAAAGCAAACTCTTGGGCCACTTCTGGGATATCTCGCAATGGAAGAAAGAGATTCTCCTCCAACTGGAGCTCAGCAGCGATCTTGCTTCTCAATTCTTCCGGGTCGTTAGAGCCATCGCGCAGAAAAGCAAGCGCCTCCTGTCGCAGACTAAACTCCTGCTCGAGCTTCCGCACTTGAGGATGGGTAGTGGAAAAACCGGAAAGCAATAAACTGTTGCGGCCGATGAGCAATTCCATAGCTGCCATCTGCATCTCGGCGGCGGCACGAATTACGGACTTGGCCTGCTCTTCGATGGAAATGGCGTTGTGCTCCGCTTGGAACCGCTGCAACTCGTCCATCGCCTGGTCGAGTTTGCCTTCTTCCCTGCGTATCAGCTTCTGGATGAAGTCGTAACGCTCCTGGGCCGACTCCTGGGTGAAGCTTTTGTTGGTACTGTCCAGCAGTACCACGTAGTGATTGGCCATATCCGTTGCCCGCTTCGGATCGCGATCAGCCACCTTGATTAGGATCGTGCCTTCTTCGCTCTTGCCTATGTCGGTGTTGTCTTTCAGGACTTCGATAGTATCGGTGATTTTTTCCGTTTCGTATACCTGCATTAGATCGAAATCCTGAGCCAGACGTCGTCGCATGGTGGGACTTTTCAGGATGGCGACAAAGATATCGGCGGGGGTGCCCTTTTCGCCCAAGCGTAGAGATGGGATCGGCAAACCTGAAAGCAGATCGGCGAATCCGAAACCCTTCTTTTGTTCCTTGGGCGGCAAGAGCTGTACTTCGGCCGTATAAATATTCGGCAAAAGAAGGCTGACACCACCTGCAAGGATACAGAGCACCAACGTACTGCCCAAGATTAGCTGTTTCCCCGCGTTGAGCGCAGCAAGCAGATCCAGTAGATCAACCCGGTTCTGATTCATTCGCAGAGGCTCCTTACATCGTTCATAGTGACCTGGCCACGACTATTATAGTCATTGCTTCTGCGACCGTCCGCATCGTCGTTTGAAAGAACTTCCACCAATCTCGGTATTCTTTTTCGGGTACCCAGATTTCGTCTCCGGACTCGATGAGCAGGTTATTACTTAGTTGCTCACGCACGCCCGTACGCGCACGGATGAGACGAGCTCCCCCCTTGGCGGCATTCCAGTTGTAACCGCCGGCCTGGTCCAAATAATATTTGGCCCTACGGCCTTCTTGAAAAACCAACAGCCCTGGTCGCTTCAACTGCCCGCTGAGACTTACCGTTCGCCGCTTTTCGGGGACAAATATTACATCTCCACCTTCGAGCAACAAATTTTGACTTTCGTCATTCATCTCGAAGAGGCGCTCAAAGCTGAGTGCTACCTTGCCGCGCTGTTCCCGCCCCTTGGTCTTCAAATACGCTCTTTCCTCTGGACTCATGTCTGCCATTCCGCCCACTTCTCGCAACTTCTGCAAACGGTCGAATTCAGGATCGACCATGGCCCTGAATTTTGCCCGTATCACCGAAGCTTGAGCCAACGAGGCATTTGCCGTGAACCCACCCGCCAACTCGATAACGTCCCGCAGCGACGTTTTTCCCGACGAAATTCGATAACGCCCGCGGAATCCGACTTCACCATGAACGTGAACCGTAGGTGCCTGCTGCCAGTCGGATCGCGTACGCAAAAAAAGCATATCTTCAGGCTGCAGCCGCACATCGCTGAGATGCCTGAAAGTCAGCTGATCGTTTTCTGTCGTCAGGTCTAAAACGTATTGGGTCTGACCATCTTCGCGAAATCGCCATATTTCCGCCTCTTCCAACGGTGCATTACCAGATCTGCCGCCGGCCAGTAGCAGCAGAGAACCAACCGTATCATCGGGACGATATTCTTGTACCCCCTCAACATTAACAGAGCCGTAGACGTGTACCTCCGATGTCCGATAAGGCACATGGACAACATCTCCCATGCGTAGATAGGGATTGTTTTCTACCAAGCCCGTAGCATGGAACATCTCCAAGTCTGCGTTTTTATTGCTGCCATCTCCACGAATAATCTCAATCGAGCGCTTTGCCGCGGGCTGCGGCGAGAATTTGCGCTTCCGCCCAATTTTTTTTCCGCCGACAGTTTGCTCGATTTCGGTACCCGATAACTCATCTATAAAACCACCTCCGCGCTCGATCAGATCGGACAGTCGCATCGTCGGGTGTACGATGTAACTCCCAGCGTTTACCACTGCACCGGTGAGATAGACGGTAAAAAACCTCATACCTGTTAGAGAAACCGAGATCTTCACGTTCGGATACTGCTGGAGGGCTGCGTTGACAAGCAATTGACGCACTTTGTCGAAAGTCTTATTGGCGACATCGAAAGATCCGACAGTAGGAATGATTACCGAGCCCTCTGGACCCACTTCGAGATGGTAAGGAAGATCCCACTCACCCCAAACGTAGAGCAGGATGGCATCACCCGGTCCCACCACATAAGTGGAGGGATCGATAGTGCGATCCTGACTAATGCGCAAACGCTCGATCTCTTCACCTTTCGGCATACGTAGTCGTCCGGTCACCCTTTCGTCTCCGATCCCAGGAATGTCGACCCCCGGGATTCGGCGGATATCGGCTTCTTCTTCTTCAGTTTCTTCAATCAAATCTTGGAGATCTTGCGAAAAAGCAGCGGACGCAAAGAGCGGCAGCACACACGCCCAGATGAGCACAAAAAATTTTCTTGTGTTACTCATCTTTCCCTCCCAGTCTGCATAAGTCCGGCACTACTGACCTCGTTTTGCTCGCCAGTGGTCTTGCTGCACATCCTCATAATTGTCATCTCATTTCTTCGATTCAGTCTTCGTCGCCAATGTTTCCCGTTCACCGTATTGTCTCTGATAGTATTCCCTGTAGTCAACGCCTGCCTTGATGCGGCGCCACCACTCTTCATTTTTAAGATACCAGTCGACGGTCTCACGCAAGGCACCTTGAAAATCCCTTTCCGGTCTCCATCCCATAGCTTTGATCTTGGTACAATCGAGCGCATAGCGCTGATCGTGTCCAGGTCGGTCCTCGACGAATTGGATCAAGCTGTCCGGTTTGCCCAAGAGTTCGAGAATAGTGCGCGCGACCTCCAGACCGGTGGCATCATTGTCGCCTCCGATATTGAATGCCTCACCAGGTGACGCCTCGTGCAGCATCAAGTCCAGAGCGCGACAATGATCCTGCACCAACAAATGATCCCGTACTTGTAGTCCGTTGCCGTATACCGGGAGGCTCGTATCGTCGATCGCATTGGTAATGTAAAGAGGTACGCGCTTCTCGGGGTATTGATAAGCACCGATATTGTTGGAGCAACGGGTGATCACGACAGGAACATCGTGGGTCACAAAGTAGGAACGCGTCAAGAGCTCGGCACTGGCTTTACTGGCGGAGTATGGACTACGAGGATCCAAAGGCCAATCCTCTGTCCACACCCCCTCTTCAATGCTTCCATACACTTCGTCGGTGCTGACCTGGAGGAACCGCTCGACCCCGTTTATGCGCGCACAATCCAGCAATACGTAGGTGCCATACACATTGGTATTGACAAATTCGCCACCACCCATGATGCTGCGATCGACATGGGTTTCCGCAGCGAAGTTGACAACCATATCGACCGCGTCCATGGCGCGTTCTACGACTCCGAAATCGCAGATGTCACCGTGAAAGAACTGATAACGTGGATCACTTTCGAGATCGCCGAGGTTCGCTCGATTTCCGGCGTAGGTCAGCTTGTCGAGGTTCACCACTTGATATTTGGGATAGGTTCCCAAGATGTGCCGAATGAAGTTGCTGCCTATGAATCCACAACCGCCGGTAACCAATAGTTTTTTCATATCAGCTTCCCCTTGCTAAATCCGCAACTCTCGTCTTCCCGGAGAAGACGCTGCCATTGTTAGGATTGTTAAGACGTGTCCAGCTTTCATTGCTGGGGCTGAAACCAGTAGCGCTGGACGATAAGCAAGCGGGGGGTTCGGACGACCTGATGGGTACTCAAAGCAAGAGAGCCAAGGATACAGGAATCCGAAACCGTTGTCAAGAATGACTCCGCACCTATGATGGCTCTTGGATCTGTCCGTGGGAGTGCTGTGTCCATGAGGAATAAGTATTACGTGACAAGTGGAGTCGAGAAAACAATATCCTACAACAAGTCTTCGGTATCTCGAACCCCGCAATTCGTGATCCCTTGTTACAGGAGTAAAACGACTTGGAATGGGGACGAAGCAGCTTACGGCTAGGCCGGATGAACTTCGTTGTTTAGGGCTCGCACGCGATGAATCGACGGAAGTTCGCGGTGGTGTAGTCAGCCACCGACTGCCATGTGGTTCCTTTGAAGTCGGCAATCGCTTCCGCCACTTCTCGCGTCCGGACCGGGTGCCCGGGTATCCCGCCTATAGCTACTGGAGCGTCGGTTTCCAGTAATAGCAGTTCGTTCGCAATTTCCGCAACTACCTCCAAAACCTGCGTCTCCCCCACAACCGAAGGGCCCGCGGAGATATATATTCCCTCGTCGTTGCAGATGCGCACAAGCTTTCTTGACTGGGTGAACCAATGGAGTTGGACGTTGCAACCTGTTTCCCGGTGGAAAGCGATCCCTCTTTCCATAACCTGACGTTGGCACCGGCGGGAATGCATGTTTACAGCTTTGCGATGTGCGGCAGCCAATGCCAACTGCTTGTCGAGATAGCTTGACTGTTCCCGTTTTTCCGAGTCAGTGGTCGCCCACTTGAAGTCCAGACCGACCTCGCCCAGAGCGTCGGCCGCTGCGATATGACGGGAGAGATAATCGAGGCCTTCTGCCTTGAGGCCGTCGCTGTTTTGGGTTATCCAAGCAGGGTGCATGCCCAACGCAGCTATCACTGTTGGTCCGAATTGTCGCTTGAGATCGAAAACGGCGCGCATTGAGCTAGCACTCTCGCTGACCGCTACGATTCTGGTCACCGAGCGATGGCGCGCCTCCTTGATGGCTGCAGCAGGATCTGGAAGCTGATCCAAGTGGCAGTGGCTGTCGATCAGATCGTGATCGACATGCCCCGAAGAGCTCATAAACCCGTGGTTTCGGCCGAACCCAACATCAGGTTCAAACACTGCACCGCATTGCCAGCGGCACCTTTTCCCAGATTATCCAAACGGGCGACGAGCACAAGGCCAATATCGATGTCTCCGAACACCATGAGCTCGATCCCGTTCCGTCTGGGGACGTCGTCCAAATCCAGAAAACGCCCCTCTCGCAAGACACCAGAATCATCTGGGTCCCGGAGTTCAACCATCGGAGCATCGCCGTAACACAGCTTCCAAACCTCGTGGACCGCTCGAGTCGTATTTGGCTGTACGAAAGAAGACCTGGGAATCGGTGTGCTGACCATCATTCCACAGAATACCGGTGCGACGGAGGGCACAAACAACGGCGGACTGGCTATCAAGCTGAATTTCTGCATCTCGGCAAGGTGCTTGTGGCGGCCATCTAGACCATACAGGGCCAGGGGGCGGACCGCATCGACCGATCGGCTTACTGGTGGAAGGGATGAATAGGCTTCGATCATTCTTTTGCCACCCCCCGAGTAACCCGAAACCGCATTGACGGTCAGCTGCGTCGACGGTAACACCATGCCGGCTGCAACCAGCGGGCGCAGAGCCAGGATGAAACCGGTAGGGTAACAGCCTGGATTCGCCACCCGCATGGAAGTAGCGATCTTTTGTCTTTGCCCATCGCCAAGCTCTGGAAGCCCATAGGTCCACTCAGGATCAACCCTGTGAGCGGTGCTAGTATCGAGGATCTTGGTTCCTGGATTACTAAC
>CAYNZV010000020.1:30590-53375 GCA_964401715.1 uncultured Gemmatimonadaceae bacterium | reverse complement strand
ATCAACCGTGCATCCAAAAGCTGGGAGTTAGATGAATCTTTCGGCGATGGCGGTTTCATGAAAAACATCCACGACCGTGCCTGTGGTATGTGGCCCGAGGGCGATTTCATCATCAAGGGCCACTGGAGCGTCATCGACAATCCTGCCACATCGGTAGAATACCACGACAAAACCTCTGGTGAGATTGTCAAAGCGACTCCGATGAACGACTTCTTCGGGATTGAAAGCACCGACGATGACGGCAATGTTACGTTATCCGGTCAAGGGCCTGGTAAAGTCCATGCCAATAGCCACGGCGTTGTAACGAATTCCTGGAGAATTAACGTTCCTACGGTCATGCTTGATCCCAATGGCGACCCGCTGTGGGCCCATTATGGGGGCGACGGTATGGGCATGGCGATTTCCAATGAGGTAGCGGCCGAAACGGGATTACCGGCTTACAAAGGCAACCCGATTCACGAAAAAGTATTGGCTGGCGGCAGGGGCGTGCTTATGACCGAAGTTCATAGCACTACCGGGAGCATGTTCGTTCTTCTGGGGCGCGATGGTACTGGTATCAAGCATTTTTACGGAGGTCCCAAACTTCCGTTCGCGCAGTTATGGAGCAACCGTACGATCCCGGCCTGGGAATTGATGATTGTTGACGAAGACACGCCCGGGCATGCGGCTACGGGCGGCAAGTATGACGGCATCTATTACGGCTCGCACATAGGTCTTGAGGACGGTCTTTATGAGAACACCGCCGCGGCTGGCGAAGACAGCCCCGCTGGTGCATGTTGCGGTGAAGGTAAAGGACCGGGCACCCTGTGGCACATCGGATTTGACCATGCCACCGGTCGTATGGGCGCTGGTGTAACTGCGGTCGAAGAGGTCGCTGCTGCTGGGATTCCGAGCAGTTATTCTTTGAGCGATGCTTATCCGAACCCGTTCAACCCGGAGACCACCATCGAGTTCAACGTGCCGGTTAATGACTACGTCAAGATCGACGTTTTCAACACGGCCGGTCAGTTGGTCGCGAGCATGGTTGACGATGATTTGAGCGCGGGCAGTTACAAGGCTACCTGGGATGCCACCGATAAGGCCGGCAGCCAGGTGTCCAGCGGCGTCTATTTCTACCGCATGCAGGCGGGTGATTTCACCGATACCCGTTCGATGACGCTGTTGAAGTAAATCAGGTTTGTGGGGTGCGGTTAAATAAACCGTAATCCTTGTTGCTGTAGTATTGGAAAAGCCAGTTCCCGGGAATCTCGGGAGCTGGCTTTTTTTATATGACGTGGGCAGTTCGCGGCTATCGAGACGGCGCCAATAGAGGTATTACCAGCGGTAACAGGAGCGCTCCTGGACGCAATTTCTGTAAAGAGATTTGGGGGGGAGCAAGGTTCAGCGCGGTTTCGACGTAGTTGTCGAGGTTGGTTCGAGGTTTACACCTGCCTGGCACTTTTCAACGCTGCGAACGGCTCCGCTTGTGCAGCTGAAGCATGAACAGGCTGGGCTTGAACTCGTCGCTCGTCTCTACGCTTTTTTCGTAAGCAGCAATCGCCTGCTCTTTCCTTCCATTGACCTCCAGGATCCTGCCCTCGAAAAAGATGTCGCGGGCAGCCAGATAAGCATGCAAGCGTCTGGAAAACTCTCTGTCCTCATCGCTATTGGCGGAGGTCATGATATCCTCCGGTCGCGGCTGAAGGTGATCCAGAAAGGCCTGAAGTGTTAGGGCTTTGCTGCGGAAATGATCCAGGATAGTCGCTCGACTGGTATGTGGAGACTCCCGAATTTCGTAGGCAAACCGCGGGGCACCAAATGTTACTCGCGGCCGGTCGTCGGTGTTGAGTGGACTGTCGGCAGCAAAGGCGAGCAGACCCTCACTGCCCGTTGCCAGATATCCAAAAAGCATCATTTCCCCAGTCAGACCGGCTGCGCCGAGTGCCTTGCCTAATCTGTCATTCGTGACTCGGTGCGCAAACCAATCGTAAGGATATCTCATCGGCTCGCCGTTAGTTCCCACCAGGGCCAAAGGCAAGGTGCCGATCTGAGTATTGGGCTGATAGAAAGCGCGTGCGTTGGGGAACACCTCCACGAAGGTCCTGATCATGACCTTCACCGTTTCCTCGTCCAGCTGATACAGGGGTAGCCACTGACAGAAGAGCCCTCCAGACGCTAACCGGTTGCGGATCGACTGGAAGTGCTCGACGGTGTAAAGCGAGCCGGCGCCATTGCGCGAGGGATGGAAAAGGTCGGCGGCAATCACGTCGTACTGGGCGGTCGAGGCGCGTACATAACGCCGGGCGTCGGAAACCACCACGCGCAACCGGCGCTGGTTCAACAGGTCGCCGTTTGCCTGCCGGAAGAACGGCAGCAGTCTCGCGACCTCTGGAATCAGCTCCACTCCTTCGCCCCTCAGATGCGGGTGATCGGCGACGGCACCAAAGGTGACCCCGGCCCCCAGTCCAAGGAACAGCGTGCGTCGTGGCTCGGGGTGCAACAACAACGGAAAATGTGCTCGCAGCCGTGGTGAGTTGGCGTGCGGGGTGCCGCCCATGATAAACCGGTTGTTCACCTTCAGTATCCGGTTTCCCTGGGCATCGGCGAGCGCCGAAACGGTAGCCATCATGCCTTCGCGGTAGGAAAGCACGCGACTGCCCGGTGGCCCGATAATCATGGTCAAGCCCGCCGGCCAGACCGTTACCAGCAAAAACGCTAAAAACAGGGCGATTGCTCCGGGGAGCATGCGGCGCCATCGTAGCTCAGGCACGAACAAAAGGTATCCCAATCCTGCCAGGATGAGTGTGGTTTTGGTGCCCATGGCCGGCAGCAGTAGAACCCCAACAACCAGAGGGGCCAACGACGCTCCGAGGGTATTGAGTCCCAGCGCCCGTCCGACGCCGCCACTTTCCTGTCTTGCCGACTGGGCAAGGTGGCTGAAGAGGGCGCCCATCAAGGTCGCCGGCAGCAGGAAGATGATCAGGGCAAGTAGCATCTCCGCGACGACCGAACCGCCAAATCCCCCACCGAACAGCTGTCGCAGTGACTCGTAGATGGCCAACGCCTGGGCCAGAATGATGACGCCAAGCAAACAGGCCGCGGCCACCGATTGTACCAGGAAGGTCAGCAGCGCGCGGGTTCCCCAGCGTCGAGCCAGGGCCTGGTAGGCCACCCCTCCAAGTGCCGTGCCGAACAGGTAGGCGGAGAGGATGGAGGCAAAGCTGTAGACCGTATTCTCCAGCACCTGGCTCATGACCCGCACGCCGAGCACCTCGTACCCGATGCCAAGGAATCCGGCCAGGAAGATGGTGATGTTGATTCTCGTTGCTGCCGGCGTGTCGCCCATCTCGGCGCTGACCGGCGGGCGCTCCTCTTCTGCGCGGCCGATGGCAAACACCGCCGCGGCACAGACAAGATTCACCGCAGCAAGCAATGAAATGGTGGCACTGAAACCGAAGGACGGCACCAGCACGAAGGTGGCAGCGAGGGTCCCGGCCACGGCCCCCAAGGTGTTGGTTCCATACAGGCCGCCCAGAGATCGGCCTTCGGCGCGCAGGCGCGACAGAAAGCGATCCATAGCGGGGAGCGTCGCCCCCATGGCCGCAGTGGCCGGAAGCAAGGTCAGGAACGGTACCAGGAAGGCGACCATCCAGTGATGGAATGGTCCGGGAGAGGTGCCGGTGATCAACGCCACCTGGTCGTTGGCCCACGGGATCAGCCCGATCGAAACGAAGCCCCACACCCCGATCAGCAGTTCCAGACCGGCATACCAGCGGCCCGGTACGCGGCTGCGGCTTACCAGCCGGTCGAGACCCCAGGCGCCTACAGCGAGCCCGCCGAAGAAGGCGGCCAGCACCGCAAGCACGCTGGGCATCTCGTGCCCCAGGCCGACGGCAAACATCCGCGTCCAAACGATCTCGTAACCGAGACCGGCGACACCGGAAAGGAAAAAGATGATATAGACCGCAACGGAGGAACCGCGCGGGGAAACAGAGTTAAGATTTTTCGTTAACGCCTGCTGTTGCACGAGCTGCTTAGCCTCAGACAGTGGCGAACCTATCACATTCGGCGTTCAGGCGGTCAGGATCGCCCGGGCCAGCGTGCACGAAGATGCGGTATTTAAGAGACAGCCGATCTCCTTTGATTAGCTCAATGGGACCGGTGAAGTAGTTGTAGTTGGGAGACAATGGTCCGTAGTCGCGGGCGAACCAATGCGCCGGCACGGGGTTGGACGGATGATCGAAGATCGTCAGTCCGATCAGCTGGCCGTTGGTCTCGGCGGTCTCGTCAACCCAGCGCGCAGGTTTGCCAAACATCTCCTGCTCGCCGCGCCGGCCTTCGCTGTCGGTGAGCAGACCACCGTGCACGGCTACCAGCCAATCGGCGGGACGCACCAGCGGCATCCCAGATTCGTTGGTTGGGTGCAGGGTGACCGGAACGGAAACGGGTTGCAGGTCGAGAGCGACGTCCAGGTAAAGTTCGTCCGCATCCAGGATTTCCCACCGACAGGAGCGGGTATCAACCAACAGTTGACTTCCGTCTGGATTGAGCCACTGGCTTTCGTGCGACAGCAAACCCACGTTGCCTTCGGTTTTGGTGTTGACCTCGCCGCCGACGGAGATCCTGCAGCGGGTGCGGGTGTTGCGGTAGGTGTAGAAGTCCAGATCGTTGTTGACCACACCGTGGGAATAGCAGACGCCGTGGTGGTGGAGGTGGTCCGCGGGCTGGTCTTCGAGAACGTTGCGTTTGCCGGGACCTAACAGGCAGGTGACGTGCGGGTGCTGATCGGCGGGCCAGGCGTAACGGGAGAGGGTGGTCTTGCCGGCCTTGAGGTTTATGACGGCGGGGGTTTCTCTGACAAACGATAATTTCATGCTAAACGGTCTTCTCAGGCAGTGAACGAACGGCCGCACGCGGTATAAGGTAGGGAAATCATCTGTGGAATTCATCTGATGTGAGGATCTGAAGCGGAGGGCAGACTACACTTTTCGATTCGACTGACATATTCTCTGGACCAATATTTTCTACGCCTGAGCAAATAGTTACAGCTGGAATTACCATGATCACGGGAAAGGACGGTCTACGGACAGGTGTGCCAGGGTGTGTTTTCGCTGGTCAGTCATGTCGTCAAAAGCGGCCAGCCGTCAGACGGCAGACACCACTTTGCAGAGAAGGTGGGCCCGGCCTAAGCTTTACGGTGCCCGAGTAACAAGCGCCTTTTCTGCAATGCACAACATCGACGACGTTCGGCAGTTCGACACTACGCTCAAGAAGCGCATCGCCGGTTTCCGCGAAAAACTCGCCGACTGGCTGGCACCAAACCGCTTGACGCTCGCGGAAGCTCGCGTGCACAAAGTGCTGATCCCAATGGTTGGGGTCTACACTCCCGGATGGCAGGCGCTGCCGGCATTCTCCTGGGAATTCGTCGAGCTGGTTACCAACGAAGGTATGGTCGCTACCGGCGAATGGGCGGTGAGGCTGGACGAGAGCACAAAATCCAGCTTGGAGCGACTGCGCCAGAACCCAGGACACAATCTGCTGGACCTCGACCTGGAAGAGCCCCTCTACATGGCATGGTGGGATCTGGTGGGTCAGGTTCTGAACAAACCGTTGCACGAGCTCTGGGCGGAGCTTTTCGAGCGCGATTTCGAACCGCCTACCGCGGTGCCGATGGCAGCCTACACCTGGCAACGCTTTCCCGACGCCGCCGGCAACAACGCCGTCACCTTCGACAGCTGGCCAGAGCACGCCGCCGAGCGGGCGCGCCAGGGTTTTCCCGTCATCAAGGTTTCCATGACTGCCTATCAGCCGGAAGAGCACGTGGAGCTGGTGCATGCGATCCGTCAGGCGGTCGGGCCGGAAACAGCGATCCGCATTGATGCCCACGGCACCTGGAACTACCTGGAGGCTCGCCGTATTCTGCCGCAGCTGGAAGACTGCAATCTGGAGTACATCGAACAACCGATGAACTCCCTGCTGCCCCATGCTTTCTATCAAAAAGATGAAGCCCCCACTGAACAATCACCAGGAAAAGGTGGATTCCAGACCGAATACTACTTTCGCAAGATGACCGCTTTGCGGGAGCTGTTGCGTAGCCCGCTTTCATGCCACTGGTGGACGCCGCCGATCATCCACCCCAAGGGGGCCAGCGTGATGTCGAATAGCTGGGAGCCGAACTGGTACATGATGGAGCGCTACGAGGCGGCTGACGTGTCCGTGCCCGACATTCTCTTAGGACCATGGGGTCTGTGGCGGGTGACACAGCTGGCCAAATTTATGGGCATGCATGTCACCGTGCACAGCAATTTCGAGCTCTGCATGCAGCTCTCTTTCCGCGCCGCCATGGTGGCGGCGCTGGTCTACGAAGCAGAAAGCGTCGGCCTCTACATGGGCACGACGCCACGACCGTGCCATCCGATAGACAACGAAACGATACAGGTAAGCGATGACGTGATTGAAGGAGGGCAGTTCGATTGGACCGGCGGGCACCTACAGCTGACCGCTAGTCCCGGGCACGGCCAGCGACTGGATCTGGAACGAGTGGAGAAGTATCGGTATACGCCGGAAGCGGTCGCGCCGCACCGGAATTACGCACGACAGCTATATCGTAACTACGTGCTGGATCGTCCGCGCAAGACGAGCCAGTCTGGCTGGCCGAAACCTCCGGGTCCAGAGACCTTCACGCGCCACGTCTTCCCATACTCGGTAAACCAGATCTTGGGATCTGAGGACGAACAAGAAATCGATATGGAATTGAATCGTTAACGGGAGAAAGATTTTGCCAGATCTCAACGGTGTCGTACCAGTCATACCGACGCCCTTCAAAGCCTCCGACGAATCAGTGGATCTCGAAGCGCTGTCGCGACTGGTGCGTTTCGCGGCGGCCATCGATGTGCCGGCGGTTTGTCTGCCAGCTTATGCCAGCGAATTCTACAAGCTAAGCGAGTCGGAGCGTTTCGAGATCGTCGACACTGCGGTCGCCGCCGCGGATGGTGAAGTCGCGGTGGTGGCGCAGTCCAACCATCCATCGGCGCGGCAGGCGGCCGCGATCGCGCAACAAAACGCTAACCTGGGGGCTGACCTTATCTCCTTCGCCGTGCCCCGCATCTTTCCCATGACCACCGATGACCTGCTCGATTACTGCCGCACCATCTGCGATGCCGTCGAACAGCCGGTGTTGATCCAGGACTTCAATCCGGGCGGCCCGACCGTGGATGGCAACTTCTGCGCGCGGTTGCACAAACTGAGCTCCAACTTTTGCTACATCAAGCTGGAAGAGCCCCTGATGGGCGAAAAGGTGACCCAGATCCGCGCCGAAACCGACGACCAGGTCGGGGTGCTGGAAGGATGGGGTGGCATGTACGCGCTGGAACTGTCGCCTTACGGTATCTGCGGCTTGATGCCGGGTCTGGCTCCCGCCGATCTATTGGCGCGCATATGGCAACTGGAACACGGTGGCGGCAGTGATGCGGCGCTGGATCTCTTCCAGGTGCTCCTGCCCCAGTTGCTGTTCAGCTTGCAGAACATGGAGCTGTTCCTACACATCGAAAAACGACTGCTGGTTAATCGGGGGCTGCTGGTTGAAGCCACCGTGCGCAGCCCTACTTTCACGCCCACCGTAGAGCTCTTGAGTTACGGCGACAGGCTGAACCACAGGGTGATTCAAGCCCTAAACCGTTGTGGTCTGCCGCACGCCCCCGGAGTCTAAGTCAGACGCTCGAAGATCTGCATAACCTGTTGTTTGTACTGCCGGGCGCGAGTTGGGTCGTTTCCACGTCCCTGCCGAATGATGATATACTTCTGCAATTCGTAGAGCAGGTAAAAGACCTGGCGAACCTGGGCTTCCGGCGAAGTGTCCCGTTGGCGGCCGTAACCCTCCCAAAAAGCAGGTTCAGAGATGCCGCAGTAGTCCAGGACTGCGTATTCGATCTCCGGATCGCCCCACAAGGCGCGGTCCCAGTCGACGATACCGGTGACGTTGCTGTGCTCGTCGACGAGGATATTCTGGGCCCACACGTCCATATGCAGCAGCGCAGCCGGCAGGTTGCGATCGAACAAACGGATGTTGCGGTCCAGCAAGCGCCGGCATGTGCTACTTTCCTTCTCGTCGTAGTGACCGACCTCGACGATACCATCAATCAACCTGTTCCACATTATATGGAAAGCGTCGGCCCATCGCCGCTGCGCCGGCATCGGCTGGTGCTCACCAATGTAACCATACATTGAAGCGGTCTGGCCGTGGACTTGGGCGAGGTATTTGCCGACCTGATGAAGCACTTTGCCGTAGTCACAAGCAACGTCCGAGATTGGATTACCCGCTAAGCGCTCCATGATGAGAAAATCGCGATCGACCAGATCGCCAGAATCGTCAAAGGCGATCACCGGTGCTACAGGTACCGAGGTTTTGGCCGACAACAGCCGGTGAATGCCCGGCTCCTGACGCATCATGTCGCGCTCGTAAAAAATGAACACGGCGTCGCGCGGCGGTGCGATGCGCACCACCCAGGAAATCTCACCGGCAGTGACGAAGAACGAGGTGTTGAATTTGCCTGTAAGTATTGGTGCGATCTGCACCGTGGAATCGCTTGGCAGGTATCTGGTTGCGATTTTTTCAATCGTTTTGTGATCGATCGGTTCGGTCATTTTCCTGACGCATATAGAGGGGAGAGGCAGTAGGTCGACGATCCATCAAGCGCATGAATAAGGATCTGCCGGTGAATTAATCCGGTATATTCAAAATGAATACTGGCGCTGGTTGTCAATTAGCGCGTGGGATAGCATCCGGTGCAAGATCTCATCGAGTGATCGGTGCCTCGGTGGTTCACGTGCTGGTTTGAACATAGATTTTATTCTGCTTGGGTTGTGCGATTTCACACCCATCGGTATGAGACGGCCCATTGCGACGATCGAAGCGTTCATGATGGCGCTCTTTATCGCCTTATTCGGCAAGAAGATGCTACGCTGACCGTCGGCGGTGCGATTTGCAAAACATAAAACGGTTGATTTTGCGCTGCACCATCTAACCAAAAGCAATCATGGATTCAAAGCCGAACGTCCTGATCATCACCACCGACCAACAACGCACCGATTCGTTGAGCTGTTATGGCTCTGCGGCGGTAGACACGCCGCATTTAGACAAACTCGGTGCGGAGGGAGCTGTGTTCCGCCGGGCTTATTGCGCGAATCCAGTCTGTACGCCGGCACGTGCCAGCATCTTCTCAGGACAATACGTCTCCCGTCACGGCGCTTGGAATGTGGGTTTGAAAGTGCCCGAGGATGTGCCCATGCTTTCTCACCACCTCGCCGCGCTCTCCTATCGCACCCATTACATCGGCAAAGCACATTTCCAACCCTTCGGGGGCGGTGAGCTGTCCATCGAGAGCGCAAGCGATTGGGAGGACAGTTATGGCAATTGGCACGGCCCCTATTACGGTTTCGAGACGGTGGAGTTGGGCATGGGACACACTACCTCTGGACTATTAGGACACTACGGACTTTGGCTCCGCTCACAGGTGTCGGCGGCTGAAATGGAAATGTATTCCCAGGTAGCCCGCGTGGGTGAAGGTGGCCGCTTTGGTGCCGAGGCGTACGACTGGGAGCTACCCGTGCGACTGCACAACAGCGTATGGACGGCAAACCGCGCGATTGATTTTTTCGAACACCACGACCAGTCCACCCCCTTTTTCCTGGCGATCGGTTTTCAGGATCCGCACCACCCTCATGCGGTGCCCACCGATTTTGCGGATCGCATCGGTTCGGATTCAGTTTCCATGCCGCGATTTTCTGAAGGCGAGTTGGACGACAAGCCACCCCACTTCCTGGCCGCACGAAACGGTACCCTCAAGGATTCGCGTTTTCTCGGCGATTACCCGATGGCCGGGCAGGGTACCGGTTTAGATTTTACCGCGGTCAGCGAAGAAGATGCCAGGGGAGGCCGTGCCTATTACTACTCTATGGTCAAGCTGATAGATCGTGAGGTTGGTCGCATTCTTGACTGTCTCGACCGTAAGGGACTCGCGGAAAATACGCTGGTAATCTTTTTGACCGATCATGGCGAACTGCTCGGCGATCATGGCTTGTGGCTGAAAGGGCCGTTTCATTACGAGGAGCTGGTCCGGATTCCGTTCATCCTGCGCTGGCCGCAACGGGTTGCCGGTGGCCAGTCAGTCGATGGGCTGGTCAGTCAGGTAGATATCGTGCCATCGGTGCTGGCAGCACTGCAGACTACGATACCGCGGGAGGTGGAGGGGGTCGATTTTATGCCGCTACTGACTTCGGATGCGGAGTCGGTGCGCGACGATCTTATCATCGAGTGTATCGACGACCCGAAGTGCCTGCGTCTGAAAACGGTGGTTACCGAGAATCGCAAGCTGACCTACTACCACGGCGAAGAATTTGGTGAGTTGTACGACCTCGACAAAGACCCGGGCGAAATACGCAACTGCTGGGACGACCCTGCGTATCGCCGCGACAAGATGCGTCTGATATCCAGGATTATCGATCACGCAGAGCGCTTGGAACGGAGAGCAGACCGGATCAGTTACGCGTAGCCGACGATTGTCAGCTGCCTGCCGCTGTTTTCTGCCGGCCACCGCTCGGTTTCACTTTTTCCATCAATTCACCCTTGTCTGCAGCGTCCGCGTTGCGGCTTGCCGCTTTGCTGTCCTTTCGCATCGCCGCGATCGACTTGGTTTTTAAACGCGCCGCCCCGGCGGTTTTCTTGATGCCCAGCGGTTTCTCTATGGCAAGTCGCTTGCGAGCGGCGGGCAACGACCTCCGGTACTGTGGCAGCCACTGGGCCTGCGCCACCAGCATCTCATCTACCATCTGCCAGATTTCCGGTGGTGAGCAAACCGCACCCACCAACGGATCCATCAAAAACGCTTGCTTGAGCAGGTCGACGTCAGCATGGACCGCTGCCTCCACCGCGAGCTTCTGCACCTGGATGGAGGCATTGCAAACTGCGGCGCACCCCAACGGCAGGTCACCTACTGCGGGTATGTTGATGCCGGTCCGGTCGATGTAACCCGGGACCTCGACGATCGCCTCGACGGGCAGGTTAGCGATGGTGCCGTTGTTGCGCACGTTGAAGTGCCCGCGATAGGTGCGGCCTGTCTCCCGCGCTTCTAGAATCCAGCTGCAATGCTCTCCGCTGCGTTTTGCGGTCGTATAGTTGGGTGGTTTCGCTTTCATCCAGTTAGGGAAGTCGGTTTCGAACCAGTTGCGGCCTTCGGTGCACACCCGGAGGTAACCTCCGGTCTCGCCGTTGATCCAGGAGCGCAGGTCGATCCAGCTCTTGATCTCGCGCGGTCGCTTGCGATACCAGGGCACGTACTCAGAGACGTGACCGTTCGATTCGGTAGTGTAATAGCCGAAGCGCCGCAGCATGTCGATGCGTATCTTCTCGGTTTTATTGAATATCGGGTGCTGCAGGAATCCGTCGAGCAATCGACCGGTCCAATCCTCGCCGTTGTAGATCACCTGGATGTACCATGTCTGGTGATTGATGCCGGCACAGATGATGTCCACGTCCGTCAATCCAACCGATTTGTAGCCGCGGCTACCCGAGGGTTTCCACTTGTTGACCATGCCTTCAATGACCTGGCAGATCTGCTCGTGTCCCCCCTGACGCCGTGACACAAACCGACGGTATCGACGCCGCCGTATTCTAATGCCGCCCAGGTGTTCATCGCCATCGGGTTGGCGTAGTTCAGGAAAAGGGCACTGTCAGCAGCTACCTCGCGGATATCCTTGCAGAAAGCCAAAACCTGAGGAATATTGCGCTGGCCGTACATGATACCGCCGGCGCAAAGGGTGTCGCCCACGCACTGGTCAACCCCGTACTTCAGCGGGATATCGATGTCGAGCCGAAAGGCGTCGAGCCCACCGATTCGGCTGGTATTCAACACGTAATCGGCACCTTCCAGTGCTCGCCGGCGATTCATTGAGCTGGTGAGCTTGGCCGGTAGCTTGTTCGCCTTAATGTCGCGCCGCGCAAGCTGAACGATCATCTCGAGATTGTTCCGATTGATATCGTGGAAAACGAAGGTGGTGTCCTGGAGTTCGGGCACCATCAGGATGTCGCCCATTAACCGTCGGGTGAATCCTATGCTACCGGCGCCGATTACGGCCACTTTGATAGACATGTCAACCTCGTTGTTAAGCGGTTATTCGCAGGGCAACAATTACGTTGCCGTCGGCCAAACTTGACCTGTGGTCATATCGTGGCTCTCTTTAGATGGAGGCACGACGGGCGGCATATTGTGCAGCACGCAGATGGCTCCGTCGGTGTCCATCTCGGCCCCCTGTTCGGCATGGGTTGCCTCGTTACGGCAGCTGGTCGCGCGGCAATGAAGTCAATGGCCACCGCGAAAGCAAGAGCAACCTTTTCCCCGGATAAACAGCACTCAATATCGGAACTGATGGTATGGTGTCAGGACCACAGTGCGCTGAAGATCATATATTCGCGAGAAGATCAAAGGAACGGTGGTCAATATTCTGAGCATGTCTGGTCACGGGGGGGCAAGCGTTCCTGTCGCCTTACTGCACCTCCAAAGGGGCGCTGGCAGTATTGATGACGAACACTGCCTGCAGCGTCATGCGCCACAACATCCGCGTCAACGGTCTCAACATCGGCTGGATGAATACCCCGGGCGAGAATCGCATCCAACAGGAATACCACGGCCGCAAAGTGGGTTGGCAACAAGAGGCGGAAGCGGGGTTGCCGTTCGGACGCATGTTGAAAACCGACGAGGTGGCGCACGCAGTAGCATTTTTATGCTCCGATGAATCCGGAATGATGACCGGTGCTATTGTTGACTTCGCGCAAGCGGTCAACGGCTGCTTCGACCAGCCGCCCACGCCACGGGAAGCTCTGTAGTGCGGTATTTTATGAGCCTACCTTGATTTTCGATGCAAAGATCACGCAGAGTATCCACGCTGATTGCCGCGATTCTTCTTTGCGTCCTCGCGGCCTGTATGGGCCCTGATCACCCGTCCACACCTCCACCTGAAAAGAAGAACAGCGCGACCGGTCGGTATGTTGCGGACCCCATGTCCTCTCGCAGCTACAATCTCGAAGACTACGAACGGCTCTCCGGCAACAAAATCGACTCGTTTTCACAAGCGCCCGTACTCAAGGCCAGGGTCGAGGCCGGCGAGCTCCCTCGGATAGAAGAGCGCCTTCCCGACAATCCGCTGGTGATGGTTCCCTGGGAAGAATCGGGCCATTACGGCGGCGATCTGAATTACGTCGAATACGTCATCGATTACGATCTCTATCTCAGGCACTTAAACGCAGCGCCGCTGCTCGAACTCCTGCCCGAGCCGGGCACCGCGATCAGCAAGTGGATCAATGGCAAGCTCCAGCCCGGTATCTTCGAATATTGGGAAATGAATCCCGATGCGCGCGATTTCACTTTTCGCATCCGCAGAGGATTGAAGTGGTCGGATGGTGTTCCAGTGACTTCGGAAGATGTGCGCTTCGGTATCGATGACGTGGTGTTGAATGAGGAGCTTTACGGCGTAACAGAGCAGTGGGCTCGTTGGGGGGACGAGCCAGTAAAACTGGAGGTGATCGATGATACGACGTTCCGGTTGCGCTTCGCTGCTCCTTATGCCCTGTTCCTGCGACGCCTGGTGAATTGGCGTTGGCGTACGATCATGCTGCCTGCCCACTACCTCAAACCGTTCCATCGCAAGTATCGGTCAATGGCAGAGCTGCTCCCGCTGATGCGCGCGGAGGGGTATCAAGAGGGGGACTGGGGACGTTTTTTCAACCGGGTGGCGTCGCGGGTCGGGGACTCGGGTGCTTTCATACCTACCCGTGCCTACAAGGTCTTCAACTATCCCACTCTGGATCCCTGGGTCAACGTGAGGCAACCGAATCCAGGCGATTTCATCCTCGAGCGCAATCCGTATTACTACAAAATCGACCCACAAGGTCGTCAACTGCCGTATATCGATCGGCTGGTACGTACCTTCGTAAACGACCTACAGGTAGAGATCCTCAAGGTAGTATCCGGAGAAACCGATCTGCAATTTCAACAACTTCGTTTGAGTGATTACCCGTTGTTCAAAGAAAACGAAAACAAGGGCGGGTATAAGGTCGCCCTATTGGATGCTGTCCAGGACTACATGCTGATTTTCCCACTTAACCTCAACCCCGAGGATCTGGTGTTGCGTGATATTGTCCAGGACGTGCGTTTTCGACGAGCGTTGTCCCTGGCTCTTAACCGTGAAGAGATCAAGGATGTACTTTTTCTGGGCAAAGGCCGCCCGGCGCAGCTGGCGCCGATGCCGGGATCGCCTTGGTACGATGAATCCTTCCCACGGGCATACGCCGATTTCGATGTCATCCGCGCCAACAGACTGCTGGACGAGATGGGGTTGAAGTGGGATGCCGAGCACCGTTATCGCCTGCGATCTGATGGCAAGCGACTGACCCTGCGCATCGACTTCTATCAGGTGACACCGCCGGCGGCACCGGGCGCAGAGATGGCGCGTCAGTATTGGGCCGCTATTGGTGTAGAAGTGCTGGTCAAGGAGGTCGATGGCCGCCGCTACTGGCAAATGCGCAATACCAATGCGAACCAGGTAACCGTCTGGTGGGCCAACGGTGCCAGCCCCATTGATGAGGTCCACATCGGAGGCATGCTGATGAACTATCACTGGCATGAATGGAACATCTCTCGAGGTGTCCGAGGTGAAGAACCACCGCAATGGGTTAAAACCCTCTTCGCCAACACCCGATTGCAATATTCAACCCCCTCCGATGAATTACGTGATGCAATCGGAAAAGAGACATTTCGCTTACTAGCCGACAAAGTATGGTCGATCGGTACCGTCGCTGAAACCCCGAACCCGTTCGTTTATTCAACGAGGTTGGGCAACGTCGAGGTCGGTATTGAGAGGAAACACTATGCTGTAACCATCGCCGAGGCAGCGGAGCAATGGTATTTCAAGGACTGAGCAGGATGTCACTCTTCGACCGGCTTTCGGGCTGACTTCAAAATGCTCCATTACATCACCCATCGTTTCCTCTACATGTTGTTGCTGATGGTGCTGGTCTCTGCGGCTTCGTTCGTCATCATCCAACTTCCTCCGGGGGACTACCTGAGCCTCTACATCCGTCAACTGGAGATGAGTGGGCAGCTGGTGGATGCGTCGGAGATCGAATCACTCAAGCGGCAATACGGTCTCGATCTTTCCCCTCCGTTGCAGTACCTAAAGTGGGTTTCGGGGATGTTTTACGGCGACTTCGGCCAGTCGTTGCAATGGAACCGTCCGGTAAGCGAACTGATCGGAGAACGGCTGGTGCTAACCGTAACGGTGAACGTGTTCACTCTGCTGTTCACCTACATCGTCGCCATGATGATTGGGATCTATTCAGCCTTGCGTCAGTATTCCATCGCCGACTACGCTTTCACCATCGTTGGTTTTATAGGCCTCGCGACGCCGAACTTTCTGTTGGCTCTGATCCTGATGGTAATCTGCCACAACTATTTCGGGCTCAGCGTCGGTGGTTTGTTCTCGCAAGAGTATGTTTTTGCCCCCTGGAGTTGGGGACGATTCGTTGACATGCTCTCGCATCTGCCGATACCGATCATCGTGATTGGTACAGCTTCTACCGCCGGACTCATCCGCGTCATGCGTGGGTCGCTGCTTGATGAACTCCGTAAACAATACGTTATCACGGCGCGTACGAAGGGGCTGTCGGAGCGCAAGTTGTTGTTCAAGTACCCAGTGCGTGTGGCAGTCAATCCAGTCGTCAGTACGGTAGGATACGTCTTGCCCGGGATTATCTCGGGAGGTGCGGTCACAGCCATCGTGTTGAGTTTGCCTACAGTGGGGCCGTTACTTTATCGGGCATTGCTGAGCGAAGACATGTTTCTAGCCGGCACTCTGGTCATGCTGCTAAGTTTTCTGACCATTGTCGGAACCTTCATATCGGATCTCCTTCTGGTGTGGCTGGATCCACGCATCCGTTTCGAACGCACGAGCCGCTGAAACATGTTCTTCTGCAAGAGAAAACATAAAACTGAATCTCAGCTAAGCGCCGAAGAGCGTTACTTCGTTGCCACCCAATGGCAGCTGATGTGGCGCAAGCTCATCAAACACAAACTTGCGATGGGGGGTCTGTTCGTGCTGGGTTGCGCCTATCTGGCCGCGGTGTTCTGTGAGTTCGTTGCAACCAACGATATCTACAAACGACACACCGAATATATCTACTGCCCCCCGCAGCAGATCCATTTCTTCGACGACGGCGAGTTTCATCTGCGTCCGTTCGTTTACGGGATCAAGACCGCTCGCCATCCAGTGACTTTGCGCAAGATCTATGCGGAAGATACCAGTAAGCGGTATCCACTCGAACTGTTGGTGCCGGGCGCGGATTATAAATTATGGAACCTGTTTAGTGGGAATGTCCATCTCTTTGGAGTACGCGATCCCGGTGTATTTTTTCTTTTCGGAACGGATAAACTCGGCCGTGATGTATACTCCCGCACGGTCTATGCCGCCCGCATTTCTCTTTCCATTGGTCTGTTGGGAGTGGCGCTGAGTTTCGTGCTTGGCTGTGCCCTGGGAGGTATCTCTGGTTTCTACGGCGGTTCCGTTGACAACCTGATACAGCGGGTCATCGAGTTCTTACTCTCTATTCCCACCATTCCTTTGTGGATGGCGCTGGCTGCGGCAGTACCGGCAGGGTGGCCACCGCTCAAGACTTACTTTGCCATCACCATCATTTTATCCATTGTCGGATGGTCGGGATTGGCTAGGGTGGTCCGTGGCAAGCTGATCAGTTTGCGCGAAGAGGATTACGTGCTTGCCGCACATATTGCCGGTGCCACCAGTAGCCGGATCATACGCAGACACCTGCTGCCTGCCTTTTTCAGCTATCTCATCGTCAATCTAACGCTCGCAATTCCAGGCATGATTCTGGGGGAAACCGCTTTGAGCTTTCTGGGTTTAGGCTTGCGCGAGCCGGTGGTAAGTTGGGGGGTGCTGCTGAACAACGCTCAGGACGTGACTGCAGTGATGTTGTATCCGTGGCTCTTGATTCCGGGGCTTTTCGTCATCATGGCTGTCCTAGCATTCAATTTTCTCGGGGATGGTTTGCGGGATGCGGCCGATCCTTACCGCTAAAGGGGCACGAGCCATGAATTCTAACGGGCATGTGCTACAGATCGAGAATCTCGAAACCCATTTCTTTCTGGACGAGGGCGTATTGCGAGCGGTTGGCGGTGTGAGTCTCGAGATTTCAAAACACAAAACACTCGGACTGATCGGCGAGAGCGGGTGTGGCAAGAGCGTCATGGCGCAGTCGATTCTACAGATCGTGCCGGAGCCGGGGAAAATCGTGGAGGGGTCGATTCGGTTGTCTCGAGATGGAACTGGTGAAACAGATATTGTGAGCTTGAATCCTGCCGGGGAAGAAATTCAGAAGATCCGCGGTGGTAGCATCTCGATGATCTTCCAGGAGCCGATGACAAGCCTTTCACCGGTGCACACCATCGAAGATCAGCTGACGGAAATGCTGTTGCGCCATACTACTACCGAAATGGCAGTGGCACGTGAGCGTACCATCGAAATGCTGGAGCATGTGGGCATTCCCAACCCACTACTTAGAATGAAGGAATATCCACATGAGCTATCGGGTGGTTTGCGTCAGCGGGTGATGATCGCCATGGCCCTGTCCTGCAATCCATTGCTGCTAATTGCGGACGAGCCTACGACTGCGCTCGACGTTACGATTCAGGCACAGATCCTAGAGCTGATGCAGCGGCTGCAAGAGGAATTCGGCATGGCGATTCTCTTTATTACCCACGACTTGGGTATCATCGCGGGCATTGCCGACGAGGTGGCGGTGATGTACCTCGGCAAGGTAGTGGAGAGGGCGCCGGTGAGGGAAATCTTCAACAATCCGTTACATCCTTATACCTGCGGTCTGTTGAATTCGGTACCCCGTCTGGGCCAGAGATCGGTCGGTAAACTCGAGACGATCGAAGGTAACGTACCGCTACCGATCGATCTGCCGTTGGCTTGTGGGTTCTACTCTCGATGCAGCCAGGCCAAGGACGGACAGTGCAATCGAGGTATCCCGCCCTTGATCGAGGTTGAGGAAAATCATCACGTCCGCTGTGTTTTGTTCTCGGGAGGAGAGATCAGTGACGCAGCGCAGTGATACTAAGCTGTTGCTCGATGTGCAGGGTCTGAAGAAATACTACCCGATTGAGGAAGGGTTCCTTCGCAAGCAGGTGGGCAACATCAAAGCGGTGGACGACGTAAGTTTCCAGATCGCCGAAGGAGAAACTTTAGGTCTGGTAGGTGAGTCTGGTTGTGGCAAGACTACACTGGGCCGTTGCGTGTTGCGTGCCATCGAACCTAGTGGGGGCAAGATTCTCTTTCGTCCCACCGACGACGAAGCAGTGGACCTCGCCCAGCTGGACAAGAAAAGCCTGCGGTCTTTGCGCCGTTTCGCGCAGATGATTTTTCAGGATCCGTATGCCTCTCTCGACCCGCGCATGACGGTACTCGACATCATTGGGGAGCCGTTAGTGGAGTCCGGTCTTGCCCGCGGCAATGAGCTGGTAGCGCGGGTGCGCGAACTCCTCGATGCTGTCGGTTTGGAGGTGTCGCACCTGAAAAGATATCCCCACGCGTTCAGCGGTGGGCAGCGGCAGCGTATCGGCATCGCCAGAGCGTTGGCGCCCAACCCCCGGCTGATTGTTTGCGACGAGCCGGTGTCGGCGTTGGATGTTTCGGTGCAAGCACAGATCATCAATCTGCTGCGGGAACTGCAAGAAAACATGGCACTCACCTATCTATTCATTGCCCACGATCTGGCAGTGGTGGAGCACATCTCCGACCGAGTGGCAGTCATGTATGCTGGCCAAACAGTGGAGCTGGCAGAGACCGAAGAGCTGTTCGATAATCCTCTGCATCCTTACACCGAAGCGTTGCTGTCGGCAGCACCAGACCCCGACCCGGACAGCAAGACAGAGCGCATTATTCTATCGGGTGAAGTGGCCGATCCGGCGGATCCGCCGGCCGGTTGTCGCTTTAACCCTCGCTGCCGCTACGTTCAGGATCGTTGTCGGCAGGAAGATCCGGCGTGGGAAGAGGTCAAGCCGGGTCATTTTGTCGCCTGCCATTTCGCCGGGGAACTCAATTTGAAAGGGGTTGGTTGATTTCGATGTTGACTTTCTTCTTACTCTTTCTCCTGTTTCTGGTGCTGTTTGTCCTGTCGATCAAGGCGGGTTTGACGTTGATGGGGCGGTTGGCCGGCAGGCAGGTACGTCGGCAACACGAGGCGGCGGAATACATCATCAACACTGGGAAAGTGCCGGAGGAATGGGATGCAAAGACGAATGGAGCACGAGGTTGGTGGAGAATAATCGGCGGGAAAGCTGTACCACCTCAGGTGCTGGCTGTAGGTCGCCTTTCGATGCTAATCGATCACTTCGAGAAGTCGTCTCTTGTGGATAGCGAACCGGCGAGGAAACTATTAGTGAGTGAGCTGCAGAGTGTCCTTCAGCAGTGGAAGGAACGCCAGTAGTGCGGCCTCAAGTTTTCGATCAGTCCGCCAAGGATTTACACAGGATCCTATCGCTGCCAGAAATAGGTGAATTTGAGCTGTAATGACCTATGTGCCCGGCGAAAATCCCCTTCTGTATCCCATACCTGATTGTAAACGAGGTACAGATCGCTTCCCGCACGATAGCGGTAGTTAAGCAGAAAGTTCCCCCCCACTAGTTCGCTTTTGCTGTTCCACTGGACAAATCCACGTACGAAAAAATCTGGCGTAAGGGATAATATGAAACGTTGTCCCAGACGGTTGGTGGTGAAGTCGCCCTGGGGAAGGAAGACGCGGTTGCGCTCGTAGTCGTTCTCAAACGTTAGACGACCATCGTGTTTCCATGCAGAGCGGAGCGAGAGACGATTGCGACTGCCGCTGAAGAATTCGCCAATTTCGTATGTAGCGCGCCCGGAGAGTCGACGCCCTTCATTAGCCAAAATGGACAGGCTGTAGCTGGTAAATTCGTAGTCGCCCTCTGGGATTTCTATTTTTTTGTGAATCTCGAACGGTTCATCCAGACGTTCGAAGCGGTTGCGCACGCGGACGCCAATCCAATCTCCGATCTCGAGGTTGACGAAGGCGGAATATTCGGCGTTGCGAGTCTGCAATTCGTTAGCTCGATTCATCAGATAGACGACGCGCGGACCAAGGGAGAAGCGGCGGATCCAATCTGTTTGCGGCCATGGTCGATAGCGTGCAGTGACCCTGAATTGTCTGATGTCGTTGCGCGGAACAAAACCTATCTCCGGGTTGAAGTTCTCTTCCACATCCAGATATGAAAGTCGGGTTTGGGTGTCGGTAGTTTGGTGTTCGACTTCCAGATGGTGCGCGAATTGGTTCCCGTCCGCGTCGGGTGTCCAGGTGCGGGCGAGAAAACCGCGAAGATTGAGACTGGTCTCTAGCAGAGATAGGTTAAAGGCGGCGCCTAGGGTCCGGTTAATGTCGGATGCCTCACCGGGATCGCGACTTGTAACGATGAGTCCGATGTTGGATTTGTCCAGAATGTCGTGGCGCAGGCGTAGCACCGAGAAATTGGTGCGGGCGACTCGCACAGTATCGATACGGTCTACCTCGACCGTGTCAACAACGATGACCTCATCGAGCCCTGGATCATCCTGTTCTAGCAATGCACCCTCATCTGTGCGAAAGAGATCTACCTCCGCTTCGTTGAGGACGGTCTCTCTCTCCGTCCACATGTTAAGCAGGCCCAACTCAATGCGCCCCAAACGGCCGGTAATCTTGCTGCCGGCAATTACTGGGATGTTCTCCCCCTCTTGAAGGCCGATGCGTCGACTGTAAAAGAGCAGCGTTGGAGGACGAAAACCGCTACCTCGGCGCTCAATGCGTTCACCAAAGTCAAAGATGCCAGCTCCCTCCAGAAAGAAGCTGCGTCTCTCGGGAAAGAACAAACTGAAACGGGTGAGATTGACCTGCTCTTGATCGCTCTCAACCTGGGCGAAGTCGGTGCGGTAGGAGAGATCGAGCATCAACCCGGGGGTGAGGCCGTATTTGAGATCGAATCCTGGGTCGAGCTCAAAGCGGTCGGAGGACTCGACAGCCTCAAAGTTGCGCTGGTTCCCTGTTAGGATGAAAGGGGAGAGCTCTATAAGCGTCTGTGCCTTGAGCATGCCCAATCCGACAAGGTCGGCCAATCTGGATGTGCGATATCGTCCCCAGATACCGTAGGCGCGAGGAGGTGGCAGCAGAAAGACCTCCTCCCTCTTGCGACGAATGATGCGTCCTACGTTGATTCCCCAGACCGCCTCTTCAGAGGCGGGATAACGTAACTGACTGAAGGGGATTGCCATCTCGGCGTTCCAACCCGTCTCATCGCGGTTGGCGCGGCAGGACCAGATACAATCCCAGGCTTCGTTACGGCTGCGGCCTTCGTTGCTGAGCAGAATGTCCCGACGCGCGCCCAACGGATTGGTGGCGAAGAAGAATCCGCCACGACCGTCACGATAGGTGTCGAGGACGAGCATTACATAGTCGTTTTCGTCCAATTCGGCATCGCGGCGCATGAGGTTGGCAACGATGCGGTCTGGTTCGGTATCGTGACAACGAAAGGCGATATATAGCTGTTCGTCGTCATAGAGGACCCGGACTTCGGTGCGTTCGGTGGCCGCTGCACCTTCGATAGGTTCGCGTTGAGAGCTGAGTACTACGGGGGCGGCATGATGCCAGACGGCGTCGTTGAGGAGGCCATCGATGTAGGGCGGTGATGCGGTGTGAGTAGCGCGGATCTGTGGACGATCGTCATTGTCACCTTCAAGGCTCCATACATACGAGCGGAGGCCGAAGGCGAAAACGAAGGCCAAGGCGAAGACCACTGCAAAAATGAATCTAGTTGTCAGGACTCACTTCCGGAAATAGTAGATATTTGAACTTCGTTTGACATTTAATATGCTCATCATAACACTTACTTCTTATCGGGATCTCCTCCTCTTTTGATGCGTAACGAAATTAAACGAACGTAGACGTTCTTGCGTTTACAAGATAGTTTTCGAACATGAACAATGCCCATGCATTGATCGAGCGTGAACTGCGTTTTTTGCAGTCAAAAACGAACGAGCGCGGAAACTGACCCATCAGCAGATTCGCGATTTCAACGAGCAGGGGTTCATTTTTTTCCTTGGATGTATTTGCGCTGGAAGAAGTCGACGTGAGTCGGAGATACTTCTGAAGACTTGATGGTGGAAATCGCTTCACGGGAACAGGTGAGTCACCACAACCCATGATACCAACTGAGCGCAAGAAAATACTTGAGTTCCTCGCCGAAAAGCTTGGTAGGGCATGGCTTGATTGTGCGATGATCGAGACCCCCGAGGCCTCCGTGCTGCCGACGGACCGTGAAGAGGCGTACTTCGTTCAGGACCAGATGGCGCAGGTTATTGGCGAATCACTTTCGGGATGGAAGGTGGGTGCTACCAGTGCCAAAATGCGCGAACTAGACGGCCACGACGATGTGATACCGGGACGGATTTTCGAGAGCGTCACCTCGGTGGGCGCAAAACAGTCACTACCTTTCAGCAGATTCGCCGACGCTCGCGTGGAGCCGGAGTTCGCATTCCGCCTGACGGAGTCCTGTCCGCTTCGGGCGAACCCTTGGACTGCCGCCGAGTTGGCGGATAAGGTAGTGCTTCACCCGGCCGTCGAGATTATCGGCAACCGTCATCAGATCGAGGACATTTCGAAGTCCCAGAATTCCTTGATGGGCATCGCCGACAACG
>CAYNZV010000020.1:0-30490 GCA_964401715.1 uncultured Gemmatimonadaceae bacterium | reverse complement strand
TTTTTCGCAGATATGCGCTGCGAACCACTGGAGGCCCTTGCTGACCTTATCAACCACCTGGCTGCTCGAGGTTTCTCGCTCAAGAAGGGTGATTTCGCTTCGACTGGTGCTGCCGCTGTGCCCCAAGTTTTCGGTGCCCGGTCCCACGTTACCGCCGACTTCGGTGCGATTGGAAGCGTCGTGATCACCTTCACATGATCGAAGAAGGCCCAACGTGAATGCGAACACCGACATCGTTGTAGTAGGTGCTGGCGCCATGGGTGGACTCTTCGGGTCTATTCTCAAGGAGAGCGAGTTGGACGTCGTGCTCTACGACACCAATCAGGAGCATGTCGGCGCCATCATTACAGAGGGGTTGAAGATCGAGGGCTATGGCGGTGATCGCACTGTGACGATCGACGCAACCACCGACCCGATGAAGGTCAGATCCGCCAACCTCCTCCTTTTTCAGTGCAAAGGGTATGGTACCCGGAACGCCGCCCACGCCGTGCGGCACATGGTGCACAAAGACAGTGTCTGCATAAGCTTTCAGAACGGTCTCGGCAACGAGGAAGTGATTGGTAAAGAACTTGGCACGGAATACGTATTGGGTGGGGTGACGACGATGGCTGCGATGTGCCTCGGTCCGGGACGGATCCGGGATTTTTCGCGGGTTCCCTCCTATATCGGCGAGCTGAAAGGCGGTGCCTCCAAGCGAGTGTCCGCCATTGCCGAGAAGTTGACCAATACCGGCCTCCAAACCCATGCCTCGGAAGACATCAATTACGATATCTGGAAGAAGCTTCTGGGAAACATTTCGCAGAGCGCTATTTCCGGACTCACCAATCTCACCGGGGCGGCGATTAACAATATTCCCGAGCTGCGAGCGGTCAGCTTGCAGTGTATGGAAGAGGCTTTGGCGGTAGCCGAAGCCTGCCACGTCGGCCTCGATCGCAATGAAGTGCTGCGTGGGATGGAGATGATCGCCAAACCGGGAGGCACCGGGGATAACAAGTCCTCTCCCTGCGTCGACCTCCTGAACGGGAGACCAACAGAAGTGGAATTTATTTATGGCACTGTGATTGATCTCGGTAAAGAGAAAGGTGTAGATACGCCTTCCCTCGAAGTGCTGTATCACCTGGTGAAGGGCGTCGAAGCGCGTCATTTAGCCGAGAGGGAGACTGGGTGAGCATCCTCTTTCTCGAAGCTGAAGAGGCGATTGCAACCGTCCCGGATGGGGCAACGGTTGGGTTGATCGGTGGTGGTGGTGGCCTGGTGGAGGCGTCGCTACTACACGAGGCCATAGAGACGCGTTTTCTGCAGACCGGTAAACCGGAGGGTCTCACCTGCATTCACGCACTTGGCATAGGCGACCGAGGGAATCGGGGCATGAACCGGTTTGCCTACGAGGGTTTGGTGCGCAGGGTTATCGGCGGCCATTGGGTCTGGTCGCCCCGAATGCAGGAGCTGGCGCGGAAAAACAAGATCGAAGCCTATGTGCTGCCGGGTGGTGTGTTGATGCAACTGATGCGCGAGGTGGCAGCGAAACGGCCCGGGTTGATCACGCACGTGGGATTGGGAACATTCGTCGACCCAAGACAAGAGGGCGGGCGCATGAACGCGGCAGCGCGGGAGCAACTGGTGGAGCACATCACCATCGATGGCAAGGATTACCTGCGATATCTGCCGATACCGGTCGACGTGGCATTGCTGAAAGGGTCGAAGGCCGACGAAGAGGGCAACATCAGTCTGGATGAAGAGCCGGCTAATCTGGAAATCTACGCCATGGCGTCGGCGGCCCACAATTCGGGCGGCATTGTAATCTTCCAGGTGAAGGAGAAAGTTCCGTCAGGGTCGCTGCCGGCGCGTGTAGTGCGGATTCCGTCGGCCATCGTTGATATCGTGGTGGTCGATCCTGAGCAGCGACAGGGATACGAGATGGTTTACGACCCCGCCATTTCCGGTGAGTGCCGGGACGATTTACACAAGCCGACTCAGCTGGAATTCTCGGTGCGTCAGGCGGTCGCCCGCCGAGCTTGCCAGGAGCTGCACGACGGTGCGGTAATAAACTACGGATTTGGCATACCCGACCATGTGGCCGCGATCGTCGAGTCCGAGGGGCGACAGGATCGCTACTACCAGACAATCGAGCATGGCACCTACGGCGGCAGCCTTCTTACCGGGACTCTGTTTGGTTATGCACGCAATCCAACCTGCATGATCGACGCACCATCGCAGTTCGATTTCTATTCGGGGGGCGGTCTAGATATCGCGTTCTTAGGTTTCGGACAAATCGATCGCGAGGGGAACGTGAATGTTTCAAAACTGGCGGGGACCACCGTAGGTCCCGGCGGATTCATCGACATCGCGCAAAATGCTCGCAAGACTATCTTCTGCGGAACCTTCGACGCCAAGGGAACGGAATACCTGATCGGCAATGGACGATTGCAAGTCAAACAGCCGGGCGCCGTGCGTAAGTTCGTGAACGCGGTGGACCAGATTACGTTCTCGGGCTCACAAGCCCGGTTACAGAGCCAGGAAATACTCTACGTCACCGAGCGCGCCGTATTCAAGCTGGGCCAGGAGGGGTTACTGTTAACCGAGGTTGCGCCAGGTATTGACGTGAAGCGTGATGTAATCGATCAGATGGATTTCGAACCGTTGATAACCCAATCTCCCGCAATCATGGATACACAAATCTATACCGACACGAGTCATGACTGAATGGTGGCATATCCATGCAGAGCACCGAACCCGGATTTTCAGTATGGTATCGTCGTGGGCTCGCGCACTAACCGTGCTCTGGTAAAATGTCAGATTTTCACGTTGAAATAGGCCACACCGCGAACTTCACAAAGACGGTGTCGGAAAGCGATGTCTTCATGTTCGCCGGTATAACCGGGGATTTCTCACCTAATCATGTCAACAAGGCGTACATGGAAAAGTCTTCCTACGGGAAGCTGATGGTCCACGGGGCGCTATTGGTTGGGTTCATGTCCACCGCTTCCACCTTGGCGATCGCTCACACGCGCGAAGCGCCGGAGACACCGGTGTCGGCCGGTTACGACAAGATTCGATTTCTCAAACCGGTTTTTCTGGGCGACACGCTGACCACTTGCTACACCATCACCGAAATAGAAACTGACAGAAAACGGTCTTACGCCGAACTGGAGATCACCAACCAAGACGGTGAGCTGGTTGCCGTTGGTCGCCACATTCTGCAATGGGTTCCGAACGTGTGAGCGACTTCAAGCTCCAGGATCAAAAGTTCATTGTAACCGGAGCTGCCAAGGGAATTGGCCTAGCAATCAGCCGCCGGTTCGTGGAGTTGGGCGCAAAGGTTTCGGGATGGGATCTGGATGTGGCCGCAATCAAAGCGGGTGAGACTTTTACCCATGTTGCCGAGGTGGACGTGACCGACGTTCACGGGGTAATGGCAGCCACGCAGGCATCAATCGAGGCCCTTGGAGGGCTGCACGGCATGGTTGCCAACGCCGGTATCAGTGGACCGACAAAACCGGTCTGGGAGTATGCGATAGAGGAGTGGGATCGGGTGATCCGTGTCGACCTCACTGGTGTTTTTGTTTCCACCCAAGCGGTACTCGGTCACTTAAGGCAGCAAGGGTATGGCCGCGTCGTGGTCATCGCTTCGGTGACCGGCAAGGAAGGGAATGCTGGTGCGTGTGCCTACGGTGCGGCCAAAGCTGGTGCCATTGGCTACGCCAAGGGTTTGGCACGAGAGCTACAACCTTCCAACATCACAGTCAACTGCGTTGCCCCGGCAATAGCGGAAACCGATCTGATGCTGGAGATGACCCACGATTACATCGAGGAAAAGAAGGCGCTCATTCCAATGGGTCGGTTTTGTACCACCGACGAAATCGCCGACATGACGGCCTGGGTGGCCAGTCCGTCATGTTCTTTTACTACCGGTCAGATCTTCGATCTCTCTGGCGGCAGGGCGACCTACTAGTCCCGCATCCGCACGGAGGGGGACAGGAATTGGCGCCGTAGCAGACCAAGCCATTCTCTTGAAGAAGGACACCAAGTGCGGGAATTGACGCGGGACGATCTTTGCATTCATCAAGTTTGTATTTGGAAACAGTGCGACTTTTCCGCATCTCTGGAATGCTTCGCCCAACACGAGGTAACCAAAACCGCCCTCTGGCACCCAATGCTGACAGAAACGGGTCTACTAGAGGCAAAACGTGCGTTGGCAAACTCGGGTGTGTCGGCCATTGCGGTGTGCCCGATGGTTCTCCACGATCCCCAGAGTGGTCTGGACGAAGAAAGCCAACACCAGGCGAATCTCCGTGTTGTCGAAGAGGCGGCGGAGTTGCGCGCCGGTTCTGTGATCACGCTGACTGGGGGGCTGCCGCGCACCGGCACCGATGTGGCGGCTCAAAGACGGGCCGCGATGCAGGCGCTGGAACGGCTTATTCCAGAAGCTAGAGCATGCGAAATTCGATTGAACTTGGAACCGCTACATCCAATGGTGTGCGGGTTTCGCTCGGTAATCTCGACTCTTTACGAGGCGTGCGAGATCGTCGACAGCTTCGATAGCCCCGATGTGCTGGGTGTAGCGGTCGACTCGTATGCACTGTGGTGGGATCGGAGATTGGAAGCGCAGATTTTCGACGCCGGCGAGCGCATCCACAGCTACCATGTATCGGACTGGCTTGCAGATACCGCGGATGTTCGCTTGGATCGGGGGATGCCAGGGGACGGCCAGATCGACAATTGTACGATCAGGTCTTGGGTCGAGAGTGCGGGCTATAAGGGCCCGGTGGAGGTGGAGATCTTTTCGGAGCGCAACTGGTGGCAGAAGTCACCGGACGCCGTGGTAAAAACTATATGCGAACGGTTGTCGTTTATGTAAGGGGACCGTAATTAGGGTTAATAGTAGGTGGTGCCTATTTCTTCTCACACGCTCGTGTTGTAGGAACCGTAACTGGCGTGTCGGCCGCCGCGACGGATCGGTTCACATAGTCTGCCCCAAGCCAAAGAAAGGAACAACATGGTCGAACACATTGTACTGTTGAAGCTAAAGGACGGGGTTGCGGCAGATCAGATAGCAGCGGTGCTGGAAGGTCTCAACGGGCTCAAAGGCAAACTGCCCGGGATTGTTTCCATAACCGGCGGTGAAAACATGAGCCCGGAAGGGAAAAGCCACGGCTTCAGTTGGGGCTTCAAAATCACCTTCGAAGATGTGGCGTCGCGTGATGTCTACCTACCCCATCCCGACCACAAGGCGATGAGTGCGGCAAAGATCCATCCCATCGTCGATGACGTGCTTGTGTTCGATTACTTCAGCTAACGAAGAACCCGCCAGGAACTGACTGGCATGAGGTGGAGGCATCAAAGGCACGGCCCCTGACGCGGCTATTGGCCCTGTCCCGCCCGTATCACCCTTTCGACAAGTCCACTCTCAGCGGGATACTGGTGGAGGTCCTTATTGTCCCGCGTGGCCGGCAATGCCACAGGATCAAATCTTGATAACAATCGGTGCCAAGTTGAGCAGGTTCCAGCCACTCATTTCATTGGAGCTGGGATTGAAAGTAATGCTGAACCCTCATAAACCGCGGGGCTCAACATTAAGATAGCCATTACTGATACCACCTAAGGGCAACCCACAACAGGGTGAACGGTCGGTATGGAAGATGGCACCGCACGCTGGACTGGAAATACTCGATGCGGGGAACTGTCACCATTGGCGTGCGGGGAGACCCAAGGGAAACAGAGAGCTTGGGTTACGCTGGTTTTCGTCATTGTTTCGTCTCCAGCTAGGTGGTGATCAACGAAAGCCTTGCGCTATTAACCCTCCGCATGGACTCGAACGACTACGTAGTCTAATATGTCTACTTTTTCGACTGGAGCGAACGGTGAGATGAAACAACGGGTGCTGGGACGAACCGGTCTGCAGGTCAGCGAGCTCAGCCTGGGCGCGGCGTTTGTCAGTCGTGGCGAAGCAGGCGCCGACGGGGCCACGTCGATCGTGCGGCGGGCGCTGGAGCTGGGCATGAGCCTTGCCGACACCTCCGCCGATTACGGCGACAGCGAAGAGGTGTTGGGTCGGGCGCTGCATGAAATCGGCAAGCCGTGCATCGTTTCTACCAAACTGGGGCCGCCTTCGGGCTGGACCAACTTCGATCCCAAGAACAAGGACCAGCTGCGACGTATCGTGGAGCGCAGTCTCAAAAACTTGCATCGGGACGTCATCGACATCCTGATGATTCACGAGCCGGACAGGCCTGGGCAGTTCAACTGGTATAACGACGACATCTCTTTTCAGGGTCCAGTAACGGAGCTGCTAAATGACCTCAAGGAAGAGGGCAAAATCAGATATACCGGCATCGGCGGCACCGCGATCTATGAGCTGACCCGTATAGTGGCCACCGGCGAATACGACGTGGTGCTGACGGGGTTTAATTCTAGTCCGCTCTGGCGCGATGCTGTGACGACGGTGATTCCAGAGGCCAACAAGCAGAACGTGGGTGTGTTCATTGGCTCGCCGACACAACAGGGATGGCTGGTCAAGAAATACCCCCAGGTTTATGACGGAGCCCGCTGGCTTAGTCCGCAGCGGCGGGAACAATTGAAAGTACTCTATGATTTTGTAGACGAGATCGGCATCGAGCTGCCGGTGCTCTGCGTGCGCTGGGCGTTGGGGCTAAAGGGGGTCTCGACGGTCTTAACTGGACCACGCAACATCGCGCAGCTGGAGCAGAACTACTCGGCCACCGAAGAGGGACCATTGCCGGAAGATATAAACAAACGCTTGGATGAGATCTACGAGATGGTGCCGTATCGTCCGTTCGAAGAGCCGGCACCACCCTGCTTCGAACGGACCTATTGGGGGCCGGGGCATCTACGGTAGCGGGCTACTTGCCGCCTCGCTGACAAAATTAGGTATAGTAACAATCTTCACCACCCGATCCATCAACGAACAAAACGCGGTTCGGAACTCCGCAGGCCCGTCGCTACCGGATGTGGGATCTCGATTTCCGTTCGAAGCCCGGAGTCGGCTGATTGAAGCACTAAGGATCGATGATGGGCGAACGCCCGAGAAGGCCGCCGCTGCTATCTACGCCGTCGTTACAGGGTTCTTCTATCGCGACCACAACGACGATGGTGAATACTCGGTGGGAGAAGAGTTCCCAGGTGCAATTCTCGGTACCCCGCTTTTGAATGGGGCATCCGCGTCTACCTATTTCAACTGTTTCTGGAGCGCACCGTTGTCTCCGGGCACATCGGTGACCCTATCGTTTCAAGCCGCCGGCGTCGCGTCCTTCGAACGATCTATGGTTGTTCAGCCGGGACTGAATTTTATACACATCCCAATTGTACCGACGCGACCGCTGATCTATGTAGTACCCCATTCCCATTTCGATACTGAGTGGCGCTTTACCTACGAGGATTACCTGGCAGAGGAGGTGCCCAACCTCCGCAGCCGTCTCGATCTGATGCGGCGCGAGCCGTCCCACTGCTTCAGCTTCGACGAAGAATGTGTAACAATCCCGTTTATGGAACGTTCCGATGCTGATTATCGCGAGCGTTTACGGAAAGGAATACGCGACGGCATGGTGGAGCCGAAGGGGTTGGTGACGCAGCAGGAGCTTACCATGCCGTATGGCGAATCGCTCGTCCGGTGTATCACTATGGGCGAACGCCTGCTCTCCGAGTTGATGGGTGAGTCCGTGCGGCCACAGGTATACTGGTGTGTGGATCATTACGGCATGGGCGTACAGATGGCACAGATGCTGCGCAAGTCAGGACGGGAGTATTTACTGATCGGCGAATACAGCGATGAGCACATACCGTACTCGGAACCGGGACTGGGTAGTCACCAGGCCTTCTGGCTGCGCGCTCCCGATGGTTCTAGCATACTCACCTATCGTGGTTTTTATGGCGGCGAGGTAGAACCGACCGCCATTCCACCAGCGAAACCGCACCAATGCGGTCTTCAATTCCTGGGTGAGGACAACTGCGCGCCACGCCCGAAGCTGGTGTCCGAAGTACAGCAAGTGAACCAGACTCAGGACGAATTCACCTATGCCATTTCCACCACTCTTCCTTTTTACCGAGCGCTGGAGCACGATTCGAAGCTGCCGACCTTCGAGACTGAGAGTTTTGTCACCCGTTGGTGTGGGATCTACGAATCGCGGCTGGGCAGCAAGATCAACAACCGTAAGCTGGAAAACCGCATACTGGTTCTGGAGGCGCTCACGGCTTGCACGGCGCTGGCCGGCAAGCCGATTCCCGCAAAGATCGAGGCTGCTTGGTACCAGCTGA
The DNA here is from genome assembly GCA_964401715.1 of uncultured Gemmatimonadaceae bacterium. Lineage (GTDB taxonomy): Bacteria > Latescibacterota > UBA2968 > UBA8231 > UBA8231 > CAYNZV01. The sequence continues at coordinate 22,219 of CAYNZV010000020.1, read as the reverse complement.
TCTTGAATCAACATCACGATCCGCTGATGTCGATCATGGCCCGGGTCGGTCTTTATCAATCGGAGATCCCCGCCCGTTTCGAGCGCTGTCGTCAGTTTCTCGAAGAAATCGAGAAAGAGCTTGTGGAGTGGTTGATTGCTCAGATCGATACCACCGATAGGGAAGGAGAACCGCTCGTCATCTTTAATCCACTGCCGGTGGAACGCAGCGCTGTGTTGGAGATCGGCAATGGAACAGGTAAGAGAGGGAAATCCGATGTTTACCTGGTCGACGAAATGGGCGAGCCGGTTCGGTGTCAGCCAATTGAGTCTTCAGATGAGGGCGAGCGGGCAGTCTTCATGGCCGCAGAGCTGCCGCCATTGGGATGGCGCACCTACTACGTGACCGCTCGGAATCCCAAGGAGGGTGTGGATTCTAACTTCACAGGCGATCATGGGGAAAGGGAGGCCGATGCCGTATATGGGCATGTTGTGGCGACGACTATCTGCCTTGAGAACGAACATATGCGGGTGGAGCTGGCTGACGGCAGAATCGAGCGGGTAATCGAGAAGCACACCAACACTGAGGTGCTGTGCAATTCGGCGGATCGGGGTGTCTGCGAGATCGTGAGCTGGAAGGACGAGGGGTGTATCAGCATCATTCGTCCGATGGACAACAACGGCGTGGTCGACTTTCTGCACAATGAGGAGGCGGTGCTGGTCGCTCGCAGCAACGAGGTACGTCGACTCGTGTCCGTAATCGAGAAGGGACCGCTGAGGGGTAAGCTCAAGATAGAGTTCGAGCTGGATTGGGGGCGTTTTCAGCAGTTCCTAGAGCTTGAAATCGGTTCGCGATTGCTGCGTCTGACTACCAGAATCGACTGGGATCCAACTGACAAGATCGCAACTTTTGACGGACGCCGTGTGCGGATGGCGATGGCAATTGGGTTCGGTAACGCACGGATCGTCTGCGACACGCCGTTTGGCGTGGTCCCATGGAAGCAGGCGGAGCAGATCCGGCCGGTCAACTCTTGGCTGGCAGCAGAATCTTCCGATTGCGGCGTGGCGTTATTCCACAAGGGTACGCACTCTGTGCAGGTTGTGGAGGATGTTTTCTACGCCACCTTGATTCGTTCGGTGTTGGAGCCGGAGTTTGGCGAAGATGACGACCGCGCCTGCAAATGGGACGCGGCCAACGACGAGGCGGCCGAAGCCGGAGTTCATATCCTTGAGCACGGACTTTTTGTCTATCCCGGTGACTGGAAAAGCGCTGCCGTCCCCAAAGCGTCGCGTTGTTTCAATGCCGACATCGCGGTGGTCCCCGCCATCCGTGGAGGGGGGTGTTTGCCGGCGACTGCCAGCTATCTGCAGATAGAGCCGCAGGCTTTGGTGACGTCGGCGATAAAACCTTCAGAATACCGGGAGGGTTACACCGTTCTTCGTTTATTCAACCCCACGGACAATCCGGTCGATGGCTGCCTGACGATCGGTTTCGATCACGGCGTTGTGGATGTGGTGGATTTTCGAGAAGAAATGGTGGATACTCTCAACGGGGGAAATCCATATTGGTTCGACGTGCAGCCGCACGAGATCGTCACCCTGTGTATTGAACCAGGGAAGGAACGTTGATGGAGTACGTAAATTTCGGTAAAGCCGGCGTCAAGGTGAGCAGAATCGCTTTGGGACTCGGTTTTCGCGGACAGAACGACCCGGCCGAGGCGCAAAAGGTGGTAGAGCGTGCCATTGATCTGGGCATCACCTTTTTCGACTGTGCCAACGTCTATGGACCCACTGGCAAAGACGCCTGGGATATCGGCCACTCGGAGAGGATCTTGGGTAGGGTGATCACGAGCTGCCGTGACGATGTGGTCATCACCACCAAGGTAGCCGGTGCCGTGGGCACGGGCCCGAATGAAAGCGGACTGTCCCGATACCACATTATGCAACAGGTAGAGCGCTCTCTGAAACACCTGGAAACCGACTATATCGATGTTTACCTCGCCCACGATTATCCCCACGACAATCCGCACGAAGAGACCCTGCGCACCTTCGACGATTTGGTGAGGTCCGGCAAGGTGCTCTATGTAGGCTGTTGTAACTACGATGCTTGGCAAGTGTGCCACGCCCTCTGGATTCAGGAGCGGATCAACGCGTCACCGTATATTTGCGTGCAGAATCCGTACAACTTGCTCAATCGCAAGCTGGAGCACGAAATGTTTGGAGTGATTCGGGAGTTTGGTTTGGGAGCCATGGCCTACAGTCCGCTCGCCGTCGGTTTGTTGAGCGGCGCCTTCGATCTGGACAAGCCGGCCCCCGCTGACTCGCTCTGGGGGACGGTAGAACACCGCAAAGGTCGTTTTGAAAGGTTGATGCAGGGACCGATCAAAAAGACGGTCGCCCTGCTATACGAGCTCGCTACTGAGATCGGCAAAACTCCGGCTCAACTGGCAATGTCCTGGGTTCTTTCCCATCCAGAGATCACTACGGCGTTGAGCGGCAGTGACAAAGTGGAGCATGTGGAGGATGTGGTCGGGGGGGTCGACTGGGAGCTGGATCCCGATATACGAAAGAGACTGGACGAACAGTCTAAGTCGCTTGGAGAAGCGCTGGACGGTTAGAGGCCGAGTTTCGTGATGAGGCTACGCCCCACGGGACGACGCGAGCGGTGCAATCCGGTGTCCACGTCATTCATGCTCAGATATGTTGTGCGATGTTTCATCCATACTCTCAGGGAGCATTAAGCTATGACCGTTCAAAGCTGGTTCGCGCATGATCGCTTCGGGCTTTTCATACACTGGGGGCTTTATGCTTTGCTGGCGCGTCACGAATGGGTGAAACAGCGGGAAGAGATCCCCGATGTCGTATACGATCGTTATTTCCAGTTCTTTGACCCCGATCTTTACGATCCGCGTCTGTGGGCCGAGGCGGCCTCCGGCGCCGGCATGAAATATTTTGTGGTGACCACCAAACACCACGAAGGGTTCTGTCTGTGGGATACCCAGCTGACCGATTACAAAGCGACCAATACGCCTGCCCGTCGCGATCTCATCGGACCGATGATCGACGCTTTTCGGAAAGCCCACATGCGGGTGGGCTTCTATCATTCGCTGATTGATTGGCACCACCCCGACTTCGTCATCGACGACATCCATTCCATGCGCAACCACCCCGACAGAGAGAAGCTCAACCAACCCCGCGACCAGAAGCGCTACATCAAATACCTGCATGGCCAAGCGCGGGAGCTACTAACCCAGTTCGGGACGATCGACGTCATGTTCTACGATTTCAGCTACCCGCCAGGTGAGGGGCGTTGGCTGGCTGATTCTCACGGAAAGGACAGGGATGATTGGGACAGTAAAACCCTTATTCAGCTGACCAGGGAGCTGCAGCCGAATATCGTCGTCAATGACCGGCTCGATCTGAACGATATCGAGGGAGGTTGGGATTACCGCACACCGGAGCAGTTCATGCCGAGGGAATGGGTAACGGTAGATGGCAAACAGGTGCCGTGGGAAACCTGCCAGACTTTGTCCGGTTCCTGGGGATACCACCGGGACGAGTCCAGCTGGAAGAGCGTCGAACAGCTGGTGCGCATGCTAGCCGAAGTGGTGAGTAAAGGAGGGAATCTGCTCTTGAACGTGGGTCCTACGGGGCGCGGTGAGTTCGACGAGCGTGCGCTTGATCGACTGGCGGGCATGGGCAAATGGATGTTCCGACATAGCCGTTCAATCTACGGGTGCACCCAAGTGCCGGCGGAGTTCATTGGCTCACCCCAGTGCTGTCTGACCTACAATCCCGACTCGCAAAGAATCTACGCCCACGTTTTCACCTGGCCGTTCGAGCAGCTGCATCTAGATGGTTTTGCCGGTAAGGTGGCATATGCGCAGCTCCTGAACGACGCCTCTGAGATTCGGATGACTGAAGCCCCTTTGCACCACCGGGCCAGCGCGGTGAAAGACTGTCAGACGTTGACATTGAATCTTCCCGTACGCAAACCAAAGGTCGCGGTTCCAGTGATTGAGCTCTTTTTGAAATCGTAGCAAGAAGAATCTGCGACTGGCAGTTGGCGCTTCAGCGTGCGTGGACATTTTTACGGGCCAACAATCCTCATACATATAGCGGGGGGACTGAGATTGAAGAAGATTCAAGCCAAAAAGACCGTTGTTGGCGCTGCGCCGGATTGGGCTACACGCCAGCGCGAGCTCATCGACGTGATGAATGCTGCAGCGCCGAAGTACCAAGAGCAGTACACCCGCGCCGACGGGACCCTCATCTGGCGGGAGGAGTTTTCCGGCATGGATGGCTCCGATGATGGCTACGAAAGCTTCTACAACTGGCCTCTGTTCCACGCCCTCGGGGGGCGCGCTGACCTCGACGAGCGGGGGCGTTTTCTGTGGGATGCCGTTACCCGGCAGTTCACCGATTATGGTCTGGTGTGGCGGGAGTTCGACGGGTATTACGACTGGATGCATCATGGCGAGTCGTATCTCTACTTCTACTTCTTTGGGCTCTCCAACCCCGGTCCCCAGGTAGATCGGGCCCGCCGACTTGCCAACATGTATACCGGCGATGATCCCAAGGCAGCGAACTGGGACCCGGAAAAGAAGATCATTCGCTCCCCAATCAATGGCAGCCGGGGGCCGATTTTCAAATACAAGTGGGACGACTGGTCCACCTGTCGCTGGGATCTGGCTCAATACCAAGTGCCGTTCGACGATCTCGATGTACCCACCGAAACGAAGGAATTTCGCGGCGAGATGGTGCCCATCGTCGACTGGAAGGATGACAAGGTATACGAGATAATTCTGGAGGCGTTGAACCGACGCCAGATGCACGGCGATGTGCCGTTGAACCTGTCAGCCACTAGTCTTGTTACCAACGCCTACATCCACACAGGCGACGACAACTACAAGCGGTGGGTGCTCGACTATCTGGAAGCCTGGGCGGAGCGGATCAAAACAAACGGTGGGTTATGTCCGGACAACGTTGGACACAGCGGCGCGATCGGCGAGACCCTGGAGGGTAAGTGGTGGGGTGGCTATTACGGTTGGAGCTGGCCCCACGGGTTCATGAACATCATCGAGTCGATCAATATCGCAGCAATGAATGCAGTGCTCATGACCGGTGACATGAACTATCTGGAGATTCCCCGTGGCCAGATGCAAAGGATGATGGAAATCAGTCGCGTTGAGGACGGGCGTTTGCAGATGCCGCACCGACACAGTGACCGGGGTTGGACCGGGTACAGTCCGGTGGAACCGCCGTTTTTGGTACACCTGTGGTATGCTTCCCAGGACGAGAAGGATCGCAGGCTGATGGAGGAGATTCCGGATTGCAAAACTCACTGGCCGCAACTAGACGAAAACAACGATTCTACCCACTCCGCGCCTTGGTACTGCTACATCTCCGGAAGGAACCCAGATTACCCGATGGCGCTGCTAAAGGAGCAACTGGATCAGGTAAACGAACGGATTGAGCTGGCCAAGCATGACGAAGGGGCCCCTGCCACCTGGAACGTACATCACTGGCAGAGACGAAACCCGGTGCGAACCACGGCGCTGGTACAGCTGACCACCGGCGGCCCCGATCCGATCTACCATGGAGGGTTGTTGCATGCTCGGCTGCGTTATTTCGATCCGCAAGAAATGCGACCAGGCCTGCCGGAAAAGGTTGCGGCGTTGGTGAGCGCTATGAAGGAAGACAGCGTTACGGTCGACCTGGTCAACCTCGATCCTGAGACCGAGAAGTCGGTGCAGCTACAGGCAGGTGCCTTCGCCGAACACGAGTTCATCGCTGCTACTGAGGTTGGTAGCGAAACGGAGCACCTCATAAAGGGAAGGTATGTCGAGGTGGGGATCCCCGCGGGCGCGCAAATCCAGCTGACGCTGCGAATGCGTCGCTATTGCCACCAGCCGACCTACGCACATCCGTAGTCACGCAGTTCCTACGGTCCCCAGATACCACCCTTTCGATACCCGAAGCTTTCAAATCCACTGTCGGTTCGACGCGAAAGTCCAACGCATCTGTGTCGGTGAAACGGAGTTCGGTCACGGCGCCATTCGCTTCGAATCCCCGATTGCGCATCTCATGCAGGGCTTCCTGCGCCCATGTGTCGTCTGCGCTCGTCCAATAGGCATTCCGATCCATATCCTTGAGGCCCTGCGCTTTCTCAAGCTTCACAAAGGTCACGCTTTTGCTGGCGGAGTTCACGAACAGATTACGACGAACCACCGAAGAGTCAGTGTCCCATACAACAGCTGCGAAGACGAAGGACAGCAACGTAGGCAGTGGTGCTATCGGGACCTAACAGGCTGGAGGATGAGAATGAATTCGGCCTCAAGCTTTGAGCGTGCGGATGCCCGCTGGGCGTCCGCGGAGAAACGGAATCAGGCGCAGGCGGGGTTCGATTCGGACCAGCGGTTGTAGACGGGATCGGGTAGCTGGGCGAGACGGTCGCGGGTTTCACGCCACATGTTGTACCAGGCCTCGGGATCGCACAGCTCCGATTCGGGGTTCGAGCGACTGCGCGCCACGAATCCGGGGAACTCGCTGCGTCCGGTCGGATGCCCGATGGGACTGTAGCGCAGATCGAAGCTCCAGCGCAGCTGGTCGCTGGTGTTGGCGAGTGAACCGTGACAGGTCAGCCGGTGCATGAAAAGTACGTCGCCGGCATCCATTGGCACCGGAACGGTCAGTTCTTCGGGGAAGAAGCGGTTCGGAATTTCGTAGCCGCTCTTCTTAGGAAGAAAGCAGTGCGGCAAGAGATCGATCCGGTGGCTTCCGGGAACAAGCTTGATACAGCCGTGTTCTTCTCTCGATGGGGTAAGCGGGAACCATACCGTGAGCATATCGGTGTCATCCGCCTCGGGACGCACTACGCCGGCGTCCTGATGCCACTGAGTAGCTTTGACCAATTGGTTGATATCAACCTCTGGGAATAGACGCTCTGGAGGTTTCATCCGCACGTGTTGCACTGGATTGGAGTAGATCTCGGGGCCGATGACCGATTCCACTGCGTCCAGCAGCTTTTCATTGCGCAAGAGCCCAAAGGCCTCGGGCCCAGCCCAGAACGGAGTGTCTGGCTCGATTCCTTTCTGTGGCAGGCTGATGTCGAAATACTGGGCAGTTCGATAGTCCGACTCAACGTACAACTTCGCGAGACGCTCTCCAAAAGTCAGACCGGCGTAGGTCGAGCTTATGGTCCCCCGGGCGAAAAGATCGGCGGCCACCTGATCGATCAACTGGGTGTATTCATCGATTACCGGCTGCAGATCTTCGTCGAAGTCCAGTAACTTCTCGACGACCACATATCCCTCTCGGTCGAGTTTTTCCAGCTGTTCAGGATATAAGTTTTGCAACAGATTTTCCTTCTTGGTCTGGCCACAACGGTCGAGGCAATATCGGGGAAGATGTAGAGATTTGCAACGGCGGCTTGTGCCACGTGCATGCCTGTATCGATAGCGAAGTTGGAAACCATTTATTAAACATCTGAATCGTTTTCAGATTGATTTCTCTTCACTGACACGGTCGTCGCGGCTCATGCCCTGACGGACTTTTCATACTTGCGAAGCTTGCCATAGGCATCTGTAATGAAACACACCATAAGGGGTTGCGCCTAGACGGCCGATTGTCCTACCCGGGGGCGATTTTGTAAGTAGCGCCGGCGGTCGTATCGAAGCAGATAATACCGCCGTCTTCGATCGAGATGGTAACCGGTTTTGTGTCCCAGGTGACCTGCAGCGATCCGTTCCACGGTAAATGTAGGCGACAGCGTTTGCCCGCTTCGCTGGAGATGACAAATGGTTTGATTTCACTATCGCGGAATTCGGCGCTCACCAGAAACGCGCCTTCGGCACGGAAGTTTTCAAAGTTGGCATTGATCTCTTGCGGCCACTGGGAGAACAGACGAATGGCTCCATCCCAGCTCTGCAGCATCATCTCTTGAAGGGGGGCGGACATACTCAAAGATTCACCGTATAATCCAGTGTAACCCAACCCTTGCTGCGACAAGGCCGGCATGGAGCCATTGGACAAACGCATTCGGTGCACTAGGTCCCGGTAGCGGGGGTAATCGCTCTCCGGCTTGAACGCCCGGTTACGCAGGTAGATCAACATCTGCCAGGGAATCTGGGCGGAGCTGATGGAACCCCAACGTCCTCCCCGTTTGTCCTGCAAGCAACGACACTGATCGCCGGGCCGTGGGAATCCCTTGCCTACGTCCCAGCCCTGGAATTCCGGTGGATTGAGGCGGTAGCGTTCCTTCTCCTCGTCGTTTAGGCCCATGTCATCGAGATCGTCCACCATGACTAGGTTGTCGTGCACCTCCCGCCACACGTTACGCAGCTCTGTATCGATACTTAGGAGCTTGCTCGCTTCGATGGTTGTCATCAAACAGAAACGGGCATGTCGCATAACCTGCGGTTGGTCTGTGAACTTCTCGGTAGTGCCGTCAAATACCGCCTCGCCTTGCAGTGAGGGAAAGGCGTGATAGATCCCGTCGTCCCACTTTTGCAAGAAGTCGGTATAGAACAGGGCACAATCGCGCATGACCGGATAGCCGTAGTCTCGCAACCAATCCAGATCCTGCATGTAGAGGTAGCGGTTCCAGTAATGGTTTGAGATCCAACCGGTCATGTAAGCCATGCGGGAGAGCGGCCCGGTGCCGTAGGGGTCGCCCGGCAGCGGAAACGGGTAGCCGGTGATGTGGATGAAGCTACCACGGCAGTTCCAGTATTTGGCTGCCAGGTTACGGCCGAGTTCCACCATGTGTTGCATGCCGGGAAAGAAAGCATCTCCCAAGTCGGCGTGATTGGCGGTGTAATCTCCCCAGAATGGTTCCTGATAGTTGTAATTGGTGTGAATATCACCATGCCACAACGAATAATCGGTGATCGTGGAAGGCATGGCCAAGCCCGGAGCGATGATGTCGGCACGGTAGGAACAGCGCCGCAAATGCAGCTGTTCGTACCACATGTTCTCCATCAAAGGATCGTCCATATGCAGCGACGACATGCCCCAAAATTGACGGGCGCTGCGGCGATTGGCGTTGGCCCACTTGCGGGTGGCTCGAGGGAGGTCTTCGTTCACAACCTTCAAAACACGTTTCAACTCACCTTCGATTCCACCTCTGTCGGAGCTGGCCGGAATCACGACGGCGGTTTCACCTTCCAATACCTCGTCTTGGCTGGGAAGCAGATGGATTGCTGCCCAACCACTGCCGTAAGTAGGGCATTTCTGCGGCTCAAGCCCGGTTGCGAAAGGGACCATGGCGTAGCGAAAGCCATCCACGTACTCCAGATCTGGATGGAAGGTCTGCTGAACCGCAAGCCTTCCGCTGATCTCCTCGATCGTTGGCGCGGGCAGTGTCGTTGATTTTCCAGCCTCTACACAGGCGGGGAAGTTGTAGGGGTAGCGGAATCGCATCGACATCCGGGTGGCAAATTCGCTGATGGTAGGGTCGGGCCAGCGATAAAGGGTGAACCAGATCGGAGGTTGGGCGTCGGTCCCGGTTTCGTCGGTCCAGTTCACCGCGTTCCACCGCACGACGAGCGCGTTCGGTTTGGGCGGCACGAAACAATGCAGGTCGATGCCAGCGCCGGACTGCCAGCGAAGACGGATGTCCACAACGCCTTTCTCGATGCTGAGCTTCTGGCGCATCTTCAAACCGCGCTGATCCACCGGCAGGTGCAAGGCTAGCTCGCCCACTGGCTTGGGACAGGGATACGGTCGCCGGGCATAACCCGGCCAGCCGCTGCAAAGCTCCTGCATTCGCTGCGGATCTCTGACCTCTCCCAAGGCGGAGGCATTGGCATCAACATAGTTGTGGGTGATCCACTTTTCATCGCGGATACCGCGGGCGATTTCCTCTATGTGTGCCGGTTCTGGACAATCGCTCAGGTCTAAGCGACGATCCCACACATCGTTCTTGCCGAATCGCCAAATTAACAGGTCTTCGGACTGATAGATGCTAACCGCAAGATCTCCATTGCCGAGCATGAGTCCATTTTCGGGCTCAGACACCGGTTCCTTGATTTCCAGCCTGTGCATTCTTGTGCTCCCCAATATCGTTTGAGAATCAGTGTTACAGGTTTAACCGGACGCCCCTCGAACAGGCTCAGGGTCGTAGATTCCGATCCTGCAAGGATTGACAATATGTACTCGGTCTTCAAAGTCTGATAGTACTAATCAGCGACTATAGATGACCAATGGTCAAAAACCATCCGGGATTACCCATAATACCTGTTGATAAAACCAAATACTATCTTCAGATTCCAAAAGAACAAGGGGAACTCTAATCATGGATCTTCAAAACAGGTGCGATGTTCTCGGTCGTATGCTGAAACACACTTGGCAGGATACCCTTCCCGACAAAGAGACGGCGGTAGCCATGGATGAATGCTTGGCCGACTTAGATCTCAGTGAAAAACGCTTGAATTTTGTCGTTAAGCAGCTGGAATGGTATCAGGCTCGCGTCGGCGAGCTTATCGGTGAGTTCACACAAAATCTCGACGGAAACTTGAGCGACGACGCACGGAAAGTGGTTGAAAAAGCGAAAACGGGGCTACCGTGATTGTTGGACGACAGCCGAAATACTTGAAACCGAAGTTGTTCGATATTCATGCGCATTCATCCGAACACGCCAACGCACCGGTCGTCAAACCTTGGCGCCACCTGGTTTTCGAGCAGGATTGCGCGGCGAACTTTATGGTCGCGGGAGACATTGACGGCGACGGCGAGGTAGAGATCGTAGGCGCGCGCAATGCCGCCTCCAGCGATGGCCATTACGTCACCTCTGTCAGCGCCCACAAGCTGGACGGTAGCCGGCTCTGGACTTGGGGGCCAAAAGGAGCTGGAAGTTATTACTTGGGATATGACGTCGCCTGTCAGCTGCACGACTGGGATGGAGACGGGCGCCTGGAGGCTGTGTTCTGTACTAAAGACCATCTGGTGGAGGTGGACGGTGCCACAGGCAAGGAGCGCCGACGTTTTCCGATTCCGAAGGATGCCTTCGATGTGGTGCTGTTCGCGAATCTCAGCGGTGGGGAGTTTGCGCGGGAAGTGGTGGTCAAGACCCGCTATCGGGAGATCTGGGCATTCGACCGAGAAGGTCGCGAGCTGTGGTACATCAAAGATCCGTGCAATCATCGCACCGCCCACCAGCCCTTTCCCATCGACATCGACAACGACGGTCGTGAGGAGCTGATCGTCGGCTACGCCATGCTGAATCCGGATGGCACGGTTCGTTGGCAGATGCGCGGACTAGGGTTGGAACACCTGACTCATGACGGAGGCCACCTCGACTGCGCCCGGGTTTTGCGGCGCGGCAACTCGCCGGCCGACACTTACTTCGCCGTCACCGGTTGTGGCCACAACTTCTTGGCCGCGGTGGACGGTGATGGAAAAGCGGTGTGGAACTTGGATAGGCCCCACTTTGAGTCAATCGATATTGGCCGGATCTGTCCCGAAGAGGGCGGAGTGCAGATCGTGGTCGACATCGACCATGTTCAGTACGGCGATCATCCGCTATGGATCGTGAACGAAAACGGTGAATTGCTGGGGCAGATCATGACCTACGGAGCTCGTTTTCACTTCCCGATCGACTGGCACGGCAACGGCGTCGAGTCGATCGTAATCGGTCACATCGGCGCCATCTTCGATGGCGCGGGCAATAAAGTCGCCCATCTGGAAACACCGGAATCGTGGGGCAACAATAAAGCGATCTGCCACTGCGGCGACATGGATGGCGATGGCATACCCGACGTGGTGCTAGGCAGCCCCGATGGATCGGAGGTCTGTGTCTATCGCAATGAGAAAGGTGGTCCGGGTAGCCAACCTCCAGTAAGGCATTTTACCCACGTCAACTACACGATGTACTAACTCGCATCGAGGATGTCATGGAGATGTCCATAGCAAACGATTTCGGTGGGTGCGGTATCGGAGATCCCTCTCCGCAGTTGCTTCAGGTCGCCGAAGCCGGTTTCAGCCACGTAAACTTGTGACAGGAATATTACACCGATTACATGTATACCCAGGAAGACATCGACCAGGTATGGAGTTGGTTTAAGGAATTCGGCCTGCGTTTGCTCGATCTCCACGGTACGAGCACCAGCACTTACGATGGTACTCCAGCGCCGCTTAAGGAAAATTGTCGCGAAGATTGCTATCGTCAGCGGTTTCACAAGAACGACAGAAAGGATAAACCATGGCCAGTCAGACTGCCCGGGAGCGCGCTCGCCAGCACAAGCTGAAGAAGCGTGCCGACAAACGCCTAAATTTCCCTAACACCGTCATCGGCTACTGGAAGGAGGCCATGCGGGAACGTATCGATCAGACCCGCAAACTGGCCGGTTTCAAGGTGCGCCGTGGGGACTGTCACAGCCATTCGACCTATAGTGACGGCATCGGTACGGTGCCCGAGATCGCGGATTGGGTGGAGAAAGCCGGGTTGGATTTTTTCTTCCTCACCGACCACCAGACCGTCCGACAGAAGGTCGAGTGCGTCAATTACCGGAATATGTGGTGGGGACAGGAACCAGGCACCCAGCACCACCATTTGGGCATACTCGCTTTGGACCGGAAGTACACTGTCAAGCACGATCTCGTCAAAGACTACAACGCCGTGATCGATCTAGGGGGATTCCCATTCATTCCCCACCCCAACGGCTGGTTTCCCACACGGCGTTACACCAAGAAGCAGATCGATTCACTCAACCTGCTTGGCGACGATTTCACCATGGAGGTGATCAACGGCGCCAACAACATATTCGACTGCTTCGACATCACCGATGAGTGGTCAGTCGGACTGTGGGACAAGCACCTGTGCCAGGGGAAGACCGTCCGTGGCATGGGCAACACCGACGCCCACCTGCCCCAGGCCATCGGTGATGTGTGGAACGGCGTCTTCGTCGATCGGCTGACCAAGAAGAATGTGCTGGCGAGTCTGTGGGGCGGCCATTTCTTTGCCTCCGACGCGCCTTTCATCAGCTTGAGGTGCGGGCGATCGCAGATGGGCGATGTTCTCAAGCGCAAGAAGGGCAGCAGCATCGAGGTGCGCTACGAGTGCGTCGACAGTTTCGGTCTGCAACGTGTGCGCGTCGTCGCAGATGGCAAGGTCGTCAGAGATCTGTGGCCCAAGCACGACCAGGTCGTGAAGGGCTCCTACAGGATGAGATTCAAGGGTGGGGCATCCTACATCCGGGTCGAGTGTTTTGCCCGGGACAACCGCAAGGCCTTTGCTAACCCGATCTATGTCCGCGAAGGTTAACCAGGCCGGACCTCCTGGCTGACAACTTCCGATTGACAGGTTCGCCCGAGCAGGTGGATACGGTCTATGTCAGGCCGCCAAGTAGTTAATTCCCATGCACCCACCGTGGGACGACCGCTCGAGAAAATCGCGGAGAGGTTGCTTGATAATTTCTCACGAGTGCACACGAAACCTCAGAACAACGAATTCCGCATCACTGTAAGGTCCATCGGTCTGTGACTGACAACAATTGCCGCTGGTAGTTGTTGGCATCGATTGCCAAGGCGCCCCGGCCAGTAGGCGACCCCACGACACTTTCTGTTGATCACCAGGGACTGACACCGAGCAACTTCCGGCCAAGAGGTGTGAGTACGGCAGTGGTGCCTTCACGATGCTCCTTCGCCTTCTCGTTCCGGCCCAGACCCGTCAATCGCTCCTGCCACCACTGCTCGCTTTCCGTTCGCCATTCGGCGGTTAGTTCTTCGGGTGCCGGAACCATGGTGATGTATTGAGCAATGCGTGCCACCTTTGCTTTGTTGGGACTGCTGCCGTGCGGCAGCGCGCTGTGCCAGATCACCAGGTCGCCCGCTTTGCCCTCGACAGGAACGGCCTCTGCGCCAAACTCCTCCTGGATCTGCTCACGTGGTTTGACATCCGCTGGTAAAGATGCTAACCAGGCGTGCAGTTTGAGATGAAAACCGGGAAGGCAGACGAAGGCTCCTTGATTGGCGGCGGTGTCGGACAGGTAGAGAATTCCTTGGACGCCGATCTGCTCGAAAGCCGGAAGTTCCTCAATCTTGATGTCCCAGTGCAGCCACGGCCCCATGAAGGTGTGACCGGGATGTTCCGGAGGGTTGATGCTGGCGCGGTCCCGACTCACGAGCAGTTCGGGCGTGCTCAAAATCTGTGAAAAGGCCTCGTGCACTCGCGGGTGCTGCCGGTTGTCCCACAAGGCTTGGTGCTGGTAGATCTCCTTCATGATCCCCACGGGAGGCTCCCGGTACCATGTTGCCGAGTCGTCGGACTCCATTCCGGCGAATTCCCATACGGCCATCTCGGCGGCACGACAATTCTTCAGGGGCACGGCCTCGGGCACGACCACATAGCCGTATTCTTCCCAGAAATGAAGATCTTCGGAATTAAGCGGAGGTTTTGATTTTTGCGGCATCAGTCGGAGCAGGCCGCTGCGACTTCAGGTTCAGGTTGACCAACTGCGTTCTCGCCGTTCAATAACAACGGCTCGGCGCTGCGCCACAATGAATTACCGTCGGCGGAAAGCAGCGGTTCTGCGGAATACTGCGCGAGGTAGCTTCGCCGCATGTTGGAGGTGGTGTTGGAACCGCTGCAGTGGAAGTTGACGCTGCTGAAGACGACGATGCTGCCGGCCGGAACGATCGCGGCCACTCCGGGATCGTCGCCGAAGTAGCCGATCAGATCATTGGAACCCTCTTCCTGGATGTGTTTCACGAATGACCGGATGCCGACGCGAGTGAACGGCATTATCCGGACCGTTCCGTTTTCTTCGGACATGTCGTCGAGTGCACACCAGCAGCTGAGATACGGCTTGTGATTGGGGTAACCGACGTAACCGGAATCCTGATGCCAGCTGAACTTCATACCGGTGTCGGCTCCCTTAATCACGTATTGCTCGTTGAACAGATACGCGTTTTCGCCCAGGGTAGCTCGACAGACCTCGGCCATCAGGTCGCTGAACAGGAACTCGTTCAAATCCGGATCGGTCTCGTGCATGCCGGAACGAAAGTAACGCTTACCGCGGTGGTTGAGGCGATTCGAGTCAGTGCCCAGCCGATCCATTTCGGCGTCAGCCAAATCGATGGCCAGCTGACACTTGCTGCGAAGGATGTCCAGAAAGTGGTCGGGAATGACCCTTTCCAAGACAAAGTAACCATCTCTGGCGTATTGCTGTTTCTGGCCTTCGCTAACTAATTCCATAGTGTCCTACGCTGCCAAAACCTGCCGTGCTGCCGCGGTCGTTTCGCGCACCTGTGCTGCGGTGCCCATGCCGAACATGGTAGCAGTAACGCCAACCTTATTGAAGACGAAGTCAAATGCCTGGGGTCCGAGGAAGCGGCCCCCGGCCATCGGTTTGATCGACATCACCGGTTTTGATGCGTTAGCAATAGCGTCAAGGGCGATATCCTGGGTGGGGAACATGAAGGTGCCTGGCTTGTTCACGGTGGTGAGGTAGCCATCCACCGGGATGTTCTCGCGCTCCAGGATAGGAATGGTGACACCGGCATGATGCACGCTGGTGATCACCGTGTCGTAGCGCTCGCGCAAAAAGGCGATGTAATCACGGATTAGATCGAAGCGACCCGTCATGGCAAGCAGATCGATCTCGGCACCAGGATCCGCGATCAGGATGTCGCACCCCTCGAAAAAGCCGAGATAACGCTCAAGTATGCCGTAGTCGATGGTGAGCTTGGCCGCTTCTGCCTCGGTGTAGGGTGCTACCTGCTCGGGAGTGATCAGATCGTCTGATGAACCACCCATGGCGTAGCGGACGATTTCATCTTGGCGGATCTTCTCGCGGAACTTCTCGCCGCCCACGCGATCGTTGTGTTGATAAAAGGTAGCGTGGGCTTTCGGAGAGTAGGAGACGATCTCGCCGTCCAGCACGATTGGAACCAGGATGTAGGCGACCATGGCGATTTGTTTCTGCAGCGATTGCTCCGCTTCCCAAACCGCTTGTAGGTGAAGGCGGTCCAAGGTTGCCAACATATGGTCTACCTGGACGGCGGTGATCCCGGCTTCGTCCACGGCGATCTTGATTACGTTGGCAACGTTCTCGACGCTGCCAAAGGCCTGAAAATTCTCATCGTCGCGCTTCTTGTCTTGATAGGAACAGCCGTCGTATGGATGGATACCCATGATCAGGCGGGGCACTTCCGCCTTACCGACCTTGGCGGTCGGGATGTCACATGCTTCCAGATAGCTCTGCATGATCGGTCTCCTATTCCTGTTGATGAATGCGGCCTATATAAGATATCAAAAGTCGAGGATGGGCAAATACCCCGAAGGCTCCATTGCGTTCGGTCGGTAGCGGCAAGGGACCGGGGGCACGTTGGCGCCAGGACCCCAGATCTGCCATTCTCCCTCGTTAATGGTTATTAGGCATCCGGGGCCGTAACTCGGTAGATCCAGCACGTTCATGGTGCGGATCCAGCCGCATTCTTCGGGTAAAGGCCGAATCAGGCGACCGCTACGGGGATCGCGGATCCCGGTGCGGTTGATCGCCAGATCGGCACCGTCGATGCCCCACGGAATGGCGCGATTGCCCGTCTCCGACGACATCTCCATCCAACGCTCGATCAGATTGAGCTCGTCGTCTAAGAGCACGGTTACTCCAGGTTCGCGCCATTGCGTAGTGGTGAGGATCTGGTAGCCGGCGCGATCGGGTATGAAGCGACCCAGCGCATACAACTGCACGTGACCCCACTTGAGCTGGTTAACGATCTCGCCCGTGTGGGGCTCCAATTCCAGCATGCCCTCTTCGCCGGCGGCAATGTAGAGCCGCGGTTTGGTGCGTAGGGCAAAATGACCGATGGCGTCGGAGTGATCGGGTAGCTCCAGGTCCCAGACCGTTTCTCCGTTTGGAGACAACATCGAGCGGCTGGCCATTAGGTAATCCGGCTCATCGGAACGGAGGCGCACGTTGAGCGGGTGATGGCCGGTGTTGAGTGCCTTGTGGTAAACCAGGTTCAGATGACAGTCGTAGACCCACAGGTTCCAATAGCGGTCCTTGATGTAAAAACCGGGTGGTTCACCAAGTTTGGTGATCATGGGGCGCAGGGCATCACCCAACAAACGCTCGTGGGGATCGTCGTCATCGCGGTAATGGTTGGCCGGCGGTGTCTCCATCGTCTGGCGGTGCTTTCCGGTCAATGCATCGCGAATGTGGACGCCGAAGTCGGCGGTAAACACAAGCTCACCTCGTCCGTCGCCGTCGATGTCGAAGCAGTACAACGGCAGGTCGCCTCCGCGGCTGACCGGATATTCGTAAGGGCCGATGGTCCACATGGGGCCGCGCTTGAGGTGCTGGCAGTGGATATGGTTACCGAGAGACTCGTCGCCTATCAGTTCCGGTAAACCGTCGCCATCCACATCGTGGAAGATGATCCGGCCCTCGAGCAAGCCTTGCATCAGATCCCCGCGGGCCAGGAGTTTCATCTCTGGAGCTTCCGGCAGCGGCATGCCTGATTCCGCCAGCGCGTTGCCGCTTACCTCCACCGTTCCGTAAGTGGATTCGCCCTCGCACACCAGCGCGCATTTGCCGAAGGCGTAGGTGGCATCGCGCACCGTCGCCGTCGGCCCGTCCTTCAGGCCGGCCTCGATCAGGTCGCCCTGCATCGAGGCCACCAATTGATACTCGCCCGGGTCGACAACCAATGGTATGCGTACGAGTTCCCGGTGATGGTCACCACTGCGCAGCATGATGCGCAAGCCGACGCCCCGTTCGACGGTGACGGCGTAATAGTGGCGACCGTCCCGGTAGCGAAAGGCGATACCGCTGTGACCATCTTGGCCTCCTTGAACGGTTCCGCGCAACTTGCAATCGGTCCACTGCCAGTTGCCGAATGCGAGGATAGATATGGGCGGATTCTGGATGAGCACGAACGGTTTGACGTTTCTGGATTCACCGGCACGCTCGAACTCAGCTTGCAGCCGTTCGCGGCGGATCTCGTATTCTTTGGCACGGCTGCGGATCTGCCGCACCTTGCCGTCCTCGACGATCCAGTTGGGTGCCGGCCAGCTGGAGAGCAGCGATTCCTCGCGAACCGGTCCGGCGCCAAAGGTGTTGTCTATCTGGCTTAGAATCAGGTTATCGGTGGTGAGTTTATCGAAGTTGAGCTGGTATTCGAATGGTTCGGTGGGCAAGCCCGCAATATCCATGATGATCTCAATCGGTTCGGTGAATCGCTAAATTGCGGGTTGGTCTAGCTTCGCGCCAAGTGACAACTAACAACGTAAATGAGAGTGTTGCGGCCTGTGGCGTCAATGCAAGTACAAGGGGTGTGGTGCGCGCAAGGTGCTGGCGTGGCGTACCTGGTTCAAGCCAATTAGTTGTTGTACTGCTCGGGATCTGGCGCTCTAAATCCTAAGAATATGGTTCGGCTTAGGACTTCATGTCACAAACTGTAGCGCTCCCTTGCCCGCAAATTCGATCGGCGATTTGAGGCGGTAAATCCGCAGGGTCAGCTGCATCGGTATGGCACGCCAGCTCTCCATGAGTTTGGAGTGCCCGTAGAGGTAAGCTTTGAGGCGATCATAGGTCTCATCGTCGGCCGGTTCAAATATTCGTGAGAATAGCAACGACGCAGTTGTTTTTCGTGGGTCACTATAGCTTCTTGTCACTATTCTTATCGGTTCTACTTTTAACCGTTACCGACCAATGATGGATTGCCAAGAGGAAGACCACACATCCCGAGTCGCCCGCAATTTCGCATGAGGAGAATACGATGAGCGAGAAAACAAACGGAAACAGTTGTGGCATCTGCGGCGGTGATGCAGACGAAAAAGCAGAGTTGATCTTCTATCCGATCAAACACGAGGATCGGTCCCCCGATCTTTATCGCGCGATTATCAATTTCGAGACCTACGAGTACGGCGAAAACGAGAATCCAACCACGGGAGATGTAACCATCTGCGTCGACTGTTTCCTACGCCATTGCATCGACAAGCTTCCCCGCGTAGATGCCCGCTTGATGTATCGCGACGGGCACCACGCCTACGAGGAGAGCTCTTCTGCATAGAAGAGCTCGGTAGCTGCTCGCTCGCACAGCCATGAACCATAGCCCGCAGTCGGACCGTTATTGCAGAGCGTTGTCTTTCGGCGCTGCCGAGGTGTCTGCCAACCCTCCTGATACAGCAAAGGATCCACGAATCAAATGAGCAAGAGAGAAGACCCCATAGTTGGCAAACACACTGGGGTGTTCAACGAACCGCCGAAACGGGTCCCCAGCGTGTATGGGGTCGACGGACCATTGCTCGGAAACGGCGATGTAGGCGTTGTGCTGTCCGGTGAAGCTGAAGAGCAGACCTTCTGGATTGGGAAGATCGATTTCTGGTCGAAGGTGCAATATATCCCACTGCCTCCGGGTGCACTAACGCTTTCCATTCCCGCTTTGGTGGACGCCAGTTATCGGCAGGAGCAGGACCTGTTGAAAGCTGAGGTGCGTGGTCGTTTCGAGAAGGACGACATCCGGGTCTCGACGCGATCGTGGACACCGGCGCACAAGAACCTGCTAGTTGTCGAGCTCCACAATGACGGTGAACAGAGCCTGGATGTCGTCGTCGATTTGCGGACAAACAGGTCCCGGTTGAAGGAATACCCGGTGGGTCTGATGCCGTTGGAGCGGCGACGGGTCCTGGAGTACCGCGAAGGACGGGAGTATCCCACCGCGGCTGGCACCGATGGCGATCTGCTGTGGGTTACACGCCACGCAGAGCCCATCGACGTGAAGGGGATGGACGCTGCCATGGCGACCAAAATGGTTGGGGTCAACGCGGAAGTCGACAGCGACGAAGAGTCCAAGTCGACCGCCGCTTTTCTACTGTCTTCAGGACGTACTGTGTGGATCGTCACTTCCATAGTTACCAACAGGGATGTGGAGCCGGGCGACCCGTTAGAAGTGGCGAAATACGAGGCACTAGAAGGGGATGTTGCGGTGTTGGAGTGGTCGAATCGGGAACACCGGACGTGGTGGTCCGACTTCTGGTCTGCTTCTTACCTGGAAATCACTGACAAAAAGGTGGAAGCGTTCTGGTATGGAGCCCAATACATCATGGCCTGCTGTAACCGGGCAGGGAAGATGGCGCCAGGCCTGTGGGGCAACTGGATCACCACAGACCGCTCCCGTTGGAACGGCGACTACACGCTCAACTACAACTTTCAGTGCTCCTATTTCGGCATCTTTGCTGCCAATCATCCGGAACTGGCGATTCCATATTACGATGCGGTGCTCGATTTCATACCGCGGGCACGAAAGATGGCCCAGGAGCACTGCTGTCGCGGCGTGCATTATCCCACCCACATTGGTCCCTACGGGCTTTGCGACCCGCGCACTTACGGCCAGCGCAGCAATGCTGCCTACTGTGCCGTCATTTTTGAGGACGGATATTACTACACCCTGGATGCAGAGACTGCGCGGGAGAAGCTGTATCCATTCCTCATCGAGGTGGCCAACTTCTGGGAAGATTACTTGCAGCGGGACGGTAGCGGTCGCTACGTGGTGTATCGCAGCAACGCACACGAATCCGAGAACTGGGGCAAAGACACCAACGCTCTCCAACACCGGGGCTTCTTGCGCCGGTTGTTCCAGACCTTAATCGACGTCAGCGTTGATCTCGACGTGGATGCAGATCGCCGGGACAAATGGGCCGATATCATCGAGAACTTCAGCGATTACACCTATGTGAAGCACAACGGTGTTACGGTGTTCAGTCTCACGGAAAACGAACCCCACTTCAAGGAGGGGGGCGCCTCCCTGAACGCCATCTATCCGGGTGCGCAGGTGGATGAAGAGTCGGATGCTGAGCTGGTGCAGATTGCGCTGAATTCCGTCGAGCAGGCAGATGCCTGGGAAGGAAACGGTTTCTGCCGCAGCTTCCCGGCGGCGGTGCGCATGAACTATCCTGGGACTCTGGAGAAATTGCGACAGACGCTGGACATGCTGATGCCACCCAACCTTTACGTCCGCGGTGGTGGCGGCATCGAGACCTGTGGCACGAGCTTGGCGGTGAGCGAAATGCTGCTACAGAGTCACCGCGGGTATTTACGTTTCTTTCCGGTATGGCCCAGGGATCAGCCGGCGCGCTTCGGTACGTTACGTGCGAAAAACGCTTTCCTGGTTTCAGCGGAGCTCAACGAGGGCAAGGTCGAGAACGTGGAGGTGGTGAGCGAGAAAGGTAGAGATTGTACCTTTTTGAATCCGTGGCCAGAGTTCCATCCACGCGTGTACGAAGTAGAAAGTGGTAACCCCGTGCAAACCGTGGCCGTAGAGGGCGACAGGTTCACCTTTTGCACACACCCCGGCGGACACTACTTGCTTAAGCCGGTTTGAATTTTCGTGTTGGAGTTGTGGTACCTCATGTAGCCATGGACGGGTTACCTCAGGGCTTCCAGGTGTCGACGATCTTGCCGTAAGATCGTGCCTGCCCGGCGATGTCCAACCCCACCTCCTCACACCAGGCGTCGTACAGCTTCTTGTAGACTGGGCCAGGTTTGCCGTCCCCGACCGTTTTGAAATTGAAGCGGGTGATCGGAGTCATGCAGATGGTCGTGCTGGTAGACCAGGCTTCGCTGGCCTGTAACACATCGTAAGGGCTGATATCCGTCTCCACAACGCTCATGCCCAACCCCTCGATAATCTCTAAACAGGCCTTGCGTCCGATGCCGAAGAGGATGTTGTGGACTTTCGGGGTCATGATCTGGCCGCCTCTAACCATAAAGAAGTTGTTGCCGGTGCCCTCTGTGAGGAAACCGCGTTCATCGGTCAGCATGGTGTTCAGGTCTTCTCCCATACGGCTCACTTCTAGATCGGCGAGCTTATAGTGCAGCCGGCTGTGCGTTTTGGCCCGCGGACTCAGACAATACCAAGGTATCGACTGCTGCTTCGGGGTGACGAAGTGAGCCCCTTCTTCGTACCGTTTGGCCACACGGCCGAGGGTGCGTACGATCGGGTAGATGTTGATCGCCACGATCGGATCGGTGCCTTCGTCAATCAGCTCTTCGTACAGTCCCATGCCACCACGACTAATCTGGTGGTATAGGTGAAATTCGAAGTCGGCCAGTGCCGGGAAGCTGCGCTCCACCAACTCGAGACTTACCGCTTCCATCTCGTCCTTGCTCAAGCCACAGTCGATTTCCGTGTAAGCAAGTGAGTCGTAGAGTCGATCCAGATGATCTCGTAGTCGATACGGTTTCTGTTTGAATGAGCGCGTCAGCTCGAAGCAAATGTCTCCGTACATGATGCCG